>CAIVEH010000211.1 GCA_903904855.1 uncultured Bacteroidota bacterium | reverse complement strand
TTGGTAAAATGCCGGTAATAGTGTGCGGCCCCGGGTCGAATCAATTCTATACTGAGGATATTTTGCCGCCTCAGGATGTAAAATACCATGGCTATTTCGATACAAAGGCAGTTGGCGCGACGGGGCGCATGCATGATGACAATTACCGGCTAAGTGTGCAACTGGTGAACCCAACAACCCTGACTGCGTTGACTACCCAGCAGCCACAGTATGGTAACTTTACAATTACTGCCAACCAGCCGCCTGCACTGATATCGCCGAGAAATGGCGAACCCTGTGTAGTTAGCCAGACAAGAAGGCCGGTGTTTCAATGGACACCAGTGCAGCCTTCGGTTACCGGAGGAAGTGTAACTTACCGGTTAACAATAAAAGAAGTTGGTAAAGGACAGACACCTGAGCTGGCATACAGGACCAACCACCCGATGATGGAAAAAGACTATAAAAATGCTGCCAGTGCCACCTTGCCCAATGATATAAAACTGGATACAGGTAGCACATATGTGTGGGAAGTGCAGGCGCTTGATGACCAGGACAGGCCTTTGGGTGCCAATGAAGGGAGGTCGGGATATTCTGTTTTTAATGTATTTGAGAAAAACGATCCTAACACCGGAAATGACAATCAGAGGAGAGCTGTCCCACAGAAGGAAAAATATAGGAGAGCTGTCCCACAGAAGGAAAAATATAGGAGAGCCGTCCCACAGAAGGAAAAATATAGGAGAGCTGTCCCTCAGAAGGAAAAATATAGGAGAGCTGTGCCACAGTATGAAAAATATAAATAGTAAAATAAATAAAATAAATAATCATATTAGGTAGAAAACAGGAATACTGCCTCTAATTAGTATCATAAAAAAAAGGCATAAAAAGGGGTATAGTTTACCGTAATATAACAACAAAACCACATGCAAAACATGTGGTTTTGTTGTTTAAAATTTCTGCCTCGTAATTCGAGTAATGATTCAGATTCTGTCTTTTATAAAATAGCAAGCAAGCCCGATGGATATCCGCACCTGAATGGTCCACAACCTTTCACAATGAGTCTCTTGTCCATGCAACTAAGGAGATTTTATTCTTTTTTTTGCCTCAAAAAAGTTTCGTCTGGTTTTTCGGCGTAAATTAGTAATTGAGTAGAACCTGATATGCCAACAACACTTATTGCGCAACCTGATGCGCCTTATAATAAAACAGACGAAGAAGAGAAGAAGATAATACTGCGGGAATACCGGGCTTTGTTGCGTGCGCTTAAAGAAAGTATCAAGAAGGGCGATAAGGCCTTGCTGCGCAATGCCTTTGAGATAGCGGTAGATGCGCATAAGGATATGCGGCGCAAAAGCGGCGAACCTTATATATTGCACCCGCTGGCGGTGGCCCTTATAGTGGTGGAAGAAATAGGACTGGGCGTAAGGTCGGCCATATGCGCACTGCTGCACGATACGGTGGAGGATACCGAACTGACGCTTGAAGATATAACCCTCGAATTCGGCACGCATATAGCCAAGATCATTGATGGCCTTACCAAGATCAGCAATGTGGTGGATATTAAGGCCGATACCACCATTCAGGCTGAGAACTTCAGGAAGATACTGCTGACCCTGGCCGATGACCCCCGCGTGATCCTGATAAAGCTGGCCGACAGATTGCACAATATGCGCACACTGGGCAGCATGAGCCGGGAAAAACAACTAAAAATATCATCGGAAACCACTTACATATACTCTCCCCTCGCCCACCGCCTGGGCCTCTATGAAATTAAGAGCGAGATGGAAGACCTTGCTATGAAATACACTCAGCCGGAGATGTATATGGAAATAGCCCACGGCCTCAGTGAAACCAAGCGCGAAAGAACTAAATACATCAATGAATTTATAAAACCGGTAAAGGAAGAGCTTACCGAAAACGGTTTTGACTTTGAGATATACGGCCGGCCAAAAGCCATCAACAGCATATGGAATAAGATGAAGAAAAAGCAGGTGACATTTGAAGAAGTGTACGACCTGTTTGCTATACGCATCATCATAAAATCGGTGCCGGAAAGAGAGAAGGAAGATTGCTGGAAAGTATACTCAATTGTAACTAATTTTTACCGCCCCAGCACTGAGCGGCTGCGCGACTGGATAAGTGTGCCGAAAGGCAATGGCTATGAAGCGCTGCATACCACTGTAATGGGCCCCGGAGGCCGCTGGGTAGAAGTGCAGATACGTACCGAAAGGATGAACGAAATTGCCGAGAAAGGACTGGCGGCACACTGGAAATATAAAGAAGGCACTGCCTCATCGCAGGAAAGCAAACTGGACAGCTTTCTGAAGCACCTGAGAGAAATAGTAAACAATCCGGATACCGATACCATAGATTTCCTGCAGGATTTCAAGCTGGATCTGTTCACTGAGGAAATATATATCTATACGCCTACCGGAGATATGCGAGTATTGCCAAAGGGTGCCACAGCTCTTGATTTCGCATTTGATATTCATAGCGAACTGGGCATGCATTGCATTGGAGCAAAAGTTAACTACAGGCTGGTGCCGCTGAGCTACAACCTCAACAGCGGCGACCAGGTGGAAGTGATTACCTCATCGAAACAAAACCCCAGCGAAGACTGGCTCTCATTTCTGATAACTGCAAAGGCAAAATCGAGGGTTAAAAACTACCTGAAAGAAGACAAACGAAAGATTGCTGAAGATGGCAGAGCGGCCCTGAGAAAGAAGCTGGAACACCTGGGTGCGCCTATGTCGCAATACAACCTTAATGAGCTACAGCAGTACTTCAAAAAGTCTAGTACGCTCGATCTTTTTTATGGCATTGCGGTAGGGAGCATAGATCTGAAAGAACTGAAGAATTTTGGTATATACGGAGATAAAATCCAGCATACCTCAAAAGAGATCAGGCAGGACACCCGGAACGTACAGGCTGATGACGAAGCTTCAAAACAGAAAACGGCCAAAGCCGCTGAACTGATCATTTTTGGTGAGCGGTCGGATAAAATACTATACAAGCTGGCGCAATGCTGCCAGCCAATACCGGGCGACAGCGTATTCGGGTTTGTAACATCGGGCGAAGGGCTTAAAATACATCGCACCGATTGCCCCAATGCGGCGCAGTTGCTGGCCAACTACGGGCACAGAATTGTAAAAACCAAGTGGGCCAAAAACAAAGAAATTTCCTTCCTTAGCGGAGTGCGGATAATAGGTCTGGACGATGTGGGTGTAATACAGAAGATAACCAATATTATAAGCGGAGAACTGAGAATGAATATGCGGTCGTTGAGTATTGACTCTAATGATGGTATCTTTGAAGGAACTATTATGGTGTATGTGCACGACCGGGAGGAGCTGAATAAACTCTGCAACCGGCTGGGCTCGCTGGAAGGGATCAATAAAATTGAACGGCTGGAAAGCAGTGATAGCTGACTTTTTCAGCTGATTTACCAGGCACCTTAGTACAAAAAACAATAAACAATTTGCGTAATCTGGGAGAGTATTTAAGGGATGTATTCAGGAAGCCACCCATGGTATTTCCACTGGTGGGTTTGTTTCATATTTTCGGGCTGGTATGGGTAATCTGGTCCGACAGGAAGGTGCCGTTTCCTGATGTGGTATGGCTACAGGTATTATGGGTGGCTGCATATACAGTATTCTGGTTATGGGCATGTGGATTGAAAAGGATCGGCGCTACAGCTTATATAATGCTGGCAGTGGTTGACTTAATTATATACCTGGCAGCCCGGAACAAGCTGGTATCCGAAACTTTTATAAGCCTTTTGTTCCCGGTCGACGTCTTGTTCAGCCTTGTGCTTTTATATTACTTTAACCGGCTTGAAAAGAAAGAAACCACGAACTAATTGATGTGAATAAATTTACCGGTATCAGGCAATAATGCCACGGTAGAGATATGGAGAATGTTGTTTCTGGACTTAACAAAGAGTTTATCATTTGCCTGCCCGCACCTAAATGCCTCGATCAACCTTTTCTATTCATTGGCTAATTCCCCCAGCAATATGCTCACATTGAGCAGGTAGCCCATGAGCATGATAAGCGTATTGATCCATACCCATACCATAAAGGCTATAAGTGTGCCTATGGAGCCATATAGTTTATTGTAATTAAGGAAATGATTGACCAGGAAGAAGAATATAGATGTGGCCAACACAGAGGCAACTGTGGCAAACACCGAACCAGTAGATACAAACCGGAACTTATGCTTTAGCGATGGCCCATAAGTGTATATAACAGAAATGGCAGTAAATACCAGCAATGCAAGTATAAAAAAACTCACCATTTTCACCATCAGTACGCTATGAAATGTTTTATGGATATAGGGGTTCAGGTCACGACTCTGGAAGATGAGTACAGTAAGCCCGGTAATAATTATCATAAGCAGAACAACAGTAAGGCCAATGGCACGCCATCTTCGTTCAATCCCAGTCCGTTTCACATATAGGCTGATACTTTTATCAAAGCACCTCATCAGGCCCATAATGCCATTGGAGGAGAAAAAAAGCACCAGTACAATACCATATCCCAATACATCCTGGTGACGCTTACCCATAAAATCACTCACTACCCCATGCACATTATTGTAAATATTCTGGTTGGGAGAGAGCAACTTCAGTACATTGAGCAGTGTGGGTTCCACATTGTTGAGCCGCAGGTAGGGCAATATAGAAAACAGGAGCAAAAAAGTAGGAGGCATGGCCATCAGAAAGTTGTAAGTAACTGCAGCGGCACGCTCCTGCAAACCCAGCACTTTCCACTCCCTGACAAAGTATTTACCAACTACAAACAAAGAAGAACCGTTAAATCCGGGCAAAACAATCCTGTGCGCTACTCTCTGAAAATAACGTACAGGTATATACTTGTTTTTAACAGATATGGTTTCAGGCATGTAGCATAAAAAATTAATAGTGGCAAAGTTACAGAGATGGCAAGCGCTATCAGGTAACCGCCTTAAAATCAGGAATAGTAAAATAATTATTCAACAACTCTTAAAGCATTATTTTTTCACATCAACATTTCCGATAGCATCAAGTTTATTGAAGAAAAGTGCTGCTTCTTTTTCATTTTTGACTACTTTACAAAGGCTATGGTTTGCCATAAAGTATTCGCAGCTACCCCAGGTTTTACTGACAGTTTTTTTGCTATTTTTTGGAATCGATAGATCTTGTTTAAAATCTCATCTTTCATAGTATAATTTCTGAATTTAAACGCCTAAAAATGAACTTAAGCTGAAAGCATTTTCACCAGTGAAGCCCCTTTAGGGGTTTGGGGTTTACAGATTCTCCAATATAAATTCCGTCATCCGGCTATATAGCTGGTACCGCGTATTGCCGCCCGATATGCCATGTGCTTTGTCGGGATAGTATTCGCTCTCAAACTCCTTGCCGGCATTCACCAGTGCAGTTGTCAGCATGGCGGAGTTCTGGAAATGCACATTATCATCGGCAGTACCATGTATAAACAGGAATCTGCCTTTAAGCCGTGCAGCCATCTTCTCAGGTGCATTATCATCATAACCTTGCTGGTTTTCCTGCGGGGTGCGCATATAACGCTCGGTGTAAATATTGTCGTAATACCGCCAGTTGGTAACCGGGGCTACGGCAATGGCAGCTTTAAACACATCATTACCTTTCAGTATGCAGGTACTACTCATAAAGCCGCCATAGCTCCAGCCCCATATGCCTATCCTGTCTTTGTCTACATATGGCAGTTTGCCCAGGTTTTGAGCAGCAGCAATCTGGTCGTCACTTTCATACTTGCCCAGTTGCAGGTAGGTCTTCTTCCTGAAAGCCTCTCCCCGTGCGCCGGTGCCGGTACCATCAACGCAAAATACAATATAGCCTTTCTCTGCCAGCATCTGGTGCCAGAAGAAATTGCCCACCGGGAACCTGTCAGCTACTTCCTGCGATCCGGGGCCGCTGTACTGATACATAAGCACAGGGTATTTCTTATTACTGTCAAAGTCAGGTGGTGTTATCATCCATCCATTCAGCATTTCATGGGCACCAGCTATGTTTTTGAACTGAATTTTACCGAGTGCATACTCCTTCATTTTCTTCTCCAGCGCTTTATTATCCTCAAGGGTTCTGATGATGGTGCCACTGGCATTACGCAGATAAATCACCGGCACTTTATCGAGCCGGGAATAGCGATCGAGAAAGAAATTATAACCGGCACAAGGTGTTATGGAGTGCATACCACTTTCGGGAGTCAGGCATGTTTTAAAAGTACCTGTAAGGTTAGTGACATACAGCTTCCTCTCCATCGAAGACGACTCTGTTGATGTATAATAAACCATTTGCCGCAATTCATCTACTCCCACAAGGGCATCAACATCATAGTTGCCCTGGGTAAGGTCAATCAGCTTACTTGTCTGCCAGTCCCAGTTATACAAATGGGCATATCCCCCACCCTCACTGCTGAAAACCATTGAGTGGCCATCGGGCAGAAAAGTAATCTCATCATTAATATTGATATAGCATTTGTTCTGTTCACGGTAAATAACATCAGCGTTGCCGTTTTTCGGGTCAGTCAGCAGCAGTTCCAGGTGATTCTGCAACCTGTTGAGCCGGTATACACAAAGCTTGCCGGTATAATCATCCCACTTGATACGGGGTATATACTGGTCTTTCTCCTTACCTGTTTTAGCAGTGGTATACCATCCGGTGGCCGGCTCAAATATCCTTATCATAATTTCCGAATTGGGCTCGCCGGCTTTGGGATATTTATAGGTATACTGATCGGGGTACAAGCCCGTGTACTTTGTCATTGAGTATTCCGGCACCTTACTTTCATCAAACCTGTAGTAAGCAATATATTTACTATTACCCGACCACTGGTAAGCCTGTGTAAAAGCGAATTCTTCCTCATACACCCAATCGCAATTGCCATTGATTATTTTATTTTTTTCGCCATCACTGGTAATCTGCACAGCTGCATTGAAGGCAAGGCTTTTATAATACAGGTTGTTGTTCTTTACATAAGCTACTTTGCTGCCATCAGGCGAGAATGATGGATGAAGTACTTTATCATCATCAAGCAAAGAGATTTTTCCACTGGCAATATCAAAGATATAAACGTGATGCACAGCAGAATGGCGGTAAATACTTTCGCCATCTGTAAGCAGCAACATTTTCTTTTCATCTTTGCTGAACGTATAACTCTCAACATTGAGTGTAGAATCCTTAAATTTTTGTTTACTATTGTCAAAGAGTGTTTGTATCTGGCTGCCTGTAGCCAGGTTATACACTCTGATCAGCATCCGTTTTCCTTCCCGGTCCATCTGGGTATAGCGGTTGCCATCTTTCATAGCATTAAAACCCGGAATATCCTTTACCCTGAAAGTGTAATTCTTCCAGAGATCATTCATTGTTATCTGTTTCTTATCCTGTGCAACCAGGTTTTGAGAGGCAATTAGTACAGTCAGCAAAAATATAGTAATACGCATAATTTGATATTAGAGGCGTAAAAATACTATCTAATCAGCATATTGCTTAGTAATTAATCAGCGCAACTTTTACCAATACTGGCTGATTCCTGATAATTATCGGCATTCCACTAAAAATATTCTGCTCCAATATGGAAAAACAACACTAAATTTAGGATAAGAACGTTATACAGTTATAATTAAACTCTATTGGATTATGAAAAAGTTCGCGTTTTTATTGTTGGCTCTGGTATGCTATTTACAGCCGTGCCATGCTACCGATCATACAGGCAATAATCTCTTATCTATGATCGGACTTACTCCCGAAACTGCCACCAGGAGCACAGTTACAGCTTTGATTGGCGAACCTCACAGAATAGAAGTGAATAAGAAAAGGACATCGTGGTTTTATAAATTGGGCAATACCGAGGTAGTCATCAGCTGGAGTAAAAAGACTGAAGCCCTGCTTCGGTTTTCTTTCAAAACCATCCTTGATGCAAAAACGGCTTTCGATAACAGCCTGCCCTACCAGCTTAAATCAGGTACCACAAATCTGGCTCAGGCCCTGAAATTACTAGGTACACCCCAGGATGCAACAATTAAAGGGAAAACTCAGGAGATGCACTATGCCTATCAGGAAAAAGTATTAAGATTATTTTTCCGCGACCGGGTACTGGTGGATTATTGCCTTTATTAGTCCTGAGTCTAAAGTAATGAAAAGTTGAGATTGGTTCAGGCCTCAGTTCAATAGTCAATTGTTGCCTGAATGCTCCGGTCAATAAGGGCTTCTGCCTGTGGGCGCAGTTCATCAAAGCTGCCCTTCTTTACTCCGCATTTACCTTTATGATGAATTATCAGCGCACACTGTTCAGCCTGAATTGTTTCATGACCACACACATCAACTAACGACTCAATAACCCAATCGAATGTATTCACATCATCATTCCACACAATGAGGTTGTGCAGTTCTTCGGTTATTACATCAGATTCTTCTATTTCCCGGGTTTTCCACTTTGTCCCGGATATAAATTCATTTTCACTGCTCATATATGGCAAAAATAAGGAAGAAGTTTGAAAATCCGAAAACAAAATACTTTTATTAACAGCTGAAAAAACGTAATGCTTTCCTCCTTGAGATGGTATAACTGCGAGCTCTCGCTCTTTAAAATAACAAAATATTTTATACATAATTTTTAGGAGGCTAGCTAAAAAAAATCTTCTTTTTATAAAATATTTTCTATTTTGTTTCTTCAAAATCAGATAGTCCTTTTTTTATTAACAGTTTAACTCAACAATTTTATGTCTGACTCAAAGAAAATTAACTGGCAACTGCTATTTTTCATTGCAGTTTTATTAATTGCAACCCCCTCAACTTATATTATCAAACAGGCCCCTCAATCCCATTCAGGAATTGTTGCACTTGAATTAGCTTACACTTCTGAAAAAGCCGATACCATACTAAATAGCTGGAAGCGGCCGGTAAAGGTTTATAATCTAATCACCGACAAATATGATGTTCGTTACGACCTGGTTAACCAGGCGAAAACCAATACCTGGATTGATTTTATTTTTATTCTCAGCTATGGACTGCTGCTGCTGGCTTACAACAAAAGAATAAATACTGACAATAGTAAAAAAGTGAGCTTATTTAAATGGCTTATAATAGTAGCCTGTTGTTTCGATGTTATTGAGAATATAGGTATGCTGCTGTTTTTAGACGGGCACTCTTATCCCGTCATGCTTTTCTCAGTTCCTGCAACATTGAAATTTCTCTTGCTGGTCGGCGTTTTTTTATTCGGATTAGATGGTGTGCAATGGATCATCACTCAGCTAAAAGGCTTTACCCGGGTAGTGCGCAACTTCTTCTATATCTTCCGTACCAGCCCGCTCACTATTGTTTCACTTGTAGTCATGTACTTCTTTATCTGGGCAAGCGATCAGGGCCAGGACATTTTACTGATTATTAACGACAGTTGGGTTGGGCCGATATTCCTTTACATGGTAGTCATCATTTTAGCACTGATGAACTGGCACTTCCCCAAAATTTTCGACAGAACAATATTTGACGGTTTAAAAACAACCGATCTGTTTGGGAAAAAACCGTTCAATATTCAGCAATATAAAGATGACCAGCTCGACTTGCCACGCCTGCTTGGTGCCATCACATTTCTTATCCCTGCTTTTGGAATGCTGAATGTGCTCGTTATTTTCGGATTAGGCTTCAGGCTCGACTTCTACTCTTCATCTGCCTGGATGGTCATCACTATTTTCCTGATACAGAGGTGTTTTAAAAAGAGATACTTTCAATGGATATACGGCCACGGATCATCGCACATCTGGTTCTGGATCATCTGTGGCATTCTTTTTCTGGTGCCGTTTTTATGCATACCGCTCAATAACCACGAGCCTCACGATATCATATGGCTGTTTGCAGGCCTGCTGGCATATGGCATTTTATTCTGCCTCATCACAGCCAACCGTAGGGCTCTTGCCGAAAACCATCCATTCTTCAGGGATGATAATACCAACCGCTTCATCTGGAGATCTGTACTATTCCCTATACTGCTTTTTGGCTTTTATTTTGTCTGCAATGCACTCTATTGCCCTGGCTTCCCGGTAAGGTTTTTTGCATTCTCTGTAGCAATGTCGGCTATTATCACCTACTACGGATTGTTTACTATACTTACCTTTTACGGCAAAATTATCCGAATCAATTTATCAGTTATTCTCGTCGTTTTAATGATTGGTATCACTTTCGGCACCAACAATGATTTTCATTACATAGATAAACAACCAACAACTAAGGAAAGCCCTGTTAAACTGGATACGTATATCGAAAAATGGCTCACCGACCGTTTATCAACCGAAGCTGTCAAAGATTCCTTTTACACTATATACCTTGTCAATACTTATGGTGGCGGTATCCGAGCTTCTACATGGACCTGCCTGGTTATCAATAAACTCGACAGCCTTTCCCGATCAAGAGACTCAACCGATCTCTTCCAGAACCATGTGCTCGCCTATTCTGGCGCATCGGGCGGCACTGTTGGCGCTTCCATACTTTGCGCCAATGGGTTTAATCAAATACGCAACCCGGTTCTTCACAATTCCGATTATACTGCTTTCTTCGGCAATGATTATCTAACTGCAGTCATTACCGGTCTGCTCGGCAACGATATCTGGTATTCTGGTCTGCATATCTCGTGCGGCCGTGACAGGTCGAAAGTGCAGGAACATCTCTGGCAGCGGTACTACAGCCTTCATTTCGCTAACGACAGCTCCTACGGCAAAAACATAAAGGAACTATGGGATGGTACACATACCAAAGTGCCATTACTATTCTCTAATTCGACAGATGTAACCTTTGGCCGGAAAGCTATCTGCGCCCCGGTAACACTCAACGATACTGATTTTATAGGCGCTACCATTATAACAAACAACCTTATTCATGCCGACACAACATTAAAATTAAGTACAGCAGCCTTTCTCAGTGCCCGCTTCCCTTACCTTAGCCCAGCAGGCGCCTTCAACAGCGAACATAATATACTCGATGGCGGAATGGTTGACAATGCCGGCGCCGAAACCGAGATGCAGCTCTACAGGGTACTAAAGCGGGTAATAAATGCACACGATACTTTCAGAAACCACTTTAAGGTTTATGTAATTTCTCTCAAAAATTCCTACAAACTCGAAGACAGTACCAATAAATTGAAGGCAAAAAACATAGCACAGGTAACTGCGCCAATTTCAGCCCTCACCAATGTGGGATGCGAAGGAAATACACAAAAGAATGAAGCTATCAATAAGGCCTATTTTTCGCATAATGACAGCGACAAACTGGTTGCCGGTTATTGCCTGGTGCAACCCATGGTGCAGAAGCTGCCGGTAACCATCAAACACTGGTTCTCATCACCATACACCGATTCGGCCATAGTTCCCCTGCCTCTCGGCTGGAGCATTTCCGACCTTGCTCTCGCGCGCATGGAAGTAAGTGTTGATTCTCTCTGTGGTAAGGATAAGCTTCTGTATAAGATAATTTTTCCTAAAAAGTAAATAATAAAACTGAGGATAAATAGATACACAAAAAAATTCCCCGCCATAGCCTGAAATAAAGCAATGGCGGGGAATACTCTTTTTATGAAAGGTTTTCGATTGTTTTTTATTTCTCCAATGAATGGATGCCATGGAACAGGCGCTTCCAGCGGATGCCGCCTTCGCCATAACTGAGCCATACAAACCATGCCTTACCCACTACATGATCTATGGGTACAAAGCCCCAATAGCGGCTGTCGAGAGAGTTGTGGCGGTTATCGCCCATCATCCAGTAGTAGTCCATCTTAAACGTATAAGATGTTGCTTCCTTACCATTGACGATGATTTTGCCATTCTGCTCTTCAAGCGTATTACCTTCGTAATTGCGGATTATGCGTCGGTAGAGTGCAATATTCTGTGGAGTGATCTGAACAGTAACGCCCTCTTTAGGAACAGTCATTGGACCAAAATTGTCGCGGTTCCATTTGAAGTTGGCGGTATCGAGCGGGAATACCCATTCACCTGCATCAGGAGGGGCAACGCCTGCCGGGTAAGCTATAAATGGATTTACAGAAACCACATTCTCGGCTTTTTTAACCATTTCAACCTGATCGTTGGCGAGATTATAGATATACTGTCCATTGCCTACCATATAAGTCATCTCCACATTGTCTTCAAGTACCGGCATTTTGCCGTTGGTGCGCACCATGTAGTTGAGTTTTGAGTGTGGGTATAGCTCGTTTGGAGTACCGTTAATATATACTCTCGCGTTTTTTATCTCCAGCACATCGCCGGGCAAACCAATACACCGCTTGATATAGTTCTCCTCTTTATCAACCGGGCGGGTAATAATAGAGAATTTGGTCATTACACCCTCACGGCCATTCACCCGGCATGCCTGGTAATAATCGGCTTCAGGCTGCTCAACCATTACAGTATCACCGCATGGATAGTTGAAAACCACCACGTCATTGCGCTCAATGTGTCCGAAGCCCGGTATGCGGTGATAATTCCAATGAACTGATTCTGAATAAGATTTACCGCCTGCAAAGGGTAAAGTATTATGCACCAGCGGCACTGCCACCGGCGTCATAGGTACACGGGGCCCATAGGCCATTTTAGTTACAAACAGGTAATCATTTACCAGCATCGTTCCTTCCATTGAGCCTGTAGGAATAGTATAAGCTTCGAAAAAGAAAGTGCGGATAAGCGTAGCTGCTACTATAGCAAAAAGAGCCGCATCGAGCCACTCCCGCCAAACGGGTTTTCTTTTTTTCGGGGGTTTGGGGGCCTTATCCGGCGCTGCCGGGTCTTCTTTGAATAATGCCATATGGGCTGAATAATTGTGTCCAAAAGTAACAACTTCCGTGGCATTTTTGTATACAGATATCTCGTTACATGAATATTTAACAAATCAAGGGTGCTTTTAACATGCTCGCCTCAATCTCTTAGTTGAAATTTTCTGGCATTCTTTTTGATTATTTATTAATTTAGGCCTTCGTTCCAGCCATTACAATATATTAAATTAAATAAACAGCTTATTCTGAATCAATCTAAGACCGAACAAATTGTTCATAAAGTAACTATACTTACCCTGGTATTCATAACCCTAAGCGGGATAAGTATGGTATTCTTTGAGATAAGGCCTTTCTGGGTAGATGAATGGTTTTTCATGTATAATCTTAAGACCAAAAGCGCTGCTGCTTTGATGGGGCCTCTGGATTATATGCAGCAATTTCCAAGGATTTATCTGGTGGTATTGAAAGTGATTACCTCTTTTTTTAACTATAGTTATATTTCTCTCAGACTCCCTTCTCTAGTAGTTAGCATTGCTACCATTCTGGTCAGTTACAACCTGATGAAGCAGGTATATACAAAACAGACTATTGCCCGGTATTTGTTTATTCTGATACTGGTATCGTCTTTTACATTTACCGAATACTTTGTACAGATAAAGCAGTATGCAATGGAAATACTGCTTAGCTCCATGGTTATATGGCAACTCCTTAAACTTCCTGACATTACTAGTAAGGAAAACATATCGATAACAGGGTATGCACTGCTCTGCCTTAGTTTTCTGGTATTTCCTTTTTTTAGCTATACTTACCCGATGGCGGTTGCACCCTTGTACTTTATTGTTTTTTTTCAGACTATTTCCTTAGTCCGGGCAAATTCTCAGGTTTATGAAAAATTGCAAAAAGCATTTTTGATATGGTTTCCCCTGATTTTATTATCCTTCAGTATAGCTTTTTTCTACAAGCTCGATGTGAAACAAGTAATGAATGACGGCATCATGCATTCTTTCTGGGATTTCCTGATGATTGACAATGCACACAAACTGCAATCGTTTTTAAATGCGTTTTATACGCTGTTTTCGCAAACCGGCTCCGGATTAATATTTGAGACACTTTTTGGTATTATAGGCGTCATTTCTTTCATATATGGTCTGATAAGAAGTGCCAGGTATTTAACTAAAAAAGAAACAGACAAAGAATTGCTGCTCGTATTGTACAGTTGCCTGCTTCTGACCACTGCTCTCCTGTTATTTCTTTTCAGGAAACTGCCAATAGGTACTCCCAGGCTTAATGCATTTACTGTTCCATCGATTGCTATTCTGATTATTCATTTTTTAAATGATCTGTCCTCAAAACTAAAGAACAAGGCAATTGCCGGTTTTTTGCCGGTAGTGTTGGTGATAGGAGTTACTGGAAATATCTTCACAACCTATTTTGTGTATTTTACGAATCCTGTTTATAAGAAGCAGATGAACATTTATACGGCTACTCAGAAAGCTATCAGGGATGCTCAGTTAAAACATATTCCAATGGTTATAACCAGCGGTGTAAAATATCCGTATAACGGCACAGGTGAAAAACGTAATCCGGACCATCCTTCTGTATGGGTTTTGAAAACATTCCCGGCTTATGACATGAACCAGAACTTACCAGTTTACCAGGTAAAAGATATATCAGATGCCCCAATTTTTATTAAAAGCCTGCCACCTGAAGAAAAAGAAGTGATAGCTGGGGATGGGGAAATTTATACTACTCTCCAGAGGCATTAATTAAGTGGTTTCCGGTGTAACAGCCTGTGTCAAATCGAAATACCGGTTATAATTTCTGCCTGTAATCAACCCAACCAACGTACCGAGCAGTGCGCCACAGGTAACATCGAGCGGATAATGAACACCTACGTAAACCTGTGCAAACGAAACGGATAATGCCCATATTATAGCCACTGGCCAAACCCACTTCGCCATTTTCCCTAATGTAACTGCACTAAAAATACCTATAGCAAAATGATTGGAAGCATGGGAAGAAGGGAACCCATACTGACCACCACACGAAACGAGCTGATGGATAATATCGACCAGGTAAGGATTATGGCAGGGACGCAATCTGTGAAAGTAAGGCTTCATTATTGAGGCGCTAACCTGGTCGGATATAATAAATGACAGTATGAAGAACCCACACCATATAAGGCCCTTACGTCTGAATTGCAAGGGCATAAACAGCGCCAGGAAAAAGTAGAGAGGCACCCAAAACCATTGGTTGCGCAGAAAAGGAATAACAGCATCCATAAATGAATTATGCCATTGGGTATTGAGGTAATACCACGCCACATGGTCATAGTAAATAATGCTATCGTGAAGTTTTTTAAGCATGAATCAGTAATATGGCAAACAAATAATTTCCACAAACAGTGAGCCGAAGTACGTTTTAAAATACAAAAGTACAAAGTATTGAATTGGGTACCCTTAACAATAATGGCGAATACAGGAATTCACCGTAATAGAAAAAATCAATTTCAAACCATAAATATTCGAAGGCCAAGAAACACCTATTCTCTACTCATTTATGCCATGATAATGCACGAATGAAATACTAATTAATTTTAGTAAATTTGTAGTAATCTATTAATTTTGAGGTAAAATAATTGCATATTTTTCTACAAAGCATTTTATTGTTTTAATTATTATAACATTTATTTATTTTCCGCCTAACGTTTTCACTAAATTCCACGTCTAATATGCCGAAGCCTCTAAAAAGAATGGCTGAATTGATTTACATTATAAATTTTTACATTTAAACAGTTAAAAAAGAAATTATGAAAAAACTTTTAAGTCTGACCATTTTGGCAATGGTTTGTTCTATTGCTTCATTTGCACTGGCACCTATTACCGGCGCAACAACCGGTTGTATGGGAACAACAGCTTATGTGTACGAGGATAGTACTTATCCAGGAGGTACATGGTCTAGCAGCAATCCTGCGGTGGCTACTGTTATGTCCAGTGGACTAACCGGAGTAATTACACCGGTTTCTATTGGTACATGTACTATCTCATACACTCTGGGAGGTGTTTCTGTTACCTCACCATTTACAGTTTATGCATCACCCGGAGCAATTACTGGTACTGCTACTGTTTGTGTGGGGGCTACAACTATATTAAGTGATGCTACACCGGGTGGCACGTGGAGCAGTTCAGCTACCGTTGTCGCAACTGTAGGTAGCTCTACAGGCGTGGTTACGGGTGTTGCATCTGGCGCCTCGTACATATATTATACTTTAGGCTCAGGTTGTTCTTCTTATATAATGGTTAGTGTAAATTCCGCACCAGCTCCTGCTGCAATAACCGGATCAACATCGGTTTGTGTAGGATCAACAATCCCATTGGCCGATGCTACTCCGGGCGGCGTGTGGACTAGCAGCGCACCTGCAACAGCTACTGTAAGCAGTACTGGTATTGTTACCGGTATCGCTGTTGGGTCTGTTAATATCAGTTATTCCGTTACGAATACTTGCGGAACAACTACTGTTATCCATGCAGTTTCAGTTACTTCAACTGTAAGTGCAGGAACTATTTCTGGCCCTTCTACCGTTGTTGCAGGATCTAATATAACACTTACTGATGGTGTTACCGGCGGTACATGGACCAGCAGCAATACTGCTGTTGCTACAGTTGGCGCATCTACAGGTATCGTTCATGGTGTTGCAGCTGGTACTGCTACTATTACTTATACCGTTACAGGTTGTGGTGGAACTGCTATTGCAACCTACGGCGTAACAGTTACAACACCTCCTCCATTTAATATTATTTCAGGTAATATACTGTTTACCAGCGGTGCAACCGATAGCACTAGCCCAATAAAAGTATGGCTCATTAACTATAACCCTACAACTCACTTGCTGCAGGCAGTTGACTCCATGACTACCTACAGCGGTGGTACCAGCGCATACTATCAGTTTACAACCAGCGCAGTTACTGATTCTTACAGGGTAAAAGCAGCCTATTTCCCTACAGTATTCAGCGCTACAGGATATATTCCTACCTATTATACGTCTGCATTCTACTGGCATGATGCAACTGCTTTTTATCATACCAACCCTACCACTGATGGTGGCAGAGACATCACAATGGCATACGGTACTGTAACTTCAGGTCCTGGCTTTATTGCAGGTGATGTTCTTACCGGCGCTAACAAAGGCACTACAACCTTTGGCCCTGCTGCTAATATGTTAATCTATTTACGCAACGCTACAGGCTCAATATTGCAACAAACCTATACTAATACAGCCGGACATTATTCCTTCAGCAATCTGCCTGTAGGTACTTACTCGGTCTATCCTGAGGCTATGAACTACGCTACTACTCCGTATTCCGGTATCAACCTCACTACTACATCATCTTCGTTTACAACAGCAAGTTTTGGCCAGCACACAACTTCCAAAACCATCCTGCCAACTACAACGGGTATCAATAATATCTCATCAACTGTTGCTTCAGTAACCGCCTTCCCTAACCCGACAAGCGGCAAACTGAACATTCAATGGAATGAAACAGCCAATGAGAAAGCGGTTGTTAGCATCATTGACATAACAGGTCGTGAAGTATACACTGCTACCCTGAACCTGACACAAGGTACTGGCACCAGCCAGGTTGACCTTTCTGGTCTTACTAATGGTACTTACCTGATCTCGGTGAAATCAGCTAACATCAGCTATACCAATAAAATCGAGTTGGCTCACTAATTAAAATGATCATTTTAAAATAACAAAAGGGGGGTGAAAACCCCCCTTTTGTTATTTTAAATAACTGATAGTTAAATTATCACACCAACAAATATTTTAAATTTAACCCACATTGCAGCTTAATCGCTGTAACCAATTCAATATCAATATATTGAAAATTTTTGAGTTCCAGTTTGTGTACTACAGATTTTATAATTCGCTCAAAACCTGATTGTTGCATCTTCAATAATTACAG
>CAIVEH010000210.1 GCA_903904855.1 uncultured Bacteroidota bacterium | reverse complement strand
TGGATATGGAATTGGAAAGGGAATACCAGCAATGGGTAAATTCGCATCCATCTCCTGAATCATCAGGCGAAGAAAGGACAAAAGAAAAACAGCCAACTGTAAATTGCCAACTGCCAACTGAAAACTGCGCACCGCAAAGTAGGGTGTACCCAAAAGATGGCTATTCGCATAAATCATTGCATATAAATGATCTACACCAACAACAAGATAGAAAATTATCCACAAACAAAAATAAAAAACAGGGTGTAGCCCCCGCCCCGCAAAACCGGAGAGAGCGCCGCCAGCAGCAAAGAAACCTCAAAACCAATAACAACAAATAATAATGATGGCATTAAAAGCCAAATCAACAGCCATAGTCCAAATAATTCTTAAAAATATATTTTGTTATTTTCATTTCCCTGAAAGGGAAAAATCTCATTTCATAGGGCAACGCCCTATGAAATCCATTTATCAGAAATAACTTTTCCTTATATTTTTAATATTTACTTTAGTGTATCAAAATCTATAAATATGAAAGCGAACCTGTTAATGCTAACCCTATTGGTTACCTCATTTACCTTTTATGCTACTGGTAAAGACCTGCAAAAAAATGAAGCTAAAAAGCAAATTGATCAGGCCACCAATGACATGCTTTACAGCAGTTTTTACCTGGATAAAATGGTAGATGGAAATAATGTACCAGACAATATAAAAGCTTTAAAGAAAGCTGGTTTTATTGATCTGGTTGCAAGCAGTAAAATTAACCCGGGCAGCTTGGAAATTAAGGTGCTTAAAAAGGGGCAACCTTTTCTGTTAAAGGAAGAAAATAATGAATTACATTTCAGAGTGGGTACTGTCCAGGTTGAGATCTTATCCATTTCAAAGCCCGGTGAAAGGGGGAACAAGGGAGCTGTTACATATGTTGAATACCAGCAAAAGGTAATTCATAATGCTTTCTTTAAAATCTGGAGCCCGCATTGTTTTAAAGAAGGCACTTTTAAGTACAGGACAACATTTGTCAATTCGAATTATGGCTGGAAGATTGTTAAGGATGTGATTATGGATGAGGTATGATCTGGATGTAGAATTTTTCAGCAGAATTCCCGTAAATCGATTAGATATAAAAACTCGGCATATTGCTGGTTATTGCGTGCTTAAATCAGTTGTTTGCAAAACGCACCTCCTTTGCGCCTTCGCGTGAGGCTACCTTCGCAAAGATTTAATTATTATTTCCCCCTTATCCGTTTATAAATCTTAATCGCACTCATCAACAAAACGATAACCAAAACCAGCCCCAGCAGGCCATAAACTAGGCCCATTCCTTGTTTTACTACAGCCAGCATAATAATTGCTATCAGGAAGATGGTTGCCACTTCATTCCAGATGCGCAACTGATTTGAAGTGTATTTGAATAAGCCTTTTGATTGTTGTTTATAAATAGTATTCAGCGATAAATGATATGCATACAGTAATACGACAAAAATGAGCTTAATGGTTAGCCAGTCAACCATAACAAATTGGTTACCCATAAATTTGTACCACATTAGTGGTCCGAAAATCAGAGTCAGAATAGCCGATGGCCATGTAATGCCCATCCACAAGCGGCGGATCATAATATTGAACTGGTTCTGCAAAATCGTCCGTTCAGGTTCTGTTTTTTCATTGGCTTCAGTGTTGTATATGAATAACCGCACGATATAAAACATACCGCTGAACCAGGTAACGATGAAGATGATATGGAGCGCTTTTATATAAAACATTGCATAAATTTGTTATTTGTAATTTGTCTTTTGTTATTTGGGTAATGGTTTTTACTTGAGACTAACGACTTTAGACTTTAGACTTTAGACTTTAGACTTTAGACTTTAGACTTACGACTTTAGACTTACGACTTTAGCCCACAAATCTCTATCATAGCTGTTATCCACGACGGTTGGGTATTCATGCACGGAATGAAGGTATATTTCTCACCTCCAGCTTTCATGAAGTTCTCCCGTTCCCGTATGCCAATTTCTTCCAGTGTTTCCAGACAGTCGCTTACAAAGGCCGGGCATACCACTGCCAGCTCTTTAATACCTTCACCTGGCATCTGTTCCATGCGCATTGTTGTAGCTGGTTTAAGCCATTCCGACCGGCCCAGTTTCGACTGAAAGGCAATACTGTATTTATCTTTCGGTATACCCAGCATTTCGGTTACAAGCCGTGTAGTTACCAGGCACTGATGCTTGTAGCAGTACTGGTGGGCAGGTGAATCCGTTTCGCAGCAATTGGCTTTGAGGCAATGGTTACCGGTAACATCACTCTTATGGATATGACGCTCGGGTATACTGTGATAGCTGAAAAGCAAATGGCTTGAGGGCGTGAGCTTAGATTTAATGCTCTCAGCAAGGGCTTTAATGTAGGCAGGGTGATTATAAAATGGAGGAATTGTAGAGATCCGGAACGGGTATTTACCTTCGGCGTGTACCGTTTTGGCATGTTCAACAGCAGTCTCAAAACTGCTCATGGCATAGTGAGGATAGAGGGGTAGCAATATCACTTCTTCCAGATCCTGATTTTCTCTCAGTATCTTATCGTAGGCAAATTTCATAGTAGGATTGCCATAACGCATAGATATCTCAACAGGCTCCTTCACCAGTTTTTGTAACGCCAACTGCTGTTGAGCTGTAATGACTACCAGAGGTGAACCATCCTTGGTCCAGATGGTATGATAAGCCTCTGCCGACTTGGGAGCACGGAACGGAGAAATGATGCCTTTTACCAGCAACAAACGCTGCAAATAGGGTGTATCTATTACCCGCTCATCCATCAGGAATTCATTCAGGTATTTGCGAACATCCTTTACACTCGTGGAATCAGGAGATCCCAGGTTCATTAATATTATACCGCGTTTTTTCTGATCTGCCATACTGAAATTATTGTGCAAAGAAACTAAACTAAATATACCGAAGTCATGACTCTGAAATAAAAATAGTCAGTGAACGGTAAAATGAAAATATTTCAAAATTGAAATCATCAATAAAATACACTTAGTATCAACTGTTTTCTTTATTTTTACTGTTATGAACTCAAAAGGAATCTTTATTATACTTAGTTTGGCAATGATTGCCGGTTTTCAATCAGTGGCTAAAAACAAGACAAAAAAAGTCTCCAAAACCGGAATTACCGTGCTGGAAGCCTGGTCTCAGAAAACAGTACCGGGTATTCCGCGTATGGCGCCAAAAACCAATTATCACTTTATTGTTATTTGGGAAGGCAAGAATTATCCGGAAACCATTTTCTGGAGAGGCGAGAATGGCTGGGAAAACTGTAATATCTCCAAGGCACATAAAGTGAAATTCGATGCCCCTGTGAAGGGAGACAGGCAGGAATACAATACTGAAATAGTAACTGCCGATAAGATACATAAAGGAGATACCCTGCAGTTGGTTTCATTGCCGGGTGGTAAATTCACTGTACCAGCCGAAGTGCTTGCCGATACAAAGAATACACTGTTTTATAAAACAGGTGGTAGTGGCTGGTTATCTTTACCGGTCAAAAACCTTGTTAAGAAGCCGGATATTATAATGCAGTAATTCATTTTGCAGTTCTGCTGTTTGTTGAATTGCTGGAATTGGGGAGTAAGAAATATTTACATTTACCAAGACCTTTTTTAAAAGTAAAAATTGAACGCGATGAAAAAATTATTTTCTGCTGTTGTCATCTTATTGACTGTCAATAACCTATCAGCCCAACCATGGATGCCCAAAGGTGCTGGCCCTGTTAAGTTTTCTGATGTAGTGAAAAATTATCCATTGGTTAATGCTGGTGAGAAAAATGAGGTAACCAATCTTAATGGTGAGCCTGGCGAATCTAAGAACCACCTGGTGCAGAAATGGGACTGGTACTGGAAACAACATCTGGATAAGGATGGCTATATTGTACCTCCGCTAAGAACCCTTACTGAGTGGCAGGCTTATAAAAATAAAGCTGCAAAATCAACCTCAACTTTACCTTCCAACTGGATATTTCAGGGGCCATCTACTACCCCGGGTGGATATGCTGGTATTGGCAGGGTCAACGTTGTTGCCTTTGATCCGGTTGATTCAAATACTTTTTATATCGGCAGCGCTGCCGGCAGTACCTGGAAAACCACAGATGGTGGTGCTAGTTGGACATCCTTATATGATTTCCTCCCGACACTTGGTGTAGCGGATATCAAGATAAACCCCCGAAACAGGAATACAATCTATGTAGCCACAGGCGATGGCGATGCAGGTGATGCATATAGTTCAGGTATCATTGTATCGCATGATGCCGGCGCAACTTGGTCTACTGCCGGTGTGAGCTGGTTGCCAACTGATTACAATAACGCACGCTCCATTTTGATCAATCCGCTTGATACCAATAATATTCTGCTGGGTACTAATTCCGGTGTTTATATCACACATAATGCGGGCGCAAGCTGGACTCCTTCTGGTACGCTCAACTTTAAGCAATTGCTTTTCAAACCAGGTGATACTTCCACCATTTATGGCACCATTTATACTGATACCAGTTGCCAGATTGTTAGATCCATAAATGCCGGTTTGACATTTACCCCTGTTTCCAATCTTATAAAAGCCCAACGCATAAATTTAGCGGTCAGCGCTGCAAATCCGGCCCAGGTTATGGCTATTGCATCCGATACCAGTTCTGGTTTATTGGGTATTTATAAATCAATAAACAGTGGTTCCAATTATTCCCTGATATATCATAATGATACCTCTTGTACAAATGAATTGCTGGGCTGGGATATTGGTCTTCCTACTTCATCATGTGGCGGTCAGGGCTGGTATGATCTGTGTATATCTGTTAGCCCAACCAATGCCTCAAATGTTACTATTGGTGGAGTAAACAGTTATTATTCTTCTGATGGCGGTATTAGCTGGACAGTTTGCAATGGCTGGTATGGTACCGGTACCAGCCTTGAAGTGGTTCATGCCGATAAGCATTGCCTGGCTTATCACCCCCTTACAGGTGCATTGTTCGAAACCTGCGATGGTGGCATTTATAAGAATTACGGTCCGCTTACATCTCCCTGGACCAATCTGAGCAACGGATTATGTATTACCGAGTTTTACCGGAATGCTGTGGATAATCATGTTTCGTTCTGCATAGGTGGTGCTCAGGACAATGGTACCAAAATGATAGATGGCGGTGTAGGTACCGACCTTATGGGCGGCGATGGTATGCAGCCTCTTATTAACTATGGCAACCCTGCAAATATTTTTTATTGTTCATCTCAGAATGGCTATATCAATATGACCAGGAATGGGGGTATCACTTATCACAGCATCACAGATACTCTACATGATGATGGCGGTGGTTGGATAAGTCCGTACCTGCTGCATCCAACTGATACTGCTACTTTGTTGCTAGGTTTTAGAAATCTCTATATCTCGCATAATAATGGCACATCATGGAGCCCGATTTCCCCTGTATTCGACAGTAACTCTAGTATAAATTTTATAGCCTGGGCCCCTACCAACACCAACTATATTTATACTTCTTACGATGACTACACTATCTGGAAATCTGTGCTTTATTATACAGCCAATATGGGTTCAACATGGGATACCATTCATATTCCGTTTACCAATTTCATTTCAGATGTAGTAGTTGACCCGAAAAATGCTAAGCATATCTGGGTAACAGTGAGCGGATATAGCGCTACTGATAAGGTTTACAGTTACAACCTCACTACAAATACATGGACTAATGAGACTGGTTCTTTGCCTAATATTCCGGTAAACTGCCTGATATCCGATACTTTATCCCGCACAAAGTACATTGGCACTGATGCTGCTGTATTTTTCAAGGATACTACCATGACAGACTGGGCGCTTTATAATACACATCTGCCTACAGTGCATGTTTATGACTTGCATATTAAGTATTCATCAGGTGAATTGTGGGCTGCAACCTTCGGACGGGGTATGTGGAAAAGCACTAAAGCCGACAATCCGGGTTCATTATCGGTTAAGCAAATTGCTGAGACATCTACAGTTGTTTCGCCTAACCCAAGTCATGATTCATTTACACTTACAACTACTGACGACGAATTACTCACAGGTCCTGTTCAGATAAAACTCATAACTGCAGATGGTAAAGTCGCCATCAATTCAAATAATTTATTTGATGGCAGTGGCAGGATGAAAATCAACACCAGCGGGCTGGCTCCAGGCTTCTATATATGCGAGATAAGCCGTGGGGCTGCGATATCGCATGTAAGGGTTGTGGTTTATTGAGTTGGTGGTTTTTAGTTTAAAATTGAAAGTTGATTGTTATTAGTTTGCAGCATAAACAATTGCTGCAAACTAATGATCAAACTATATCTGATTATTCAAATCCTGGATTAGGGAATTCATTTATTGAACCAGTAAGGGAGGCCATAAATGGTGTATTGGCCGCAGGGGCAAGTGTAGATACTTTCTGTTGCAAAGGTTGCTGTATGCCCGACATACCCAGCATATGTCGCTGCTCAATAGTATCTAATGCTGCTTTGCGTTCCAGATGCTGGCCTACAATGGTTTTAATATCTTTTCCTGCATGGTAGAGTATCTCATTTTTAAGTCTCATTTCGCGGGCAACACGGCCTAAAATAAAGGTAAGGGCAACGCCTATTGATGCCAGGGAATAAACGCCAAGGGTGAGATACATCAGATTGGGGCCGCCAATTGTATTTCTGATACCGGGGTTATAGAAAATATCATATAGTCCGCTGAAAGGGTAAATTTTATGCATAAAACAGATACAGGCTACACCGCCAAGACTGATAATGTAGCATATATACTCACTAAGCGCCAGTGTGCTGCTGCTGAGTAGTCTTTGTGCTGCAGGCTTGCGTAAAGAAGTGGCAAGAGGGTCGAGCAGGGCTATCTGTTCGTTGATCATAACCCTTTCTTCCCTGAATTCGGCAAGGAGGTCGTCCTTCAACGTTGTCAATGGCATGGATAAAGATTATTTGATACAAAAATAATATTATGATCATCATAGGTTTAAATAAGTATCCACAGGGTGTTAGTTTCTTTTGAATTGTCTGAAATTGGTTGACAGAAATTTGTTTTATTGTTATTTGAATTTTATGCATTCATATCTCTTTTTATAAATAATCACGCCAATTTTGTATTATAATTTCGGAGTAATAGAATAAGAAAATTGCTAACTTTGATACTGTAGAAAAAGCTGATTAGTAATTTTTAAAAACAAAAAAATGAGATCTCTACTTTATATTATTGCAGTGGTTTTCGTTATCGGTTGGGCATTAGGTTTTTTTATGTTCCATATTGGCAGGTTGATCCACATTCTTTTTGTTATTGCAGTGATTGCTGTGCTTTTGAGAATTATCCAGGGTAAAAGGATACTTTAGCTTGTTGGGGCAATTTGCTGAAACCGGTAAATAGACCTTGGATTTAACAGTTTTCGGTTTGTTGCTGCCACTGAAATCAGCACATAGAACAAGGTTAAAATCATTATTGAATACCGTTAATTAAAACCAGTATTTTATGAATATAAAACAGTTGGCATTATCGATAGCTTTAGTTTTTCTTGCTCCGGTTGCCCATTCCCAGACTTTAAAAGAGGCTCTGGATAAAAAGGATACACTAACTGCTGCACAACTGATCAAGAAGGGTGGAGATGTGAACCAACCGGATAAGGATGGGACAACAGCATTAATGACTGCCTGCAGGTGGGCCGATGAACCAATGGTGCGGTTTCTGTTGGGGCATGGAGCTATTCCGGATAAGGTAAGATCTCCCAAAGGGCGAACTGAATTAATGGTTGGCTGTGCTTATTACAGCGGAAAGGGTATCAGCTTGATGCTGGTAAATAAAGGTGCTGATATAAATGCGGTTTCAAATGACGGTATTACCCCGCTTATGCTTGCCGCACAGAATGCAAAACTGGATGTGGTGGAATTGCTGTTGAAACATGGCGCAAAAGTAAATGCCAAAGATAATATGGGTAAGACCGCACTGGATTATGCCAATAAAGCCGAAGTAAGCGATTACCTGAAGCAATCTGTAAAGGATTCCCGGCTTGACAAGGATGGTGTTATAAAAATGTTGCAGCAGGCAATGAAATAAAAATCATGAGTAGAAATTACCGTGTGTAATTGTTTGAATCTACTTATTGTAATTGACAAAAGTATACTGTTGATTTAGAACAATATTATTACTATGGTATATTAGGATGAACTTTAATTATTTTATTATTTATTACTTCTAATAGAATAAGCTAATGTTCAGTTTCACACATCAAATCATAATCCCTTTAATCTACCAAATTTAATTTGCAATTAATCATAAAAACAGTGCAGAATTTTTCTTTCTTTTGCACAATCTCTTCAAACCATAATTTAGTATGCTACCAAAGTATAGTCGGGTTCTTTTAAAGCTATCGGGTGAATCTCTGATGGGTGTTCGCAATTTTGGCATTGATTCCAAAATGCTGGAACAATATGCCAAGGAAATCAAGAAGATAACTGAGATAGGTGTTCAGGTGGCAATTGTAATAGGCGGAGGGAATATTTACCGCGGCATGAACGAAGCTGAAACAGGCATTGAGCGTGCCCAGGGCGACTATATGGGTATGCTGGCTACCGTGATCAACGGTATGGCGCTGCAGGCTGCATTGGAAAAAGAAGGCGTGAATACAAGGCTACAAAGCGCTATTAAAATGGAGCAGGTGGCTGAACCTTATATCCGCCGCAGGGCTATGCGCCACCTGGAAAAAGGAAGGGTAGTGATCTTTGGCGCTGGTACCGGGAATCCTTATTTTACTACTGATACAGCTGGTTCTCTCAGGGCAATAGAAATTAATGCTGATGTGATTCTGAAGGGAACCCGGGTAGATGGTATTTATACTGCCGACCCGGAGAAAGACCCATCAGCTACAAGGTATGAGCACTTAACATTTGCAGAAGTAATCAGTCAGAACCTTAAGGTGATGGATATGACTGCATTTACATTGTGCCAGGAGAATAATCTGCCTATAATAGTATTTGACATGAACCGGAGCGGGAATCTGCTGAGTGTAGTAACGGGGCAGATGGTTGGTACCCTGGTGTCATAAGTCGCAGGTTGGAAATGGCTTTTTAATTCAACATTAGCTTGCTACATCAATTTATTATTTGCTAATTCAGTTACAAACTGAAATTTCAATTTAAAAGCTTAATAAGAAAAGCCGGTGGTTTTTGGAAATTTACCAAAATCACCGGCTTTTTTAGTTGTTATTTTAATACTTATTTGCCATCTGCGGCAGCCTTGCGTGGGTTGCGTTCCAGCACTTCATCTACCATACCATAATCTTTGGCTTCGGCAGCAGTCATCCAGTAATCACGGTCGCTGTCTCTTTCTACCTTTGCAAGGTCCTGACCCGAATGAAGGGCAATGATCTCATACAGTTCCTTTTTCAGTTTACCTATTTCACGGGCTGTAATTTCAATATCGCTTGCCTGTCCTTCAGCGCCGCCTAAGGGTTGGTGAATCATAATACGGCTGTGGCGCAGAGCCGTACGTTTGCCTTTACTGCCGGCACACATTAGCACGGCAGCCATTGAAGCTGCAATACCGGTACAGATGGTCGAAACATCGGGGTTAATGATCTGCATGGTATCGTAGATACCCAGACCTGCATAAACACTGCCTCCCGGGCTGTTCAGATACATCTGGATATCGCGTGTCCGGTCTGTGCTCTCCAGGAACAATAACTGTGCTGTTACAATATTGGCAACATAGTCGTTGATGCCTTCTCCTAGAAAAATGATGCGGTCCATCATCAACCGGGAAAACACGTCCATTGAGGCTACATTCATAGGGCGCTCCTCAATAATGTAGGGTGTTAGTGCATTCGGCGTCTTGAACAATGAAGAAGTATAACTATCTACTGCCAGACTGCTGATGCCATGATGCTTGATGGCATACTTGCGAAACTCGTTCTGATTCATAAATTGATCTTTGTATTTGAAATTGTGTAGCAAAATTTAATCCAGAATAAATTTAGTGCCATTTAGTCGCAAAAAACACCTGATGGCAATATTATTTGTCAATTAGACAATAAATAACAATATTAAGCACTATTTTCCTGGGTAAAAGTAATGATAAGCTGAATCAATAAAACCACTTGCTAAATCATCTGCACTTCTGGGTGTATTGAGTAATATGATGCAGTCTGCTTTTAATATTTCACCCTTCCAATCGGTATTTGCAATCTGTGGATAGGTCCATTCCATATAAGTTTTGGGGTTAAAAATATGCTTAAAACCAAACCAGAATTGCCAGTTGTCCCCATACATATTCTGCAGCATGCCAGTCCGTAGTAAATTGATATTGTAGCTGTCGCCAATGTGAATAGCGTTCAGATGAGATGTTGAAGAATCCTGCATGAATTTTACTACTGGATAACAGAACGTTTCTTTAACCACCGGCCATATCAGGTTCAGAATATTCCCCATGTCATTATCGGGGTCCTGCGGATCTGTTGTGTGATAAACGCTGGCCCAGTAGGGATGAGGCAAATGAATATGCCGCAGTTTTTCAATGTATTTTATCAGGCTATCGGTTGCCAGTACTGAACCATAATTAGTCCAATGGATTCCCTGCTTCGGGTAAAGTAATTCCTTGCTTGTATCTCTCAACTTAAGAAACCAGACATTGAAATCTATCATATTAATACCTAATGAGTCAGCCAGTCTTATGCAGGTTGTATAATTATTTGGCCGGTTTTCATCCGGTTTCTTATTGTCGGGAAGATATTTGCTGCAATACCATGCTTTACAGGGTGCAAATACTAAAATAAGCGACTTGCCCATATGTGCAAAAGTGTCCTGCAATGCCTTGAGCCTTAGCATCTGGGTTTCCAGTTTGGCCCTCCCTGCATAATCCAACCCGTAATAAGCAGTAATGTAATTATCATAAAACAAGTAATCGTCTTTACCTGCACAGGTGCCGCCATAATTGACTTTGTAAAAAAGGGAATAATCTATCTGCCCGTTAACCCGCAGCAGGTCGGGCCTGAAACCTATATGATCATTACAGTAGTTCCCTTTATTTTTCTGGTAAGACCCGTCCCACCATTTTTCAAATGAGAAGGTTGCATCAGGTGAATCAGTATAATAACCAAATAGTTTGCCGCTGTCAATAAATGGCAGGCATTGCTGTACAAATGGCAGTAAAAGCACAATAAAGAGGAGGGTAAATAATCCCTTTTTATAATCAGGTCTCATCAGGAAATCAGGTTTTGAAGGTAGGTATAAAACCGGAAATAAATAATTTCCCATTCGGTAAGGCAAATACCCTGAATGGATCTTTTGGTGAAATTAGTCAGGATCCTTTCCATTAATTATAAATGAAGTAATCTCGATTTCGGGAACAAAAGTACAGCTGTGCAGGTTAAAATCGTATTTTTGCACTATGCAGGCTACAAAAAACATCTCAAACTCTACCCAATATTATCTTGAAAAGGAAGAACAATATGGCGCTCATAACTACCACCCACTACCCGTTGTACTTAAAAAGGGCAGGGGAGTGTTTGTATGGGATGTGGAAGATAAACGTTATTACGATTTTCTTTCAGGTTATTCGGCTATCAACCAGGGTCATTGCCATCCGAGGATTATAGAAACTTTTGTTGAGCAGGCGCAGCAGCTTACACTTACTTCAAGGGCTTTTCATAATAATGTACTGGGTGAATATGAGGAATTTATTACCCGGTTTTTTGGTTATGATAAGGTGTTGCCGATGAATACCGGTGTGGAAGCAGTGGAGACAGCGCTGAAACTGGCCCGCAGATGGGGGTATGATGTGAAAGGAATTCCAGCGGGCAAAGCAAAAATAATTACCTGCGAAAACAATTTTCATGGCCGTACAATAAGTGTTATTTCCTTCAGTAGTGATGAGAGCAGCCGGCGTAGCTTCGGGCCATTTACACCGGGTTTTGAATTGATTCCTTATAATGATATTACAGCTTTACAAATTGCTTTAGCTGATCCTTTTGTTACAGGTTTCCTGGTTGAGCCCATTCAGGGTGAAGCTGGTGTTATTGTTCCGGATGAAGGGTATTTGTCAAAAGCAGAAGAATTATGCCGGGAGGCTGGTGTTTTGTTTATAGCAGATGAAATACAGACCGGGCTGTCGCGCACAGGCCTGATGCTGGGTTGCGATCATGAAAATGTGCATCCTGATATACTAATACTTGGTAAAGCCCTTTCGGGAGGAACTATGCCGGTATCTGCCGTACTGGCTGATAATGAAATAATGGATACACTCAGACCCGGCGACCATGGCTCGACGTATGGCGGAAATCCACTTGCCTGCAAAGTTGCAATAACTGCACTACAGGTACTTGCCGATGAAAAGATGGCGGAAAACGCCAGGGTTATGGGAGATCATTTCAGGAATGGATTGAAAATGCTGAATCATGACCATATATCGATAATCAGGGGTAAGGGATTATTTAATGCAATTGTAATAGATCATCCGGATAAAGATACTGCCTGGGAAATATGCCTGGAAATGAAAGAAAACGGTTTAATAGCCAAGCCTACTCATAACGACAGGATCAGGTTTGCCCCGCCATTACTGATAACCCGGGAGCAGGTAGATGAGTGCTTAAGAATTATTGGAAAGAGCCTGGAGAAATTCTGACGGTAGTAATTTCAATGGACACTAAATTCTTATTGCTGTAGTGAATCAATTTTAAAGAATAAATTTTTTATGAAAAGTAACTGATATACCTTTGCAGACCCAATTATAACAAAGGGAATTAATGGAGTCTAACCATTTTAAAAAAGTCACCACTGCGGGGCTTTTAATTACACTAGGGATCATATTCGGTGATATCGGTACTTCCCCACTTTATACTTTTCAAACCATATTAAAAGAAGGCGGCGCTGCCACCGAAGAACTGGTACTCGGGGCTATTTCGTGCGTTTTCTGGACGCTGACACTACAAACGACCTTTAAGTATATCCTTATCACACTCCAGGCCGATAATAAGGGGGAGGGAGGTATCTTCTCATTATTTGCTCTTGTGCGCCGTTATGGCAAAAAGCTGATGCTGCCTGCAATGATTGGCGCCGGTACTTTGCTGGCCGATGGTATTATTACCCCGCCTATTTCGGTTACATCGGCTATAGAGGGCCTCGGTGGCGTAAAAGGTCTTGAAGGAATAATTGCTCCTGGCAATCACCTGGTTATGGGACTTGTAATGACCATACTGATCCTGCTGTTTATTTTCCAGCGGTTTGGTACAAAGGTAGTAGGATGGTCGTTTGGCCCTATCATGTTTATCTGGTTTCTTATGTTGGGCGGACTTGGACTTAATCAGATTTTGCATTATCCACAGATATTTAAGGCATTAAATCCTATTTACGGTTTCAGGTTACTCACATTGCATCCTAAGGGCTTCTGGCTGCTTGGTGCGGTATTTCTGTGTACAACAGGGGCTGAGGCACTTTACTCAGATCTTGGGCATTGCGGCAGAAAAAATATACAGGTTAGCTGGATTTATGTAAAAACAACACTGGTGCTTAACTACCTCGGGCAGGGCGCCTGGGTTTTATTGCAGCATAAGCAGAACCTGGGAGATATTAACCCATTCTTCGAAATTGTGCCCCATGGATTTTTATTGCCATCTATCCTTATTGCTACAGCAGCTACGATTATTGCCAGCCAGGCATTGATCAGCGGATCGTTTACGCTCATAAGTGAAGCCATAAGCCTTAACTTCTGGCCCAAAGTGAGCGTGAAATATCCTACAACAATAAGGGGCCAGATATATATTCCCAGTATCAACTGGATTTTATGCACGGGTTGTATACTTGTGGTTCTTTATTTCCGAACCTCTGAAGCTATGACGGCGGCCTATGGTTTTTCGATCACCATTGCTATGCTGATGACTACCATACTGGTATATTACTTTCTCAGATATGTAAAGCACTGGCCTTTGTGGATCGTGGTAATAATACTTTTAGTTTTCGTTTCAGTTGAGTCTTCTTTCTTTATAGCTAATGCAGTTAAGATCGTTAAGCGGTTATTCTTCCTGGTATTCGAATTCGGACTTATATTTACGATGTATGTATGGTATCGCGCCCGTAAAATCACCAATAAGTTCCTGAAATTTGTGAATATGCGGGAGTACATCCAGCTGCTTGATGACCTGAGCTATGATACCAAGGTTCCCAAATTTGCCACCCACGCTATTTTCCTTACCAAGGCCAATAATACTTTCCAGATAGAGGAGCGTATAATTTACTCCATTTTCAGCCGCAAGCCCAAACGTGCCGATATATACTGGTTTGTGCATGTGGAGCGCACAGATGAGCCCTATACCATGGAGTATACGGTGGAAGAGCTGAAGAAGGATAAAATAATCCGTGTTGAATTTAGACTTGGTTTCCGTGTGCAACCACGAATTAACCTGATGATGCGGAAAGTGGTGGAAGAAATGGTAGCCCATAAAGAACTGGATGTAACAAGCCCATATCCTTCACTTAGTAAACACAACCTTGCTGCCGATTTTATTTTTATTATTCTGGAAACATTCCTGTCTACAGATAATGAGTTTAAGGCCAGTGATGGTTTCATATTGCATAGTTATTTCTTCCTTAAGCATCTGTCACTGTCAGATGATAAGTCGTTCGGGCTGGATACCAGCGAAACCCGAACTGAGAAAATACCTATGGTGGTAACGCCTTTTACTAAAATGGACCTGAAAAGGACACAGTTTAAGATTTATGAATAGTATTTTGTCTATGGCAATTAATTACCTTGGGATGCTAAAAAGTGATTGATAAAATAATATTTATCATTTATCTTTTTAAGAGACGGCATTTAACTATTTTTGTTTTCCAAAATCAACTACGCTCGTGTTGCAATTAACAGTAAATGACAAGCAAACATTTTCCATCAACCAGGATGGAGGACGTTTTGAAATTAATAATACACCTGCCAATTGGGATGCTAGCTGGCAAGCCAATGGACTTATAAGTGTATTATATAATGGTAAAAGTTTTACTGCTATTATTGAAAATACAGACCGCAATAACAAGGAAATTTCACTCCGTGTTAATGGTCAGCTTTATACTATATCTGTAAAGGAACCTATTGACCTGCTGCTGAGCAATATGGGCATTAACCTTAAGGCTCTGCAGAAAACAGAACCTGTAAAAGCACCGATGCCCGGAATGATTTTGAAAATACTGGTTACCCCTGGCCAGCAGGTTAATAAAGGCGACGGGCTGGTGGTACTGGAAGCAATGAAAATGGAAAACATCCTGAAGGCAACAGGCCCTGCTACAGTTAAAGCCATAAAAGTAACAGAAAGGACCGCAGTGGAAAAAGGCGCTGTTCTAATAGAACTGGAATAGTATTTTGAGTCTGAAGTATTTAGTCCTTAGTCTGAAGTTAAAGTTCATATAAAGTAAATCTAAACCTGCCCTTGCAGGCATGGATAGCACTCATTTTTCAAATAAGTAACTGGGGCTTTAATAAGATGAAAGCAGCATATCTGATTTTTCTGGCAGTTGTATTCAGTCATGCAGTTATTGCCGGTCATTTCTCTTACATTTATATTCAGGGTGACAAAATAACTCCTTTTTATGTGAAGATGGAAGGCATAATGATGCCCAGATACGGGAAAAATTATTGCATATTATCTGAATTGAAAGCTGGCCCTATACACATTGAAATTCTGTTTCAGCAAAACAAATACCCACCTCAGAAGTTTACAATTATGGTACCGGAAAACGGTTACAGAGGTTTTTTACTGGACAGAAAAGATAGTAGTTTCGTACTATACGATTTAAGGCAAAAACGTTACCTTGCCACTGGCGAACAATGAAATATCTGAATTATGAAAAAAACTGGTCTTTCCCTGGTTTTATTAATGTTGCTTTTTTCCTGTAAACAGGATACAAAGAAATTACTTTCTGGCAAGTGGCATGTGGTTGCATTTGAAAACAATCTGCAAAAACTGATTGGCAAATGGAATGCAGTCCACCTCACAAATCCGGGAATGGATAGTACTGCAAAGCTGAACCAGATATATATTGATACTCTGGGTAAAAACAATAATGCAGCTACCAATATTCAGCTTTATGGAACTGCGAATATGGACAGCTTAAAAGCCTTGCTACAGGTTCAGTTCGACAGTGCAAGAAAGATGAGAGATTACGGTGTAAAATCTACCTCTTTTTATTTTGGTGAGAATGGATTGGCAATATTATCCTTTCAGGGAAATATTGATTCCAGCGCTTGGTATATAGATAGTCTCGGCTTCCTGATTCTGGATGATCTTAACTCTGCCACTAAAGGTGAAAAGGTACGAATGGAAATTGTCTCAGTTTCGGATACAGCAATGCAACTAAAATTCAGGGACAATGGCGAATATAGTGTGGTTACTTTTCATCCAGAAGGCGAAAGAATAACCAAAAAGGAACCAGAAGCTGATACATGGTTCAATTTCAGGAATGACGGAGTTGTAGAATTAACTGTAGATAAAGAAACAGATACCGCTAGCTGGAACCTTGAAAATGATACCGTAATAACTGTAAAAAGTATAATAAAAACCGCCGAAGGAGAACCTATGAAATGGAATATCCTTGCTATTGGACAAGATAATCTTACTTTAAAAATCATAGAGAACAGCGCCATTAGTACCCTTACTTTTAAGCGGGAAGGGAAATGAAGCAGGTAATTATTATCTTTGCCGCACACCGCTTATAGGGCAGGAATATTTTTGAAATTTCATTGAAATTTTGAAATTTATAGATATATGGTTGTTAATCATTTAACTAAAATAACTACAGACGAAAAAGTAAAAGCTATGCGAACTATACCATTAAGACAAGCACTGCGGGAAGCGATGGAAGAGGAGATGCGCCGTGATCCCTCGGTATTCCTGATGGGTGAAGAGGTAGCACAGTATAATGGCGCCTATAAAGTGAGCCAGGGTATGCTTGAGGAATTTGGTGCAAGGAGGGTGATTGACACTCCTATTACTGAATTGGGATTTGCAGCGCTAGGCGTGGGTGCAGCTATGAACGGTACCAGGCCAATCGTGGAATTTATGACCTGGAATTTCGCCGAATTGGCTATTGACCAGATCGTAAACCATGCCGCTAAAGTGGTTTCTATGAGTGCCGGCCAGTTTACATGCCCTATTGTTTTTCGTGGTCCGAATGGTTCAGCTGGCCAGTTGGGTGCACAGCACTCCCAGGCATTCGAAAACTGGTATGCCAATGTGCCCGGGCTGAAAGTTATTTCCACCATCAATCCTTACGATGCCAAGGGCTTATTGAAAGCTGCGATCCGAGATGAAGACCCTGTGGTTTTTATGGAAAGCGAGACTTTTTATGGTGACCTGGGCGAAGTTCCGGAAGAAGAATATGTTATTGAGATCGGAAAAGCTGCCATCAGAAGAGAAGGCAGTGATGTAACCATAGTTTCGTACAACAAAATGATGAAAGTAGCTATGTCAGCTGCAGAGGAACTGGCTAAGGAGAATATCAGCGCTGAGGTTATTGACCTGCGCACCATTCGCCCGCTCGACTGGCATACTATTGTTGATTCAGTAAAAAAGACAAACCGCCTGGTAATTGTTGAAGAGCAGTGGCCTTTTGGTAGTGTATCTTCAGAGATCAGCTACAGGGTGCAGAAGGAAGCATTTGATTACCTGGATGCACCTATCCGAAGGATATGTTCTGCTGATACCAATATGCACTATGCCCCCAACCTCGTAGCACTTTATCTGCCCGATGTGCCCCGTACTGTGAAGCTGGTGAAGGAAGTTATGTATCTGGTGAAATAAGGTTTTATATAAAGCGCATTCAATTTGGTTTATAGGAAAATACATAGCCCACGGTTTAAACCGTGGGTTAGTAATAAAACAGAATTGACACCAACCGTTTTAACGGTTTACCTGGCAAGTGCAAACGGTTTAAACAGTTTATTTAAGTCATATTCATTTTACCCGCGGTTGAAACCTTGGGCTGTGTCAAAAATCAAATAGCAATTTTGCAGCTAAAAAATTAAATAAGCAATAGTCTTTACTTTCAAGTGAAACAAAAAAAATGTTCGGTCTGTCATGCAGATTTTTCATGTGGGAATACTGAGAAGGATGGACATTGCTGGTGTGAGAGTTACCCTTCCATATTTCCAATAAACCTTGATGCAGATTGCCTTTGTCCCGCTTGTCTGAAGGCGGAAACGATAAAGAAAATCAATGAATATACAAAGTCGCTTAGCACTGAAGACGCACTGAATAATCAAGCTCAGCTTTTACCAAAATCATCAAAAGCCATTGAAGGAATAGATTACTATACTGAAGATGGCTACCTGGTTTTCACAAAATGGTTTTTGTTTAAACGGGGCTATTGCTGCGGAAATGGTTGCAGGCACTGCCCTTATGGAAACAAAAAATCAGATCAATAACTCTGGCAAAAACTGATCATTTTTAACGCAGTCAATGCCGCTTCTTCCCCCTTATGGCCATGAGGGCCACCCAGCCGTTCCCAGGCCTGATCTTCATTGTCGAGGGTCAGCACTCCGAAAATTACCGGGATGGGTAAAGTCATATTCAACTGTAAAATACCGTCAGTAACCGCCTTGCATACATACTCGAAATGGGGTGTCCCGCCTCGTATCACTGCCCCAAAAGCTATGATAGCTTCGGGTTTTACTTCTTTATTTTTGTAGTGCTCCCAAAGATGCCTGCAGGCAAAAGGCAGTTCAAAACAACCCGGCACAGCAACATTTTCCAGTATTTCACCTGAATATTTATGGATAATGCCTTCACAGCCATTCTTCAATTCCCGCACAATTTTATCATTCCATTCGGTATGAACGATTGCTACCCTGGGCAATTTTAAAATGTCCAGTTTGTGTGTATCCATCAGACTGCTGCTGTTGTGCGATTGTGCCATAAATCCATTTTGTGGGTCAAAGGTAAAGAGGGGAAACGGTATATGGGTATGATGCAAAACATTTGCCGAAGAATATAAAAATGGAAAGTATTGCTGATGGGCGCAAATTTAATATTAGATTTGGCTGAATAGAAACTGCACATTATTTATGCTGTTAGGATTTGATATTGGTGGCACAAAATGTGCCGTAATTATCGGCAAAACCAACAATCTGAAAACTATAAGCATCATTGCCAGAGAAGTGCTGGCAACAAGCATGCCTGCCCTTGAAATGATTGAATTATTGTTCGGCACCGCCGAGACAATGCTGGAAAAATATTCAATTCCGAAGAGCATATTATCTGGTGTAGGCATATCATGCGGAGGGCCTTTAAATAGTAAAACTGGTGTAATCTTATCTCCTCCTAACTTGCCGGGCTGGGACAATATACCTATTGTTGATTTGGTGGGAAAAAGATTTGGGGTAAAAGCCACTCTGCAAAATGATGCTAATGCATGCGCTGTTGCTGAATGGAAATATGGGGCTGGTAAAGGTTTGGAGAATATTATTTTCCTAACCTTCGGCACAGGGATGGGGGCTGGGTTGATATTGAACGGTAGTTTGTATTCCGGAAGCACCGATGCTGCCGGTGAGGTAGGGCATATTCGGATGGCCGATACTGGGCCGGTAGGCTTTGGCAAAGCTGGATCTTTCGAAGGTTTTTGCAGTGGGGGAGGGATAGCCCAACTGGCTCAGGGCAGAGCCAGGGCAATACTGGAGATTGGTGGGCAAACATTATTATGTAAAAACCTTGGTGAATTACATTTAATAACCGCAAAATCAGTTGCAGGTGCGGCTTTCAAAGGAGATGAAACAGCCATTGATGTTTACAAAACCTGCGGACAATACCTGGGAAGAGGCTTATCTGTTCTTATTGATATCCTGAACCCAGAAATGATTATTATTGGTGGCATTTATGGAAGGGCACAATCATTGATTGAGCCTTGGATGAATGAGATGCTGATGAGGGAAACGCTGCCAATTTCTGCAAGGACCTGCATAATTGTCCCTGCTGAATTAGGGGAGGAAATAGGGGATTATGCGGCGCTTGCATTGGCTGGGATGATTCTATAATTCAGTAAATAAGAATCTGAAAAATCTTTACCTTTACAATATGATACGTACAATCATAACACCACTTAATACCGACCTGCACATTGATCTTCCAATTGATTATATTGGGAAACAACTTGAAGTCCTTGTTTTTGCAACAGATGAAACAAATAAGGTAAATGGAAAGGCTAAGAATAAGCCAGGAGTTATGGCTCAATTCTGGGGTGTAATCTCCAAAGAAACCGGAGAAGAAATGCATAAACACATTGAACAAAGCCGATCAGAATGGGAAAGAGATATCTGATTGATTCCAATGCAGTGATTGATTTTCTTTAAGGTTTATTACCAGATAAAGGAAGAAGAATGATGGAAAATCTGGATCCTGAAATATCAGTAGTTTCTTCAATTGAAATTCTAAGCAAACAATAACTTACTCAAGAGGAGATTTTGAGATATAGAGCTTTTATAATGGCTTCTGTTGTGTATGCTGAGATTAATGAAAATATAGTCGAAGAATCTATAAAACTCCGTAAAAAATACCGATTGAAAACACCCGATTCAATTATAGCAGCCACAGCTATGGTTAACAAACTTACGCTTATTACCAATAATGAGAAGGACTTCAAGCCAGTTTACAATCTGGATATTTTGAATCCTTGGAAACTTTGATAAATCAGTTGCGATGGTTTATTTTCTCCCTGTTTACATACCTTTTTACCTGAAATTTCTATTAATCTACTCAAATAATCTCTGATTTTTCTGCTAATTTTTCTCCATTTAATTAGCTTTATGACCTTTCAATGAATTGGGATGGCCACTACTCAGGACGATAAAATAAAACCACAGCTTCGTACTTTCGACCTGACCATGATAGTGGCGGGCCTGGTGATTGGCATGGGCATTTTCAGGGTGCCATCAGAGGTTGCCCATAAAGCCGTCATACCAATGATCTTTTTCGCGGCATGGATAACCGGTGCAGTGGTTAGTTTTATCGGTGCACTCACCTTTGCCGAGATTGGCTCCCGCTATCCTGTAGCCGGAGGGTTCTATAAAATTTTTTCCCACTGCTATCATCCATGTTTTGCATTTATGGTCAACTGGATAGTTGTTATCAGCAATGCAGCAGCCACAGCTGGTGTGGCCATAATGGGTGCCGAATATATTGCACCTATTTTATTACCCAATATTGAGCATGATATAGCTATAAAATCCATCACCATTTCTTCGCTGGTCTTGCTTTATATTATCAATATGATTGGTATTAGAGTCAGTGCCAAATTTCTCAATGGTTTAATGCTGGTAAAGCTGAGCATGCTGGTGCTGCTGATATCCGCAGTGTTTTTCGTAGCCGGAGACCACAACCAGCCAATCGTTGCCACGCCCGATCAGTCAGCCGGTGATATGTTTAAGGCTTTTGCTATGTGCTTTATCCCCGTATTTTTTACCTATGGAGGTTACCAGCAAACCATGAATTTCGGCAAGGATATACCCAATGCCAGCCGCACCATGCCACGGGCTATATTCTTCGGTATAACTATTATTCTGATTATTTACCTGAGTGTGAATTACTCTTATTACAGGATTCTCGGACTTAATGGACTGGCCCATTCCACTACTATTGCCTCCGATATTATGGGGCTGATGTTTGGTAAAGTTGCTTTTAAATTGGTCTCTGTAATCATGTTTATTTCGGTAATGGCTTATGTCAATGTATCGGTGATGAGCAACCCCAGAATTTATTTTGCCATGGCCGAAGACAATGTATTGCCACCCATTTTTAAGCGATTCAACCATAAAACCCAGGTGCAGGAATTTGCACTCACCGTTTTTTGTGTATTCATTTTTATCACCCTGTTTTTTATTTCCTCATTCCAGAAAATACTGGAGCATGTGATGTTCTTCGACAGTATCAGCCTGATTACTGCTGCAGCAGCCATTTTTATACTTCGTTACCGTGCAAAGAAATCCGGGGAGCCAAAAGATATCTTTAAAATAAAAGGATACCCTTACCTGCCTGCATTCTTTATCCTGGTATACCTGGCTGTAAACATCAGTGTTTTTTATACAAATCCTTGGGCCGCAATCACAGGATTTATTTTGTTTGTTTTGGGTTTCCCACTATACTATCTGGTAAAGTTTGCATTAAAAAAACAGAGTAACTTTTAGCTTGAAAATTATTTATGCATCCAAGAATCGAAATACTACAGGAAAAAAAGCTCATCGGTCAAAAGCTCAAAATGAGCTTATTGAATAACCGCACTTACGTATTATGGAGCAGTTTCATGCCCCGCAGAAAGGAGATTATTAACAATGTCTCCACCGGTTTGTTCAGTATGCAGGTATACAACGGCGAATTGGATTTTAATAACTACGATTATAAAATGGAGTTTGATAAGTGGGCTGCTGTGGAAGTTGAAGACTTTAATTCAATTCCGTTTGGGATGGACAGTTATATCATAAAAGGTGGCCTCTATGCTGTTTTCAATTATATAGGGCTTGCCAGCGAAGGTGAAAAAACGTTTCAATACATCTTCACCAAATGGCTTCCTGCATCTGAATACCTTTTGGACGACAGGGAGCATTTTGAGATTCTCGGAGCCAAATACAAAAACAATGATCCGGATTCTGAAGAAGAAATCTGGATTCCAATAAAAAGAAAACAATAAACCTATTCGTTTCTCTTATTACTTTGCAGCTAACTTTTACTGATTATGATTGACCACGCAAATCTGAAATCCCAGTTTCTCCTAAATCCCGATATTACTTATCTAAATTTTGGCTCATTCGGCGCATGCCCTAAGCCAATTTATGAAGATTACCAGAAATGGCAGCGCCTGCTGGAGTGGGAGCCTTGCAGGTATATTGCGGTAGATGGTGTAAATTACCTGAAAACATCACGCGAAGCCCTGGCTTCATTTATCAATTGCGATGCCGATGATGTGGTGTATGTTACGAACCCCACCTATGCCATAAACATTATTGCCAAAAGCCTGAAACTGAATGAAGGTGATGAGATTCTAACCACCAACATTGAGTATGGAGCTATGGACCGTACCTGGAATTATTACTGTCGGGAAAACAATGCAAAATACATCCGTCAGCCTATATCACTACCGATAACTTCTAAAGAAGAGCTCTTAGCTCAGTTCTGGAGCGGGTATACCAGCCGCACCAAAGCCATTTTCATTTCTCAGATTACCAGCAGCACTGCCCTTCGCCTGCCGGTAAAAGAAATTTGCGACCGCGCAAAAGAACTGGGCTTGCTCACAATTGTTGATGGCGCTCATGTACCTGGACATATTCCGCTTGATCTCAATGAATTAAAAGCGGATATATATACAGGAGCCTGCCACAAATGGCTGATGACACCCAAAGGCTGCTCCTTCCTGTATGTGAAAAAAGAATACCAGGATCTGTTTGATCCGGTAATAATTAGCTGGGGATATGAAAGCGCTGCTCCAAGTCGCTCCCGGTTCCTGGATTATCACCAGATGCAGGGTACTCGCGATTTCTCTGCATTCCTCACCGTTCCTAAAGCTATAGAGTTCCGTACTGAAAATAATTGGGACGAAGTTGCAGCCGGTTGCCGGCAACTTGTCAGGGATAATTACAAACGCTTTTGCGATTTGCTTGGTTCATCCCCAATCTGCCCCATCAATGATCAGTTCCTAGTGCAGATGTGCAGTATTCCGGTTAATACAGACCAACCTGAAAAACTGCACAGCTACCTCTTCGACCAGTATAAAATCGAGGTTCCGGTAATGCGTCAGGAAAATCATGTTTTTCTCAGATATTCAATCCAGGTTTTTAATGATCAAAACGACCTGGATATTTTATACAATGCATTGCAGGAAATTCAGCTAAAAACTGATTTACTGAAGTAATAAGCAGGATTATTTTAGTCTTATCAATTTGGGCATCCAATAAAGAGTATTTTGTACTCTAAATGGGCGCATATTTCCTGTTTTTATTTACCAAAAGCAATATTTACCCTGAATATTAAATATTCCTTAAAAATTTCTTTAGTTCCCGGTTATTAATAAGGGATTTTATTGCTATATTGCATGATATTATTTTTTTGCTGTTCCCCTTCTCCTTTTTTAGGGTAAATGGGTTATTTTATCAGAGTGGTTTATTTATTACTCTTATTTCAACATTTTTATTTTTATATATAATACTCAATTAGTATTTTTATGAAACAAATTAAACCTATATTACTTTCCCTGGTTGTGCTTTGCCTCAGTTTTTCGGCAAATGCCCAGCTTACAGCCGGTTTTACCTGTACTCACCTTGCTGGTTGCGCACCGCTGGTTGATACCTTTTTTAACACTACCACTCCAAGTACAGGTACCACCTATGTCTGGAACCTGGACAATGGTACAAGTTTACTCACGCTGACAAATGTGTCTGGAACTTACCTCACACCTGGCACTTATACAGTTACGCTTACAGCAACCAATGGCGGTGTTACCAGCACGCATTCGCAGGTAATAACTGTGTACCCCAATCCAACGGTAAGTTTCAGCGCTTCACCACTTATTGTATGTCCGGGCAACCCTGTCTCTTTCACAAGTACAACCGTTGGTGGAGTTCCTGGTCCTGTGACTACTTTATGGGCTTTTGGTGATGGTTTATCAGGTAGCGGGTCTCCTGTTTTACATAGTTATGCTTCTTCCGGTGTTTACAATGTTACATTATATGCCACCAATGCCGAAGGTTGTTCAGCCACACTTACAAGACTGGCATATATTGATGTCGTCGTTCCGCCGCATGCCAGTTTTGTAGCCAGTCCCAACCATTTCTGTAATCCACCTGGTAATGTAACTTTCACAAGTACCTCAACAGGTACTCCTCCGATGTCATATGTCTGGACCTTTGGTGATGGCAGTCCTGGTGGAACAGGTGCAACACCTACCCATACTTATACCGGCACTGGATCTTATACGGTTACATTAAAAGTCACAGATGCCGCTGGTTGTACCGATAGTATAGTTGTGCCATCTGCTGTAGTTATCAGTAATATTCATGCTGCATTTACCCATCCCGATACTGCTTGTGTCAATTCCCTGGTGTCATTTCCTAATACTAGCAGCTCTCACATTTCCAGTACCTGGCACTATGGTGATGGGATCTCTGGTGGAACTGATGCTGGCTCTCATGCATACGGAGCTCCTGGAACTTATAACGTAACTCTTGTTGTATATGATGGCTATTGCTTTGATTCTGTTACTCATTCTATTGTGATATTGCCCCTGCCATCAGGAACTATAAGTATTTCACCTGCCAACCCTTGTCCTGCCCCTGTTAATGCTACATTTACCGGAACAATAACTGGCGGCGGCGGTGGTACTCCTACATTTACCTGGTTATATGGCGATGGGACTACCGGAACAGGTAATCCTTCCACCCACACTTACCTTAGTAATGGATTTGACACTGTAAAGATGATCATTACCAGTCCTTTCGGATGTGTCGATACTGTTACCCAGGTATATAAAATTTATGACCTGATTTTCAAGATTCACCATCCGATAGATACAACTGGTTGCGTGCCGCTGACTGTCAATTTTTCTACTGATCTGCTGACCAGTATTCCAGGGCCAGGTTTTTCCCCTTATCCTTTTCCTATATCATCCTATTCGTGGTCATTCGGCGATGGCTCGCCAGGTTCTACTTCTCCTACGCCTAGTCATACCTATACTGCTGTTGGAACATACAATGTAATTGTAACAATAATTACGGCAAATGGCTGCCCTGCTACAGCAACCGTTACCGTAATAGTCGGTACTCCGCCTGTAGTTACATTTACCGCCACACCTACTGTAGCCTGTTACAACCATAACGAGATCCATTTCCAGGCAACAACTGTTACAGGACCAGTCGGAATATATAAATGGCAATTTGGCGATACTACTGGCACCTGGTATACCACCGCTGATTCAACAACCCACCATTATCCCTATCCTGGTGTCTTTTCAGTTACACTTACCCCTATTTATAATGGTTGCGCAGGGCCTGCTGTTGTTTTCAATTTCATTACCATAGATTCTTCAATGGCTATTATCGGCGATAGCGTACTTTGTACTCCGGCAAAACGAGTCATGTTTACCGATTATTCATATGGTGATGATACACGTATCTGGATTTTTGGCGATGGAACTACTTCCACAATAAAAAACCCTACACATGATTATCCATTACCCGTAGTTTATACCTGTACACTTACCACTTATAATGCAATTACCGGATGCCGTGATACGGCTACAAAATTAATTGACCTCACACGGCCCGTCGTCACATTCTCCACACCCGATTCTACTGTATGTGCGGGTGCAGTGGTCTTGTTCACATCCACGGTCACGGGTGGTGTAGCTTCAGGGTATTACTGGCATAGCAGTGGCCATTCAGCCGATAGTACATCCCCTAATTACCGCGATACCTTCAGTACCAGGGGTATTTATACCATAACGCTGATAATTGAGGATCAGAATAATTGCTTTGATACAGCAATCAGGTTAAATTACCTGCATGTTGGCAAGCCTGTCGTCAGTTTTACAGCTGTACCTACAAGTGGTTGTGTACCATTGACTGTAACCTTTACGGATGCCACCACCGATATACCCGGCACTACATTACCTACCCACACCTGGGCATTTGGCGATGGTGGAACGCTGCCTTCAGGTACTACTGTTGTGCATACTTATACCACAGCCGGTACATTTACTATTACAGAGTCTGTTACCGATGATATGGGTTGCGTAGGTACCGCTTCACTGCCGCTTGTTTCGGCCTATAAACCTATAGCCTCATTTGTTGCAAGTAATCTGAATCCATGTCTCGGGTCCGCTGTAATATTCACCAATACATCAAGTTCTACCACGACATGTAGCTGGACTTTTGGGGATGGCGGTACATCTACCCTGGTTAGTCCCTCACATACATATGCTGATACGGGCTATTATACTGTTTCCCTTACAGTTACAGATATTCATGGTTGCTTCAATACAGCCACATATCCTGCTTATATACACGACAACAAACCGGTTGCAGCCTTCCATATGGACGATTCCATATCCATTTGCCCGCCACTGACTGTTCATTTTTTCAATACCAGTACGGGCGCCACATTCTATAACTGGGCTCTGGGCGATGGTAGCATTTCAACATTAATCAATCCTTCCGATTTGTATATTGCGCCAGGATATGATACCATCAGGCTTATAGCTTCTAATTTATATGGCTGCAAGGATACCGTCTATGGACATGTTAATATTTTGGGTTATGCAGGGGCATTCCAGTACACTCCTGATTCTGGCTGCGTACCACTTAATGTTTTCTTCAGTGCCGACCTTTCCAATGTACCTAGCATTACCTGGGATTTTGCCGATGGCACTACCACAACAACATCAATGAGCGATACCATTACCCATCTTTATCTGGTACCTGGCAAATATGTACCCAAGCTGGTAATGAGTAATCTCACCGGCTGCCAGAACTCCAGTATTGGTCTCGATACTATAAAAGTAGATGCTGTTTACCCTGGCTTCAAAACCATTCCTAATCCTGTTTGCATAGGCGATTCAGTAATCTTTTCTGATACATCCCGCAGCTATTGGTCTCACATTTCCAGTTGGAACTGGACCTACAACGGATTAACAAGTACCCTGGCATCGCCTTCAACTACTTATACTGCCGTTGGAACATATCCGGTAACGCTTAAGGTTGCTGATGCATGGGGTTGTACAGCTGTCACCAACCAGAATGTAACAGTTTATCCGCTGCCTGTAATTACAGTAAGCCCTGATACCATTATTTGTGTCGGAGATGCTGCAACTCTCTATGGCTATGGCGGTGTGTCTTATACATGGGCAGGGGCAGGCACAATGAGTTGCACAGCCTGCAATCCTACGAAAGTTTCTCCTGATGTGGTTACACAATATACAGTAACGGGTACAGACGCTGTTGGATGTAAAAATACCGATACAACATCCGTATTTCTTAAAACACTCACCATTGCCCGCGCATGGGGCGATACTCAGGTATGTTATGGTATTCCGGTACCGCTATTCGACACTGGTGGAACAAAATACACATGGTTACCCGCTACAGGCCTAAGCAATCCGAATAGTGGCTATCCTGTTGCAACGCCACCTTCCACAACTACTTATATGGCCATTGCCCAATTGGCAGGATGCCAGCCGGATACCAATTATGTTACTGTGGTAGTTTTCCCATTGCCAACTGTAGATGCTGGTCCTGATCAGGAAATTCTGGCGGGTACGCAGGCACAACTTACCGCCACTGGTACACTGATCAATAATTATCTGTGGAAGATTGAAAAAACACTGAGCTGCGATAGTTGCTACAACCCTGTTGCCTCTCCTTCAGTGAATACAACGTATACCGTTACTGTTACAACCAAACATGGTTGTACAGCAACAGATACGGTACGTATTTTGCTTTATTGCGACAACAGTCAGTTATTTATACCCAACAGTTTTACACCCAATAACGATGGTAAGAATGATGTGTTTTATCCTAGGGGCACAGGCGTTAGTGTAGTTAAGTCATTCCGTATCTATAACCGTTGGGGCAACCTTTTGTTTGAACGTGCCAACATTCAACTCAACGATGAATCGAACGCATGGGACGGCAGTTTCAATGGATCTGCACCTAAGCCGGATGTATATGTCTGGGTAATTGATGCCATCTGCGAAACCGGCGCACCGCTGTTCCTCAAGGGTGATGTGACGATAATACGATAACGGTAAACTAATTGATATTCAATGATGTGCCACACTTTCACAGTGTGGCACATCTGTAATTTAGAATTTGGTTTTAATGAAATTCAAAGGAGGGTTAATATTAATTACATTATTTGCCTTGGTTTCTTTTATACCGGCAGATAAGAAGATTATTGTTGACCATAAACAGGCTAATATGGCATTCGTTTATCTGAATAAAGTAAGGCAAAATCCAGAATTGTATTATCGGGAATTATCTTTTCCCAAAGCACTTCATGTAACTAAGACAGCATTGGTATGGAATGATAAGTTGGCAAAAGTTGCTGAATGGAAAGCCAGCGACATGGCAAAAAATAATTACTTTGCTCATGTTGACGGTAAAGGCTATGGTATGGACTATTACATAAATAAGGCCGGATACACTGTTAACCCTGTTCTTCTGAAAGATAAAACCAGCAATAGTTTTGAATCCATCTATTCTGAATCCGGTTATAACATCGGGTTAGGCAATTCTGTACCGGGTTATGAGATGGCAGGTACCACAGCTATAAAATCGCTGATTATTGATTCGCAGAGTCAAACACTGGGCCACCGAAACCATCTTTTAGGTATTGGAAATATTTACGCAGCTTATAAAGATATTGGGATCGGCTTTGCAATCAAATATACCAGTGACTCTGTAAGTAAAGGTAATTCTGCCATTACTGGCAGTGGGTATTCAATATATGTAAGTGTAGTCATAGCAAATCATGAATAAAAATAATTTTTAAAACCATATTTTAGGCAAATGAAAAACCCAAAACGCAAAGTCATTCTCATTTTATTAATTGTTTTTCTGCTTTTTGCAGTTCGGTCCGCACTATGGTTTTTTCTGAAAGATTATTATTATGCCTATCAAAAAGTAGAGGTAAAAGAATCCTCTTTGCCGTTCCGTACTATTACTAGCGAAGGGCAAAACCCTAAACTGATTCCTTATGAATATTACCAGCAGAAAGATGAGGGAAGTATTTATACCGAATGCAATGCCATAATCAAACTGACGAACCCGGATTTAGATGATTATAAATCCATATGCCGCCTTATCATTTCAGATGTCAGAAAATCAGTAGGTAATGACGAAATCAAATTACATATATTCGACGATTTTCAGTCTTATGTATTATCGGCTATCGATTATTCCATGCATTATAAGGTATTAAGCACCAGTGAAACTGATTCTGTTAAGAAACATACCGTTGCAGTATACTATGGAAATATATTTGGTAATGACAATAGCCATTCAATACACTATTTCCCGGAGTTGCGTAGTTTTCGAACTGAAAACGAAGTTTTTTATCCTTAACTTTTGATTCTCTCAACCTCGATTTATGATTCATAACTACAATAGAATCCCATTTTATTTTTTTGTCCTTAGCATTTGTCTGTCATCCATTTCAAGCTTCGGCCAGCCCCGAATCATTGATTATAAAGGCCATCACTATGCTGTTTACATAGCAGATTACCCGAAAGAAAAGATTCAGCTATTCTGGAAAAATGGGCACAACGAAAAAATAAAGAGCCTTAGTAACCTGAAGAAGCATGTGAACGAAACTGGCCATGAATTACTGTTTGCTACCAATGCAGGCATGTATACCCCCGATAATACACCCTGTGGTTTGTATATTGAAAATGGCAAACAGATAAAATCTATTACTCTTGCAACCAAAGGGAACGGAAATTTCTTTATGCAGCCCAATGGTGTATTTCTGCTTACAAAGTCAGAGGCCAAAGTTGTTACCTCTCAGGAATTCAGCGCTTATAAAAACAAAACCACCTTTGCCACCCAATCCGGCCCTATGCTGGTAACCAATGGCGTAATCAACAGTAATTTCAACAATGGTTCGGCTAATCTGAATATAAGAAGCGGAGTTGGGGTGAACAGGGAGGGTAGAGTAGTGTTTGCCATCTCCCAGGATTGGGTAAACTTTTATGATTTTGCCAGCCTGTTCAAAGAGAACCTGAACTGCAGCAATGCTCTTTTTCTGGATGGGGCAATATCCAGAATGTACCTGCCAAAATTAAATTTAAATGATACCGGTGGCAATTTCGGGGCAATGATAGGTGTGGTAAGATAGTTGGTTGATGAAGAATATAGACCGGCTATCCCACCAGTTTCCTCACTATCATCAATCCATCCCTAACCGGCAGTAGTAGATGCTCAACCCGTTTATCAGATTTTATTTTCTGGTTATAACCATTTATTGCCCTGGCATTTTTACTCTGCTGTCCTTCAGGCAAAACCACCTCGCCATCGTAGAGTACATTATCGGCAATAATGAAACCTCCTGGTCGCACTTTATCAAATACAAGGTCGTAATACAGTTCGTAATTCAGTTTGTCTGCATCAATGAAAACAAGGTCAAAGGTTTCATTCAGTTGCGGGATTATTTCTGATGCAATACCAGTGTGCTGAACAATTTTATCCCTCAGCCCGGCAGCTTCAATATACCCTGCAGCAATATCATGCAGTTCTTCATCAATCTCCAGGGTATGCAATAGGCCATCCGGCTGTAACCCCTGAGCCAGGCAAATAGCAGAATATCCGGTAAAAGTGCCAATCTCCAGAACCCTGGCTGGCCTTATCATATTGCTGAGCATGGTTAATACAGCCCCCTGCAGATGCCCGGAAAGCATTATTGCATCGCCCCTTTTCAGATTGGTTTCCCTGTTAAGTGCAGCAAGTACCTTCGACTCGGCAGTGGTGAATTGTTCGGCATATGCTTCTATCGGTCTGGCTAAAAGGGAAGTGGTCATTTTTGTGGAATTTGTTATTGGGATTTTGGACTTTGGTCCTTGGAATTTGGTCTTTAGAAGTTAGGCTGCAATTTATTGTGCGAATAAAAATCACGGATATAATCCACTACTTCCTCTGCTGTATCAAATACCTTGATCATTTCCAGGTCGCCCGGGCTGATGTTGTTTTCGCCATCCTGCATAGTGTCGCGCATCCAGTCGAAGAGGCCATTCCAGTAGGCTGTACCCATACATATCATTGGTGTCTGGGTAAATTTACGGGTCTGTATAAGGGTGGCAACTTCAAAAAACTCATCCATAGTGCCCCAGCCACCCGGCATCATTACAAAGCCCTGCGAATACTTGGTAAACATAACCTTGCGCACAAAAAAGTAATCGAAATTCATAGAGGTATCCCTGTTGATGTAGGGATTGCTCGATTGCTCAAAGGGCAGTGCTATATTGAGTCCCACGCTGCGCCCAGAGGCCATACTGGCCCCTTTATTGGCTGCCTCCATTATTCCCGGCCCGCCACCGGTAATGATGCCAAAACCCTCTTCAGCCAGGCGTTTGGCAATATCCATAGCAAGTTCATAATATTTATGCCCCGGCTGTGTGCGTGCCGACCCGAATATAGATATACAGGGGCCTATCTTGGCCAGGGTCTCAAAACCCTGAACAAATTCAGCCATTATCTTGAAAATCTGCCAGCTTGAGTGGGCCTTGGTTTCGGTCCAGTCGCGGAGCTTAATGTTGGTTATTTGGTTGTTCATTATTTAAAGCTGATATAGAATTTAAGGTAACAGGAGAGACAGATCATAATACATTAACCGGGTATCATCAGTTTCATCTTTTGATGATAAATAACGGAAATTATTCTTTTCATAAAATTTCAATGAATCTTTGTAGGCATCTACAGTAATATACATGCAGCCTGAAGAAATGTCACTGATCAACCAACCTTTAATGGCATCTAGCAGCGTATTGCCTATACCTTGTCCCTGGAAATTTATATTGACTGCAAGCCTCCCGATTTTGATAGCAGGGTAACTTTTAAATTTTTTCCTTTGATGCAAACCTTTTTGAAAGTTCTTCTTCCATTGGCTTTTTGAATCAACATCTTCAATACTTATTTTATCATTCAATAGACTAAAATATGCTGCTGTTGAGTTGTTTTTTTCAAACAGATATGTTACTGATAATAGCTCAGTAAAATGGAGTTTGGCATCATTTAATAGGAAATCATTCAGGTCAATTGCTCCTTCATCATCACTGCAACTGAATGGTAAGATTTCATGATTTGCTGTTAATTTGATTACCCCGGAAAAGTCAAAAGCCATAAATAACTATGCGAACTGTAATTTTTTATAGTTATCTAATATTCTTTCCCTGGTTTTACTATCTTCTTTCCGGCTTTGATTTTTCTTTTTTTCGTCCAGAAATTTTTTTGCATCTTTCCCGGTAAGAACCGGTGTTTCCTTAATTGGCCTCGCCATAAAATATGTTTTACTACTTATTAATTGTTCCAGGAAAAGTATCTGCAAATTTCATTCCAAAGAAACATTTTATGTTTTCAAAGATACAACAATTCTGGCTAATCGTATTATTTGCCGCCCTTTAAAGAGATACAATTCCCTTTTCTTTTTTAGAGATGAGCATTAAAAGCAAATACGTAATTGAAGCATTAATAATCAGTAGTTCAATGCCTATTACATAGCTACCCACCTTTGCATTCTGGTATTGTTTCAGCAGGTAGCATACTATCGGAGCTGCCAGGCAAATGACCGGCACCAGCTCATTTATCAATCTCCGCTTAGTAAATATGCCAAATGCAAACAATGCCAGCAGCGGCCCATAAGTATAGCCGGCCACATCTAGCAGTGTATCAATCAGCGAGCCATTATCTATCTTCCTGAAGAGGAAAATAAAGCAAAGAAACACCAGTGCGAATGTATTATGCACTATCAGCCGGGTGCGTTTTTGCTGTTTTTCGGTTGTATTCTTTCGCCTGATACCCAGTATGTCGATACAGAAAGATGATGTAAGCGCGGTCAGAGCCCCATCGGCGCTGGGGAATACAGCTGATATCAGGCCTATGATAAAGCACATAGTGATGTAGAACGGCAATCCGCTTTTTACAGCTATGAATGGGAATAGATCGTCTTTCACTGCAGGTATGCCTTTTGCACTGGCATAAAGGTAAAGCAGGCCACCCAGCAGCAGGAAAAGGAAATTTGCCAGCAGCAGAATAAAACAAAAAGTAACCATGTTCTTTTGCGAATCTTTAAGGTTACTTACACTGATATTCTTCTGCATCATTTCCTGATCAAGGCCTGTCATACCGATGGTGATAAATGCACCGCCGATTATCTGCTTAAGAAAATAGGCCGGGCTGTTGAAATCAGTTTGTATCATTTTGGTATATCCTTTGGCCTGTAGTGCCTGCCATGTATCGCCAAACCCAAGATGCAGCGAATGCATAATATAGCCAACACAGATCACTAGTGCCAGCAGCATAAAAGTAGTTTGCAAAGTATCTGTCCAGACAATGGTTTTTACACCTCCCCTGTATGTATATAGCAATATCAGGCCAAGGATTATTACAGCCGTTGCCTCGAATGGAATACCTATATCCTGCAATATGAATTTCTCCAGCACCTTTATCACAAGGTAGAGCCGCAATGTAGCCCCAAGCGTACGCGACAAAGTAAAAAACAAAGCCCCTGTTTTGTACGTAACCAGCCCGAAGCGCTGATCGAGGTAGGTATAGATCGAAGTAAGATTGAGTCGGTAATAGAGCGGAAGCAATATATAAGCCACCACAAAATACCCCAGCCAGAAACCTATAACCACCTGGAAATACTGGAACCCACTGCCGCCCACCTTGCCCGGTACCGATATAAAGGTCATGCCCGAAAGCGAAGTGCCGATCATACCAAATGCCACCAGCCACCACTTACTGTTACGGTTGCCTATAAAGAAGGATTCATTGTCGGAATGGCGGGAAGTATAGAAAGCTATGCCCAACAAAACCGCGAAATAAACCAAAACAATAAATAACAGAATTGCAGGACTCATTATAAATAAAAAAGGCTTTGATTGGTATCAAAGCCTGCAAATTAAATTATTTAGCTTAAAGACCTGCGCAAATACCAAAATTGAGTATAATTGGTTGTCCGTAATACGGACTATATGTTTGCTGCAGGAATTCGTGCTGCAACTGGCCAAACATAGATACTCTGCCACCCAGAGGCTGTTTTACCCCCAATCCCAATAGCAGCGATTCAGCTGTCTGGCTTTGATTGAATGTATAAATTGCACCTCCATTGTTGTAATCAGTACCGGGATAGTTGCCTTTTATCATATCCAGTTCAAACTGGCCGGTCAGGTATATGTTTCTATATACAAAATAATGAGCCCATACATTGGGGTATATCAGGCTGCCTTTATCAAAATAATTATAGTCTGGCGGATAGTAATAGGTAGGATCAGGCAGTTTGAAATACAAATAACCTACGCCTATACCAGCTGAAAAATGATCAGTAAAGCGGTACCCAACAATAGGCGATGCCCCTGCCAGTACATAATCGCTGCCAATGTCGAAGCTTAAACCACCACCCAGTATGATCTTGTCCGGATCATAGCCCTTCTTTTTCTTCGTTTTCTTATGGTAGCCCGGTTTGCCCGAACTGGTATACACATCCTGTGCCGATGCATAAGAAATACCCACAAAAACCAATAAAACCCAGATGATATGTTTCATACTAAAATTTTCTGTTTTACGAAGTTACTGCAAAATAGCTTTCTACTGCAATCTGTCCGGTTTTTATGAATTTGTTAAGGAACAAGCAATCCCCAGCATTAGGACATCAGTATTTTGCCAGGGTTTAAAATACCGTTAGGATCAAATACGTCTTTTATTTTTTTCATGATATCCAGCTGCACCTTGTTGAACGCAATATCCATGTATTCCTTTTGCACAAGGCCTATCCCATGCTCTCCGGATAGGGTGCCTCCCAGCCTTACCACTTCTTTAAACAATTTCCGTATACCCAGTGGCAATTTGTTCTTCCAGTCTTCATCACTCATCTCACCCTTTACAATGTTCACATGCAGGTTACCATCGCCGGCATGGCCATAGCACACCGAATTAAATCCGAATTCCCTGCCCAGCGCTTTTACTATCTGCAATAATTCTGGCAACTCAGCACGCGGCACTACGGTATCTTCTTCCTTGTAAATGGAATTGCTTTTTACCGCTTCGCCCACCTTGCGGCGCAGTGTCCACAGCATTTGTTTTTGTTCGTGGCTATCGGCAAACAGTATCTCATCAATATCATATTGCTGTACGATATTTGATATAGCTTCGGCATCGCGGTAAAGCTCTTCCATATGGTTGCCATCCACTTCTATAAGCAGGTGGGCGGCAATATCCGCAGGGAGGTTAACCCCGGTTGATTGCACAAACCGCATAGACCACTCCAGCGCATCCCGCTCCATAAACTCCAGCACCGATGGTGTATAACCCGCCAGGAAAATGGCATTAACAGCAGCACAGGCCTCTATGGCAGACCGGAAGGGAACCAGCAGTAGCAAATCATGTTTCACAGCGGGTATCAACCTCAGGACTATTTTGGTAATAACTCCAAGGGTTCCCTCACTGCCCACCAGCAGTTGGGTAAGGTTGTAGCCCGTAGCGTTTTTAAGCACATTGGCCCCGGTCCATATGATTGCTCCATTGGGCAACACTATTTCCAGATTGAGCACATAATCCTTTACCACACCATACTTCACCGCCCTTGGTCCACCTGAGTTTTCCGATACATTGCCACCTATAAAGCAGCTACCCTTGCTGGCAGGGTCGGGAGGGTAGAAGAGGCCCTCTTCCCTGAGTGTTTCCTGCAGCACCTGGGTAATAACGCTTGGCTCTGTAGTAACCTGGAAATTGCGTTTGTCGATATTGAGTATTTTATTAAACCGCTTCATATCGAGCGCCACACCACCAAATACCGGCAGTGCGCCACCACTCAGTCCTGTGCCAGCGCCTCGTGGAGTAACCGGGATATTATGCTCATTGCAGTACTTCATAATGCTGCTTACCTCCTGCACCGTACCGGGTTGCAATACAATCTCCGGACTGTAATGCAGATCCTCGGTCTGGTCGCTGGCGCAGCGGTTTATATGCTCAATGTCTGCAAGTACATATTGCTTTTCCAGTATAGTCTGGAAGGCAGCAATATCAGCAGGCTGGATTTTATGAAAAGGCATGGCGCAAAGTTAGCAGATTAACCTCTTTATGTTCTATGGTATTAAACAGGAATTTTGGCTTAGAAAAAGCATTATAGAACTAATATTCAGAAAGTCAAAAGTTATATCGCAATCAACATCCCCTCCGGATAAGTTATCTCCTCCAGATACAACCCATGCCCCGGCACATTGAAAAAAGCCTTGGTGCAATCCCTGGCATCCAGAATTTTCCTCAAGTCCTCAGGCGTTCCCTTGCGCGACATTTTGATCTGTGTGCACACCAGCCCACGCACCATGCCCCGCAGAAACCTGTTGGCCTCTACCACATAGTTTAGTTCGCCATCCCTTTCTTCCCAGTACGACTGATGTATGGTGCAGTTAAACGTAAAGTTCTGCGCATTGCGCTTCGCAAACGATTCAAACTGCGTGTATTCCTTTATTATGGCTGCCGTTTGCTGTAGCACATCCAGGTGCAGCGGGTATGGGTAGTACATAGCCTGATGAACCAGAAACGGGTTCTTCTTATTATAGATCCGGTACCTGTACCGCCGCCTTATAGCATCAAACCGCGGATTGAATTCCGGATTCACAGCCCGATAGATGCCCTTTACCGCCATAGCCTGAGGCAAGATAGCATTGCACTTATACACCAGGTCGGGCAGGAGAGGGGTATCCAGGTCGAACTGGTAGAAGTTGCTAAGCGCATGAACCCCCTCATCGGTGCGGCTGGCCCCCGTGGTAGCAACAGGCATGCGCAGCAGCGTACTCAAAGCCGTATTCACCGCCAGCTGCACAGTAGGTATCTCCCCCTGCACCTGCGAGCCATGAAACTTTGTGCCATCATACATTACTTCAACAACATACCGGGGCATAACCTTATTCTGAATTTGGGGGTAAAAATAGGGTATGATAGGGGAATTGTTTTGGGATTATTGAGAATGGTTAGGGTTGATGGGGTAAAAAGGTTTTTTGGGGGCCGGGCTTGGTGGCACTTTTAGGCTGAAGTGGCAGTATATCCCGATTTTTCTTCGGGAATGGCACCATTTGAGAGTTGGATTGCTATTTTGCTTGCCAGATAGATATCGTCATTCCGACGAAGGAGGAATCTCCTGAACCCATGCACCCCGCTCCATCAATGCCACGAAGCTGGGAAAACTCCCCTCTTTTTTTCTAGTAGATCCTGGAGAAGATCGGGAAAGGAGGGGACCCGTTAAACAAGGCGAATGCCGAGTGCAACCAGGGGTGATTAAAGTGTGCCATCATACATTACTTCAACTACATACCGGGGCATAACTGCTTACTGAATTTGGGGGTAAAAATAGGGTATGGTTGGTGATTATTCGGAAGATTTAGAGTTAATAGTTAAAAAGGTTTTTGAGGGACCGTATTGGTGGTGCTATTTGGCTGAAGTGGCGAGGGCACATTGAGAGAGGAGGATTGCTATATGGCTTTCGTGACAAATACTAGAAAAGTGTTTGG
>CAIVEH010000209.1 GCA_903904855.1 uncultured Bacteroidota bacterium | reverse complement strand
TGTAGTACACAAACTGGAACTCAAAAATTTTCAATATATTGATATTGAATTGGTTACAGCGATCAAGCTGCAATGTGGGTTAGTTTCGTAAAAAAACAGCTGGTAATATCTACCTGCCATATGAACTATTAAAGAAAGAAATGAAGGAAAAATACGCTTACAATTTCTCAAACAATTTGGCTAAATCTAAAGAGAAGCCCGGTAAAACAGGCGTGGTGACTTTATCTTCGGCATATAAATAACCTGATGCAAGTAATCTGCCATTTGTATGCTGGAAAATCTGCACAGCTTTCTCTCTCGGATCTACAATCCAGTATTCCATCACACCAGCCTCCTCGTATACCTCATGTTTGTACTTCAGTTCTTTTTTATTATTGGCTGGAGAAAGTATCTCAATAACAATATCAGGAGCGCCTAAGCAACCCCTTTCTTCTATTTTCAAAGGATCACAAATAACGCAAATATCAGGCTGTAAAACGGTAATAATATCTTTATCATCCTTGGATTTCCGTGGTAATCTTACATCAAACGGCGCTGAGAAAGCCTCACATTTTTTGCCATCCAGGAAATTAAATAATGCGTTACCAATTCGTGATGAAAGTCGTTGATGCGTTGAGCTTGGGGCCGGGCTCATGTTGAATATTTTGCCCTTGATCAATTCTACGCGTTCATCAAACGTCCATTTGAGGTAATCAGCGTAAGTGTATGATTTGGTTAAGTCAAGGTCAGCGAATTCCATATTCCCAGGTTTTTACAAATTTAAGGATGAAAACTGAAAATCAAGTCGAAAACTAATACAAAAACGGCTGGTAAAAATTACCAGCCGTCCAAAATTATATTCCCCTGCCAAGCCCCTTTAGGGGTTTGGGGTTACTTACTTCACTTCTTCGTACTCAGCATCAGCTACATGCTCATTGCTGCCGTTCGCCTGGCCGCTTGCTGCATGTCCGTCTGCGCCTGGTGCGCCGCCTGGGGCGTTGCCTGCCTTATACATTTCTTCACTTGCTGCCATCCATACTGCGTTCAATTCGGCTTCTGCCTTGTCTATGCCATCCAGATCTTCGGCTTTATGAGCTGCTTTCAGTTTTTCAACTGCCGCTTCAATAGGCGCTTTTTTATCAGCAGGAATTTTGTCGCCGTATTCTTTCAGTTGTTTTTCTGTACTGAACACAAGTCCATCGGCCTTATTCAGCTTCTCTACACGCTCACGCACTTTCTTATCGCTCTCTTCATTGGCTTTAGCCTCATTCTTCATGCGTTCTACTTCTTCCTTGTTCAGACCGCTGCCTGCTTCTATGCGTATATTTTGCTGTTTGCCGGTTCCTTTGTCTTTGGCGGTTACATGCAACATACCGTTGGCATCAATATCAAATATCACTTCGATCTGAGGCACACCGCGCGGTGCTGGAGGTATACCATCGAGTATAAAACGGCCAAGGTTCTTGTTGTCCTTTGCCATCGGGCGCTCACCTTGCAGTACATTAATTTCCACACTAGGCTGGCTGTCGCTGGCGGTAGAGAAGGTTTCGCTCTTCTTGGTAGGGATAGTTGTGTTTGATTCTATCAAACGGGTCATTACACCACCCATTGTTTCGATACCCAGAGAAAGTGGGGTAACGTCAAGCAGCAATACATCTTTCACATCACCTGTCAATACACCACCCTGAATAGCAGCACCAATAGCTACAACCTCATCAGGATTCACGCTCCTGTTTGGTTTCTTGCCAAAGAATTTCTCTACTACCTCCTGTACCTTAGGTATACGTGTTGATCCACCTACCAGTATCACTTCGTCTATCTCAGCTGCTGAAATACCAGCATCCTTCAGTGCTTTACGGCATGGCTCAAGTGTACGCTCTACCAGGCTGTCAGAAAGTTGCTCAAATTTTGCACGGCTCAGTTTACGAACCAGGTGCTTAGGTGCGCCATCGATAGCAGTGATATAAGGCAGGTTGATTTCAGTTTCCTGCGAAGAAGATAATTCAATCTTAGCTTTCTCGGCGGCTTCCTTCAGGCGCTGCCATGCCATAGGATCCTTATGCAGGTCCATATGCTCATCCTTCTTGAATTCTTCAGCAAGCCAGTCCATCACAACTTTATCAAAATCATCACCACCCAGGTGTGTATCGCCATTTGTAGATTTTACTTCAAATACACCATCTCCCAGTTCCAGTACAGATATATCGAATGTGCCACCACCAAGGTCAAACACAGCTATTTTGCTGTCCTTATGCTGCTTGTCAAGACCGTAAGCCAGCGCTGCTGCAGTTGGTTCATTGATGATACGGCGAACGTTAAGGCCGGCAATTTCACCAGCTTCTTTGGTTGCCTGGCGCTGTGCATCATTAAAATATGCAGGCACAGTAATAACTGCCTCTTTAACCTCATAACCCAGGAAATCTTCAGCAGTTTTTTTCATTTTCTGCAATATCATTGCTGATATCTCCTGTGGTGTATACATACGTCCATCTATATCCACTCTCGGTGTATTGTTTTCACCTTTTACCACTTTGTAGGAGAAGTGAGATGTCTCGCCGGTAACCTCATCAAAACGACGGCCCATAAAACGCTTAATGGACTGGATCGTATTGTGCGGATTGGTAATAGCCTGCCTCTTGGCCGGGTCACCTACTTTACGTTCTCCGTTTTTCAGAAATGCCACTACCGACGGCGTTGTGCGGCGGCCTTCATCATTTGCAATAACCACGGGTTCATTTCCCTCCATTACAGATACGCATGAGTTGGTGGTTCCTAAGTCAATTCCTATAATCTTTGCCATAGTACAATTTAATATATAATTATCAATATTTTTACTGTTTATTTTTACTTACACTGAAAATCTTTGCAGAGTAAGCAAGTCTCTTTTATCTATGATTATCCTACTCAATCAATATGCCATTCTTTTTATTCTGTAATATTGGCAGAAATACTGTCAATAAAGAGGTGACTCGGTAACAAAAGCTACCAAATAGTCATTATTTGCAAATGACAACCTTAACGAATTGAAGGTGATAATCGTGAACCAGGTGAATTTCAGGTTAGATTAAAAGACAAACTGGCAATTATTGTGCCCGGCCTCTAATATTATTCCTTGCCATAAGCGGACTGAGAATCAGGGAATCCAGAGTTTCTTTGCCAACAGTCATTATCCCGGTTTGCATTCCTCTGGAAGTAAATAACCCTAATGCATCCTTTCCTTTAATATTGGTATATACCGGCTCTATTTCATTGCCTGTCAGGCCCACTCCCTGGGTAAGGGTATTGTTCTGATAAGTTAAAAAATCCTGAGTACCCAGGTAAACGTAAAGATTACATTTACCCAGCAACCTGATAATATGTTCTGGATTGGGACCCATGCCTGAGCTTAATGCACTGTAAAGCGATGTATTATAAATTTTATAAAAAATCTGAATAGTACTGGTACTGATATCCAATGGCAGGTATCCGGCATCAAAATCGCAATAATGGGAAGTCATAGCCTGATTGGTATAATCAGAGTCTACCCAGTTAAATCGGATAATTGCCTGGGCAACCACTGTTGGACTAGTCAGGTTTTCGAAACTAAAATTGGCTACAGGAGTATACACACAAAAGAAACTAAAATATTTATTAGGTAAAGTTGAACTGAAGTCTATTTTTCCGGTATCTGAAGCAAAGTAATTACATGCAAAGTTACCACCAATTCTATCATCAATGATAGGCGCTTCAGCCGAATCTACCTGGCCAGTTGTTAAGTTAGTTACCACTATACGATAGATATACCTTTGGTCCAATTTATTAGTGAATTTATAGGCATAATTAGGTGAATTGAAAAATACACCTGGCTGCTTGGGATAACCTTCAAGATTCAGGTCAACACGGTTCAGATTAATAGTATCTATCAAAGTAGTATCTGTAAAATCCAGCCTCTTTATCTTTACATTCAGATTTGCATAAAAGCTGGAATCAGGTGTTTGCGACATATTCAGCGCACTTTTTGACTGGTCAAGAAATGCTTTCTGTATGCGTATATAATGGGCAGTATCATTCATGTCCAGATAGGCATAAATGACTGTAATATTTTTATATGGTGCGGCTATATTAAACTTCGTAGAACAACCTGCAAACAGAATTGCAACTATAGCAATAAGTGGAAATATAAGTTTTTTCATGAAAAAAATTCTTGGAAAGGTTGGCAAAGGTAATGGAAAAATCAATAAGTGAAGCTTTCAAAAATCTTCCATTATTTTTAAAATCCCGGATCTTCGCCATAGGCCTTCTCGCCAGCATTAATTTCCAGCTTCAGGTGATTTTCGCCAGGTGGAATAACATAGCTATACCCTCTTTCATAAGCTGCATGTGAGTTATAGCATTTGTTGAAATCAATAGTAACCATATTCCCCGAAAAATCTTTCAGATCAATATTTAAATACCTGCCTCCCCTGAAGGTTGCCGTTCCATTTGTGGGATCTGAAAATGGTATAAACAATTCATATTCTGCTCCACTACCTGGGTTTACCAGCTTATATATATGGAGTCTCACCGGCGTTGACATCAATTCAAAATCTGCACAGCCATATTCTTTTACTACCTGCTTCTTTCCTCCATTCCCTGATTGTAAAACCAGTTGCTTTTTGACTTTTGCAGGCGTAAATTTTGCATGTACGCAATAATCCTCATCCGGTTCAAAATATCTCAGATTTTCAATTTCAGAGGGTTTCATAAGGTAGTTGCCCCTTTGCTGGCTGGCAATGTGGGATTTACGCCATTGCAATAAATTTTCATTGTAGGTTTGCCCGGTTACTATAAATGGCGCCAGGAAAAAAACAATCAGTAATAGCTTATTCATCATTAAAGCGATTTGATGCTTATAAAATTAATAAAAACACCCTGAAATTGTATAATAATCAATGAGGAAATACCTTTTCTCCAACAGGTATTTCTATCGTTAGATAATTTTCCCTGGGAGGAATAGGACAGGAGAAACCGTCAGAGTAAGCACAATAAGGATTGTAGCACTTATTAAAGTCCAGCAAAATCCTGCCATCCCTGATGTCCTGAATTGAGAGATCGATATACCTGCCGCCTCCATATGTCGTCTCGTAGTTGGTCATATCCTTAAACGGAACAAAAAGGTCATCCGTATGGGCATCGCCATTTACCAGGTCCATTAGCTGGTAGGCATGCAGTACCAGTAGCGAATCTTTAATTTGAAAAGTCAGCGTGCAGTATTCCTTGAATGGCTTGAACTTACCACTATGAGTAGGTACGAGAAATGGCACGCTGCCTGTACTGAGTTTTACATCGGCCCATACACTGTATTTTTCGTCTGGTACAAAAAAAGTAATATCCTTCGCCTGCTGGGGTAGCACGGGGTGCCTTGGTTCAGCCATAAGGTCTTCAATGTAATGTTTCCTGTAGGCTGCTATTGTTTCGCCATATGGCTGTCCATGCAGGTTACAACCGCAAATCAGAATCTGGCAGCAAATAAAAATATACCTCATAGTATTTAGAATAGAGCCGAAAATAACAATAATAATATAATTTACCCTAAAAATCAACCGACTTTTCCAGTTCGCCTGCTTCCGTAAAGTATTCCCAATGGCCCACTTTTTCAGCTCGTATTTCGCGATGTGTAATTTCTTTCTGTATGGTTGAGGAAGTTACCGGATCGTCTACATTAATAGTGTCTTTGTAAGTAAAGATTGTGCCACAATAAAACCCGTTTATTTTCAATTTTCCATTGGTAAAATATTCCTGCCAGGTACCCGACAGGCAAGAACTTACTTCGCCTTTATAATTAAAAATACCGTAGTTACTGATCATTTTAAGTTTCCCATTGGCGTAAAATTCCTGCCACATTCCTACAGGCATATTGCGCTGATAATAGCCTGTAGTTCTTATTTTACCATTTTCATGTTGCGCTACCCATTTCCCGGTCTGCAGGTATTTGTCGCCATCCTGTATGTATGCTCCTTCTGCTATAAGTTTATGCTCTTTACTCAGCAGCTTATACCATGCATTCTCTTCATTAAGCACAACAATATTATTGGTATCGGTTGAGGCAACGAAATACTTCAGTGAATCATTCTCTTTGATCAGCCGGTTTTCCTCCTCCGATGTGAAATCAAAAGGAATACTTACCTGTGCAAACGAATTACCCGCAAAAAACACTAAACAAAATAACAGAAAACGCCTCATCATACTTTTTTCTTTTTTTTAGCCGCACTTATAAGTTCATATGAGTGGTCTACCTGCTCCTTAAGTTGTTTGGAAGGCAGTGTATTATCCACAACAACCGTATTCCAGTGGGTCTTGTTCATGTGATATCCTGGCTTTATACAATCATACTGATCCCTGAGTTCTATAGCACTGTCCGGATCACATTTTACATTGAATTGAAGGGGCTGTGTATCCAGGCTCATCAGCAGGAAAATCTTCCCGCCAACCTTGAACACCAGCGTTTCAGGGCCAAATGGCAAACTTTCTTCCACATCCGGTTTCGAGAGACAATAAAGCCTTAGTTCCTCCGCATTCATGGCTGCAAAGTTAAAATTATAAAGACAAAAACAGCCTTAATTTCCGGATTGTTACCACAATAACACCAGAAAATTACGTTGCCGTTATGTTATCATGAACCTGTATTTGTAATTGCAAACACCACCTAAATTGTAGTGAATTTTAATAATCACAATTAAAACAACAGAAAATGGAAACAACATTCACAGAAGAGACAACACTGTCGCAGGAAGTAAGCACAGAGGCACACGATTCTCACTCAGAAGAAACTGATGTAGAGTCAACAGATGTAACAAACGAAACAGATGAAATTTCGGATGAAGAAAGCACAGAATCTGAAGAAGGTTCTGAAGAATCGTCAGACGAAGAAAGTGATGATTCTGAAGAAGGTTCAGAAGAATCAGCTGATGAGGATAGCGAAGAACTTTCAGATGAAGACATTGAAGAGTCATCAGACGAAGAAAGCGATGAATCGTCCGACGAAGCTTCAGAAGCTTAATTGACAAGAAGAAAAAATTATTTGGAATGGCCCGGGACTCCCGGGCTTTTTTGTGCTGATTTTCTAAAATTCTGGACTGCTTAAGCTATTTCTTTTACTCACGAAGCTGGAAATTTATATATTTGATCTTTGAGTAAACCCTTTATAGAGATAGGTCTAAATTGCCAACATTAATAACTGAAATTCAGGTCATTATTCCGATTGGAGAGATGTGATATCTGAACTATGGATAGTAAAAGTTATCTGCACCATCACCCGCTGCTGCACTTACATGAAAATTAATAGTATATATTATTTCGCCCGAATGATAATTAAATGACAGTTCATGTAAATTTGTATAATACCCATAATCACTGAAATAAATCATTGAATCATTTACCCCTTTCAGAAACTCACTATGGCCATCAAACTTAATGGTTCGATCATTCAGATATTGTATGGTATAATTTTCATCGCCTTTATATGTGGTTGTAGAATATGGCGGCCATGGAGAAGGGTAGGTATTGTAATGATGAAATAAGTATGTTCCATGTATCATTTTTGTATATTCAGAGGTTAGATAAACAAATACGTATTTTGTTATCCTATGAGCAGTGTCATTATTTACTATCAACCGTGCATTGTAAACATTGGAAGCAGAATAAGTATGAACAGGTTTTGGCTCAGTGGAATATGTGTGGTCTCCGAAATCCCAGTAAAAACTTCTGCTACCCGCAATGGTCTTATCAGGAATAAAGGTAAAAGGCTTGCCATAAATAGAATCGCTAACCGAAAAATCATATATAGCATCAGATTTTTTCTTGCATCCTATACTGCATATATATAATACTGTATAAACGGTTATGAAAGATAGAAGAATAAAATTTTTCATAAATTTAGTTTAAAATGTAGCATCAATAATCATGCCATAAAATAAATTAAGCCTGATAGTCCGAACAAGAAATTTTGATTTTCAGTTAAATATTTATTGTTTAAAACTTGCTAATTACATTAAGTAGATATCAGCTCGCAGGAATAAAAATATCAAAAGTTGCCCATTGCCTGATTCGCTTATTGCTGTTATAATGACGTTGTGATTCGCTACGATTTTTTACGATGGCTAGCCCTATCCCGGTGCCATCATACACTACTTTTCCATGAAAATTCTCGAACAAACTCAAAAAATCGATCGGTGAAATGAGGTTGAAATACAGTGCCGTTGCCTTTGACAGTCCTACGGCAATAGTTTTTCTCAGATGTGGAAAAGGAAATACTATTAAACCTGGTTTAAACGCAAAAAATAAAAAGGCTTGAAACTGTTGCCAGTCAAGCCTTTCCTGTTTTCAAAAGTGGCTCCGTTGGGACTCGAACCCAAGACCCATACATTAAAAGTGTATTGCTCTACCAACTGAGCTACGAAACCAATATTTTTTAAGAACTAATTATAAACTTCAATTTGACTCGAACCCCAAGACCCTCCCGATAAAATCGGGATGCTCTACCAACTGAGCTTCGAAACCATAATATAAGAACTAAAATTCCCTGCCGCTTCCGCGTTTGGGAGTGCAAAGATAAGGATATACGGTTTACAGCAAAATGTTTTTTCAAAGTAAATTGCCGCAATAGCTGAAACCTTTGCCCAGTAAGGGTTTTGGTGATTGTGCTACTTTGTTTAAATGCGTATATTTGATACATATATAATATTATTTATGCTCATTCCCGCACATCCAGTATATCTCTGAGTGCATTACCCAGTATATTGAATGCATAAACCAGCAGCATAATAGCTATACCTGGAATGAGGGCAAGAAGGGGGCGGTTGGTGAGCAGAAAATTGTAGTGTTCCTTGATCATTAGTCCCCAGGAAGGGGCAGGGGGCTGCACACCAAAACCCAGGAAACTAAGGCCTGCCTCTACCAGAATGGCAGCGGCAAAATTGCTCGCAGCTATCACCATTATAGGGCCTGCAATATTGGGTAGTATGTGGCGGAATATGATGCGCATATCTCCCAGGCCCAGGGCTTTGGCTGCTGTTATGTATTCCATTTCTTTTAGAGCCATTACCTGGCCCCTGATGAGGCGCGCCGCTCCAACCCACATGCTCAGACCAATGGCAATAAATATTTCCCAGAACCCCTTACCTATTGTAAGAGTGATGGCAAACACCAGCAGCAGGGTAGGGATGGCAAAGAGTATATTGATAAGCCACATAACCAGGTTGTCGACCCAGCCACCGAAATAGCCGGCTATTGCGCCGAGTAGTATGCCTATAGTTAGTGATAGCAATACTGCCACCATGCCTACCGACAAGGTTACCCTGGAGCCTACCAGCAATCTGGAGAGGATATCACGGCTGAATCGGTCGGTGCCAAGGTAGAAGGTGCGGGTTATGATCTGATGCGCTTCTAAATACATTTGTCCTCTCCCTGTATAATTATTTTGCCAATCCGGAAGCAAGGTGGCCATTGGGTAGGAGAGGGTATCTTCCAGACCATCGTCTATATAATGCCGCACATAGAGTGCATCACCTTTAAACCAGTAACCATTTATGGGCACCTCCTTAAACCCAGACGGGCTGCCAGTGAACCATTCAATAAACCGGTTTCTACTTGCCTGATGGATTGCTTTGGGAACCAGCAAAAGTTGTTTTGTAAATCCCGGTGGTTTAGCCCCCAGCTCAATGATCATATTATTGGCCGAGGGTGTATGGTCCGGTGCCAACAGGTAAGCAAATACCGATACCAGGCACGTGAGCACAATGATGCACATGGCAACTACCGCTGAAGGCCGTTTCAGTAGTTTCTTAAAGATGCCATCTGGTGCAGCATTTGCCATGCATTAATGCAGTTAATATCGTCTCACGCAAAGGCGCAGAGGTGCAATAATAAGTCCTCTTTGAAAAAAAAGTCCGCTGATGTTGAGTTGCCATAAACCCTTGTTTCATCTCAATCCAACCCTTGCTCGCTTACTGTCCAGATGAGTTGTGCCAGGGCAACTGCCCCGATTTTCAGTTCGCGGTGGTTTACAGTTTCGAAAACATCATTATTGGTATGGTGTACATCGAAATACCGCTGGCAGTCGGGGACCAGGCCCGCAAGTGGCACATCCAGTTTTTCCTTCATTGGTTCAATATCTGATCCGCCCTCGTCGTGGCTGAAATCAAGTATGCCATAGGGTATCCAGAGGTCTTTGTATTTGAGTATTTTATCTCTTTGGGGCTGGCTCATTACGAATCCGAGGCCACGGGGAGAAAATCCACCGGCATCAGTTTCTATTGCCAGTACATGTTTTTCGCCTTTTGCTCGGGCAGAGTCGGCATAAGCCTGACCGCCCTTTTGCCCGTTTTCTTCATTCATGAAAGCCACTGCACGTATGGTGCATTTGGGTTTCATTCCCAATGCTTTAAATGCCCTGATCACTTCCATCGATTGTACCACACCTGCGCCATCGTCATGAGCACCTTCACCAATATCCCACGAATCGAGATGCCCGCCAATGGTAATGATGCGCTCCGGGTGTTCAGATCCCTTTATCTCACCGATTACATTATACGACCTTACCAGTTTGGGCATCATGTGGCACTCCGAATTTAGTTTAGCCATTACATGGCCAGCTTTGCAGGCAGCTTCCAGTTTGTCGGCAGTTTTATTGCCAAGAGCCAGTGCCGGGATTTTTGCAAAAGAATCATTGTAGTGGGTGCCACCTGTATGCGGGAAATCATCTTCGCCTGTAGACATGGAGCGGATAATTATACCAACAGCTCCTTTCCTGGCAGCAGTGCTGGGGCCTGCTCCGCGGTATTTCACCGCATCGCCATAACCATTGAATGTAAAGATGAAATCCTGGCGCCAGCGGTAGTTGAAGAAAACAATTTTCCCCCTTACAGCGCTTTCAGGCAGGGCTTTGAATTCATCGAAGTTATAAACCATAATTACATTGGCATTGAGTGTTTTGCCGTCAGTGCCCTGGCTGTTTCCCAGCGATGTGGCATCCACTTTCTGATATTCTCCATTAAATGTGAGGTAAAGACTTTCCTTACCCCGGTACCAGTAGGGAACATCGCATGGCTGCAGCCATACTTTGTCGGCTCCAGTTTCTTTCATGGTTTTATTGGCCCATTCTACCGCCCTCGCAGCCGCAGGTGATCCGCTTATGCGGTTGCCTATTGTTTTACAGAGCACCCTCAGATTGTCATAGCAGGTGCCATGTACCATTATTTCATTTGATATTTTCCGGAAAGTAAGAGAATCCTGTGCCGATGCAGTAAAAACAGTTGCCATAGCAAGGAGCGAAAGCAGTCTAAATTTCATCTCCTAAAAGTAATAGTAATATGCTAAAGTGCAAACTTGGTTATTCGGCAATAAGAGAATTAACCATTATGGATATTTACAGCAATGAATTCTCTGGTAGTGAGAAAAACAGGGAAAGTATTAAAAGTTTCATAGTGAAAGGGTTTAGCATTATCGTTTGTGCTTCTGTTGGTATGGTATATAATTTTGAACATGTACCCTATAAAAACCGGGATCAAAAGCATAATATCATTTAAGTAAGTATAAGTAAATAGTTTGTTCAACAACCTGCATAGCCGCCTTTAAAGGCTTTGCCCTTTCAGCTTTGCTGATAAGCTTGTGATAGATATTTATCAGTATCATGAGTAGGGGTTTGAATGGTGAATAATGAATTAATTAGTTTAGTGCAATATACCCTGGTGAGGTGGCGGATTCCAAAACAAGTTTCTAAACGGTCGAAAAAGTTTCTAAACGGTATAAAATGGATTCCTAATGCAGGAAATTCCTGAGAGGAAGTAGGTGAATATGAAAAATCTCTAACAGGGTTAACTCAAAGCCTGCTAATATTTCTGTCCCCAGCTACAGGGAATGATGCAAATAGATTATGATGAAAATACAAGCATGAGGTAATATATGCTTTTTGTAATAGGAAAATATTATTTTTATATTGCATATTATTTCAGAAAGTCTTAGCCTGATAAAACCAAAAGAGGCTGCCCTTTCAGGCAACCTCTTTGATAATTCTTAATACTCTTCAATTAACGCTCGATTACCAGTCTGTTGGTATGTGTCAGTTCTCCTGATTGAATACCGATAATATAAACACCGGCTTTCAGATTGCTCAGGTCTATCTGGCTATGTTCAGAAGCTGATTGAATATTAATGTCAGTCTTAAATACCTCTCTGCCGGTAATATCGGTAATGGTTACTGATGCACGGCCTTCAGCCTGGTTATATAACTGGAGGTTGACAACACCGGATGTTGGATTCGGATAGATGGTTACATCTGCCAATCCGTTTAACAATTGGTTGCCTGTTGTGCTGCTTTCATAGCCCGGAGGAGCGGGAGATGTAACAGTAATGGTTTTATAAACAGCGCATCCGCCAATGGAATAGTAAATATTCAGTGTTCCGGCACTAACTCCGGTTACTACACCTGTTGTTGCGCCAATGGTAGCCAATGATGGGATGCCGCTGAACCAGGTTCCGCCGCTGGTAGCATCAGTTAGTATAATTGGTCCGCCACTGATGGATACAGTACTGCTGCCCGAAATAGCTGCCGGTACCGGATTTACTGTCACGGTATGGTACCTATAACATCCTCCGATTGAATAATAGATATTCAGAACTCCTGCAGAAACACCAGTTACATTGCCTGTGCTCGAAACTGTGGCAATACCGGTAATGCCGCTGTACCATGCTCCGCCGGTTGTAGCTTCCGAGAGTAAAATAGTAGAACCTACACATACACTGCCCGCCCCTAGAATCGTATCCGGTGCTGCGTTAACTGAAACTGTCATTGAAACACTGCAACCACCTACAGTATATACTATTGAAGTGGTTCCTGCCGTAACGCCGGTCACTATGCCGCTTGCTGACCCAACTGTTGCATAAGTTGAATAAACGCTCATCCAGGTTCCTCCGGTTGTAGCATCTGTAAGTGTTGCAGATGATCCGATACACACTGAACTGCTTCCTGAAATTGCAGATGGTGCCGCAGTTACAGTAATCGTCTTATAAACGCTGCATCCTGTTGTCAGCGTATAATAGATATTCACACTGCCAGGTGCAATGCCTGTGGTAATACCTATTGATGTCCCTTCGGTGGCCACAGCGGTATTACTGCTGCTCCATGTGCCGCCGGTAGTAGCGTCAGTCAGCGTGGTAACAGTGCCTGCGCATAAAGAACTGCTTCCGGTAATTGCCGCAGGCAGCGGATTAACAGTGAATGATGTGGTTACATAACTGCCGCCATATGTAAATGTTATGGTGCAGGTTCCTGCCGATACACCTGTAACAATGCCTGATGTGGCATTTACGGTTGCTATTGCAGTATTGCTGCTGCTCCATGTGGCTGCTCCGGTTGTGGCATCATATAATGCCACTGTCGATCCAGCACATACATGCGTAGTGCCTGTGATCGGTGCAATGGATGTGCCTGTTACAGTCAATGTAGTGCCTGTTCCACATCCGCTTGGCAATATATAGTATATACCCACTGTTCCGGCCGAGATTCCGGTTGCCAGGCCGGTTGTTGCATTGATTGTTGCAATCGCTGTATTGCCGCTGCTCCATGTACCGCCAGTTGTTGCATCTGTTATGGTTACTGTACCTCCAACACCAACTGTGTAAGTGGCTGTTATGGCTGCAGGTGTTGGATTTACGGTTACATAATGACCGGTATAGCAACCACCTGCATAATAGTAAATATTGGCTACACCACCAGCCACACCGGTAACAATACCTGTACTGCCAACCGTAGCAACGGCTGAATTACTGGTTGACCATGTGCCGCCAGAAGGTGTGCCAGCTAGTATAAGTGTTGATCCGGCACAAACCGTACTGCCGCCTGTAATTACAGGGGCTGCATTAACCGTTACATAATGACCGGCATAGCATCCTCCTGCATAATAATAAATATTGGCTACCCCACCGGCCACTCCGGTAACAATGCCAGTACTGCCAACTGTAGCTATAGCTGAATTGCTGGTTGACCATGTGCCGCCAGATGGTGTTCCGGTTAAGGTAATTGTTGGTCCTGCACAAACAGAACTGCTTCCGGAAATAGCAGGAGCCGCATTCACAGTTACCATATGGTAGGCATAGCATCCGCCTGCATTGTAGTATACATTAACCACACCGCCTGTAACTCCTGTTACCACACCTGATGTGCTAACTGTTGCGATTGATGTTCCGCTGGTTGTCCATGTTCCGCCCGAAGGTGTTCCGGTTAGCGTTATGGTTGATCCGGCACATACTGTGCTGCTTCCCGAAACTGATGCTGTGGCATTGACAGTAAGTGTTTGATAAGAATAACACCCGCCGCCATTATAGTAAATATTTACTGTTCCGGTAGTCAGGCCTGTTACAAGACCAGTGGAAGAGCCAATTGTAGCAATCGATGTACCACTGCTGAACCAGTTGCCACCTGAAGGGGTACCGGTTAATGTGGTTGTTGACCCTACGCAAACAGAGCTGCTGCCGGATATTGAAGATGCTGCATTTACGGTTACTGTATGATATGCATTGCAGCCGCCGTTACTATAATATATATTAACCGTTCCTGCTGCTACGCCGGTAACAATACCTGTGGAACCTACTGTAGCTGTTGCTGTATTACTGCTTATCCATGTACCGCCAGATGGGGATGCAGTTAAACTGATTGTAGATCCTGCGCAAACAGAACTGCTACCTGAAACAGATGCAGCCGCGTTTACAGTCACAAAATGGTAGGAATAGCAGCCACCAGCATTGTAATACACGTTAACAACACCAGTAGCGACTCCGGTAACTATACCGGTTGAGCCTACAGTAGCTATAGTTGTACCACTGGTAGTCCATGTGCCGCCGGCAGGCGTTCCAGTCAGGGTTATTGATGATCCTGCACATACAGTGCTGCCACCCGAAATTGTGGAAGCTGCATTTACCGTTACGTAATGGCTGGCATAACATCCGCCTGCATAATAATATATATTGGCTATGCCACCGGCTACACCGCTAACAATGCCTGTGGAGCCAACTGTGGCAACTGCTGAGTTGCTGGTTGACCATGTGCCACCGGTTAGTGAACTGGTCAGTGTAATTGTAGAACCAGCACAAAGGGTGCTGCTGCCTGAAATGGTAGCTGTAGCATTTACGGTTACATAATGGTATGCATAACATCCGCCTGCATTATAATAGATATTGGCTACTCCACCTGCTACACCGGTAACAATGCCTGTTGAACCTACTGTAGCAACTGCTGAATTGCTGGTTGTCCATGTGCCGCCGGCTGGTGTGCCGGTAAGTGTGGTGGTTGTTCCTGCACATAAAGTACTGCTACCCGAAATGGATGGCGCCGCGTTTACTGTTACATAATGGTAGGCATAACATCCGCCTGCATTATAATAGATATTGGCTACACCACCTGCTACACCGGTAACAATGCCAGTACTGCCAACTGCAGCAACAGCTGAATTGCTGGTTGTCCATGTGCCGCCGGTTGGCGTACCTGTTAATGTGGTTGTAGATCCAATACAAACGGTGCTGCTACCTGTAACGGTGGGTATTGCATTTACTGTAACCACTTTATAAGTAGCACAGCCTGTTGTCATAAGGTAATAAATACCTACTGTACCCGCCGATACACCTGTAACTACACCGGTCGAGGTAACAGTTGCTACAGATGTATTGCCACTTGCCCATGCTCCGCCTGGGGTTGCATCGGCTTCGGTTGTTGTGCTCCCTACACAAACACTGCTACTTCCGGTTATTGCAGTTGGGGGTGCGTATACTATAAATGATGCCGTAACATAGCTGCCGCTATGTGTATAGGTTATTGTACATGTCCCTGCCGAAACTCCGGTAACCACTCCGCTGGTTGCATTAATTGTTGCTATGGCTGTATTGCTGCTGGTCCATGTACCCACAGTTGTAGCGTCGCTTAATGTTATAGTTGATCCAACACATACATGGGTAGTCCCGGTGATAGGAGCAACCGATCCTCCTGATGTTACAGTATCTGTATAATATACATAGCATCCGGTTGGCAATGTATACTTTATATAATAGCATATGCCCGGTGAAATGCCGGTAACATATCCTATTGATGTTCCTGTAGTCACAATGCTGCAGGCAGAGCTCCAGGTTCCGCCGGTTGTGGCGTCCGTTAGTGTAATAGTTCCACCAACAGCTACTGTACCGGGCCCGGTTATAGGGGCAGGGAGCGGGTTAACAGTAAATGAAGTTGTTACATAACTGCCGCTATGTGTAAAAGTAATGGTACATGTTCCTGCCGAAACTCCGGTTACTACTCCCGATGTGGCATTTATTGTTGCAATAGCTGTGTTGCTGCTGGTCCATGTGCCCCCAGTTGTAGCATCGCTCAGTGTTACAGTCGATCCCGCACATACATTGGTTGTCCCGGTTATAGGAGCAACTGATGCCGCAGTAATGGTATCAGTATAATACACAAGGCACCCGGTTCCCGGAAATGTATACTTAATAAGATTGCATATGCCTGGTGCTGTGCCAGTTACAATTCCGGTTGTCGATCCGATTGTCAGTATGGAGCAAGATGCGCTCCATATGCCACCCGGACTCGCATCAGTCAAAGTAATATAACTACCAACTGTAACTGTTGAAGGCCCTGATATAGGCGCCGGATTTGGATTAACAGTAAGATAGAGGATAGAATACCCTACAGCTGGAACGTAATAAATAATATTAGAGGTGCCGGGTGACACAGCTGTCACTGTTCCCGTTAATGATCCTACTGTGGCTACAGATGTATTACTGCTGCTCCATGTGCCGCCGGCCATAGAGTCTGTCATTGTCAGGGTCATTCCTGCACATAAGGCGGAAGGGCCTGATATTGCCGGGATTGCAAACGATGCAATACTTACCAGCAATGCGATAATTGTTAGGGTTACTTGCTTAATCATAATTTTGATTTTAATTGTTATAAAATGTTAATTGCAATTTTTTCAATAAAATGTAAATTATTATCACTTGCAAAGAAAATGCTTAACAAGTCGGAACTAAATTTGGAAAATAGGTGGATGAATAATAATAAGCTGGTTATAGACTTTGGCTGCTTCGCTCTTTCATCAGGCGATCACACTGAGAAAAAAGCCGAAAATTTTTTGTGCAATTTTTTACTCTGCTTACTGGTTTTGTTCAGTTTCGTATGTATTTCAAATTGCACCACAAAGTATATATTATGTGTCTGTTTTTCTAATAGAAGTTTCTAAACGGTCGAAAAAGTTTCTAAACGGTAAAAAACGATTATTGAAGGTTGTAAATTTAGCATGGAGTCGATAAATGGAAGTGCCCCTCAGTCACTAGCATTAAATCCTGCTTAATGTTCATGGTTCAGAATTTCTTTAATCCTGAATGATTATTGATTGCCAACGATGAGTTTTTGGTTAAAGATTGATCTGAAAAATGCTGGCCCGCTGCTTGCCTTGTAATATTTCTGGCCTCAGCACCAAGGAACAATACAAATACGATAGTGATGAAAATACCTGCATGGGAGAATATGCTTTTTGTAACTGGAACATCATGGGTAAGTTCAATATTCTGGACGAGATTCTGATTGAATGGTTTCATTTTTTTAGATTTTAGAAGTTGAAGAATTAGTATTTATAATGCAGTTTTGTTTCATTTTACTAAGTAGCATTAAAAGGTTAGCACCATGTACAGTGCAACAACCAGTTGTGTTTTGTGTTCTCCGGATTTGTCAAGCAAAAGCATAAAAAGATTTAGTGGTTTCATATACTAAAGATTTAATGGTAAGTAGCTTATTTCCTTGTACTGAGTGCAAGATACCCCGTCGGAGAAGCGGTTTCCAAAACGGTTTTGTGAGCGGTCAGATAAGTTAGTGAATGGTAATAAAGGGTTTCTGAACGGTCGGAATAATTTCTGAATGGTAGTGTGAATATTTCACTGCTTAGATGTTGAACACCTATGAATCGAGGAAAATCGACACTTATTGAGTACGTGATTTGCAGTACTGAAATATCCACGTATAAGCCCATTTGTGAATAATTCATTGCTGCAATTGTGCCTGTGCAATTGTTATGTTGAATCATTGGCATTATGACGATTGAATGGATCCAATTATCTATTCCTTGGTCCAGGTTTTAAGATTAAATGTTATTCAACCCAACTTTGGATCACCAGCCTCATGGTATTCTTTCTACTGCATGACGCTGCTAAAAGGTTGTTTGAAGGAACTCTTCGGTACCCAAAATCACTGCTCACCACACCTGCTGCCGGTAATTTCAACCTATATTTATGGTACTTTTGCACCTCTAAATGGACGGCTGCATTATAATCATGTACAGTTGCCTGTTTTAAGTTAAATTGCAAAACAATATAGTAAGGCGCTTAGCGTTAATTGTTGATATAGATTACATACTAATGAAACTATTTTTCAGGAAAACCTGTTTACTGTTCAGTTTGCTGGTTGGGTATTCAACCATTTTAACAGCCCAGGATAAACCGATAGGCTATTGGGAGTCCCATATGCCTTACAATAATGCAATTGGGCTTGCCACTGATGGTCATAAGTTATTCACCATCTGTAATCAACCGTTTTTTACCTATGATCCATCTAATGGTCAGCTTGAACCTTACAGTAAAGTAGAAGGCATGTCGGATATTGGGATGCAGGCAATTGGTTATGATGCCACTACCGGTACTACTGTACTTGCTTATTCTGATGGGAATATTGACTTGTTTAAAAATAATACATTTTACAATATACCAGACCTGAAAATAAAAAGTATTGCAGGCAATAAATCTATAAACCATGTTTATTGTGAAGCGGGTATAGCCTATCTCAGTACTTCAGTTGGTATCCTGGTAATTGATCTTAGTTCGCATAACATCCGGCAAACCTATCAGTTCATTATCAACAACCAGAATGTTCCTGTAAATGGTTTTATTGGGTGTGATACCAGTTTTTATGCTATTACTCAAAACGGGCTTTACCGGGCTTCTAAATCCAGTCAGCAGTTGCAGAATTTTCAGGTTTGGAAGGAAATTGACAGTACACATACATTTATATTCATTGCAAATGTTGACAATAAGCTATTTGTGGCCAACCATCAATCAGTATATTGTCTTGTCCGCAATCGTCTGCAATTGATCTATTCCTGTCCGCAAGGGCAGACCAATGTAAATGTATACCATCATGTAAAAGATTCCTCATTGGATTATATAACTACTACTGTTGTACACACCAGTGATAGTACCATTATTCAGCACATAGATGGCGGAAATACGGGCTTGCTGGTAAGTGAGTTCCGACCGTTTGAGTACAATGGTGATGTTAAGGTATTTGATACTACATTTAAAATTGTAGATTCCTGCCCCAATATCGGACCACCATTTCAGGCAGTTCAATTGTCTGATAATTCAATCTGGATAGCCGATGGTTATTCCGGATTGGAGAATCGTGGCCCGGGTAATGCGCATTTCCCCCCCGGCCCTTCCGATCCTAATAATTTCGATATCTATGCGTATAATAAAAATTTATGGATAGTGCATGGTGGTATGAATGATAAGCTGGATGAAATTCAGAACTTTCATTGTGCATCCAATTATTTTAATGATAAGTGGACTGCTTATGAACGATATTTTTACCCGCCATTCAATGATTTTACTGATGCCGTTTCAGTGCTGAAAGACGAGTCTACCGGAATTGTATATATAGGCTCTTTTGTGTATGGTTTGTATATTATGAATCCTGATGGTTCGCATCAGTTAATAGGCGCTAATTCAATATTCGATACTAGTAATGCCAATTTCGGACAAGGTCAGCGGCAGGTTGTTAGCGTTGCTCTAGATCAATCCAAAAATCTTTGGGTAACTCTTGCTTTTGCTTATGATGCGCTTTATGTAAGGTTAGCGGCCGACAGCAGCTGGCACAAATTTCATGTGCCCGGCAACGGACAGGGCGGGCCATTAGTTATTGATGATAACGGCAACGCATGGTATGTTAGCCTTGCGAATGGAGGTGTAGTAGCTTATAATGCATCCGGGACATTAAATGGCAACCCTTCAGGCGATAGCTATTATCATCTGTTCACTGGTGCAGGTTCAGGCAATCTTCCCAGCAACAATGTTTTTTGTATAGCAAAAGATAAAACCAACAATATCTGGATAGGTACTGATAATGGTATTGGCATTGTAAGTAACTGTTCTTTTGGTAATTCAGGTTCAAACGATATTTGCGATGCTTCCTTGCCTATTGTGCAGTATGATCAGTTTGCCGGTTACCTGTTTGCAGGTAACAGTGTTCGGTCAATTGCGGTTGATGGAGCAAACCGGAAATGGATAGGTACCGATAACGGCGTATGGTTGTTATCTTCTGATGCTACAAAGATTATTTATCGATTTACTACAGAAAACAGCCCTATCCCTTCCAACCTGATTACTAAAATAGCAATTGATCCGGTAACTGGTGATGTATATATTGGTTCAGCTCAGGGACTGGTTTGTTTTCACAGCACTGCAACCGATACAAATGCTGTTGTCAAAAATGTAACTATTTTTCCTAATCCCGTGCCCAAAGATTATACCGGCACAATTGCCATTCGCGGACTAGCCATGAATGCAGATGTGCGCATCACAGATATCAATGACCAGTTGGTTTATAAAACCACTGCGCTGGGCAGCCAGGCAGTCTGGAATGGTAAGGATTATAAAGGTCATCGCCCGCAAACCGGAGTGTACCTGGTATTTGCATCCAACCCCGATGGCACCCAGACCTTTGCAGGTAAAATAGTTTTCATGCAATAAATATGCTGCATAAAACCAATGGCATAGTGCTGAGATCGGTAAAGTATGGCGAAACCAGCCTTGTTACTACGATCTTTACGGAGCATTTTGGTTTGCAAACCTATATGGTTAAGGGTGTGCGAAGCCCCAAGGCCAGGCAGGGCAGGGCAGGCGCATTTCAGCCCGGCACACTGTTGGATATGGTTGTATATCACCACCCTCAAAAAAATATCCAGAGTATCAGCCAGTACCAGGCTGCCTATTTGTATACCGGCTTGCAGGAAGACGTGGTAAAGAATAGCATTGTTTTGTTTTCTGTTGAGGTAATGCTTCGTTTACTCCCCGAAAATGCACCCCTGCCATCTTTATTTGAGTTTGCATTTAAGTATTATGTATCCCTCGATAAAATGCCGGCAGGCAATGTTGCCAATTTTCCTTTGTATTTTATTATTGGTTGCGGCAGGATCCTGGGTTTTGATATTAAGGGCAGTTACAGTGCCGAAACACCATTTGTTAGCCTCGAAGAAGGGGAGTTTATGGAGCAGTCTCTTCATTCTGCCGATGCTCTGAATAAGGAGGATGCCAGCTATCTTGATATGTTGCTGAGGGCTGCTGATTATGAAATGCTGAGCGCCATCAGGCTTAATTCAGCAACACGCCTCAGGCTTATCGACTGGTATATAGCCTTCCTTCAGCTGCATACACAACACATGGGCAATATAAAATCACTTGCTGTGCTGCGGGTAATTATGCATGGAGTATAGAAATGCCTACTGAAAAAGGTATTCTGCCTGCTCAATGCTTTCAGGCTTACCTACATCAATGAAGATATTTCCGGTATGATCATAGCCCCTTAGTAAGTGGTTTTTGGCCAGGTACAGATAAAGATCAACCAGCGAGAATTTACCCTCAAATGGAATATCATTGAAAATAGCCTGAGACAATACCTGTATGCCGCTGAACGCAAAAGGCTGCAGCCCCGGCTTGTCATCGGCCATCCTTTTTTCGCCCGTCTTGTTGTTCATCCAGCCGCAAAGGCGCATCTGGTTATCGAACAGGAAGTGGCGCGATGAGTCTCTGTTCATTACTGCAAGAGTACCCATTGGCTTGTCGATGTTGTGAATATCTATCATCCTGCCCAGGTCCAGGTTGGTGAGTACATCCACATTCATCACTACAAAAGATGCCTCATCGTCAAAGTACGGCGCAGCTTTTTTGAGCCCGCCACCGGTTTCGAGTATTTCGTTGCGCTCATCAGATAGGGTGATATTACTGCCAAAATCATCGTTTTCAAACAGCGTTTCCTCAATCATTGACGCGAAATGATGCACATTGATAATTACATCGTAAATGCCAAAGCGCTGCAGGTAACGTATGCTATGTTCGAGCAGGGTTTTATTATTAACCACAGCCAGCGCTTTGGGGTTATGGTCAGTAAATGGTTTCAGCCGGGTGCCCAGGCCTGCTGCGAATATCATTGCTTTCATATTAAAATATTATTTAATTTTTAGTCCTGAATGTTATCTCATGCGCACAACAGCAAAGTTAATTCAGAATTGTTTGGGCCATGAAGATTTACTTCTTACTTGAAAAAAAGCAGCCTTCCGAAAAAGGCGTTTTGTTTGGTTATCCCATTGTCTCAAAAAAACGCGATGGGATAACGGTAATCGCTGAAACCCTTGCTGGTGGCTTATATAAATTAATTTACGATTATCTCATCATATCTCATCTTGGGGGAATTGGGAGTTTGTGATCATCGCTTTTGGCTTTCTGGCCGCCGGAAATGGCTATTTTCTTTTATGTCCTAAATTCTTTTATTTCCTGCTATTAGCGATGTACTTTTCTTTTCTGCAGGAAAAAGAAAAGTACCAAAAGAAAGTCCCGCCCTTTGTTCAATCGCTCCGCTGAACAAAGGGATAGCTCTGCGACTTGTATCAGCCAGCTCTGTTCGGCAGGGTGGGGCTGGTAATTCTGGCTATGATTGCATCTATCTGGCTTTTGGTTGTTGTTTGGCTTCTGGTCTTCTATTGTGATTCATCGGTTAGTCTACGCCATTATTAAGGCCCCACTAGAGGCTAAACTGCAAATCTTTGTTCGGCAAATTAACTGAGTTATATTGGGTATCTCTGGACTGACTACGGCAAGAGCTATGCTCGTGCCGCTTGCCGGCATCTTTGAAAAAAGGGAAGGAGTTTAAAGAGGGTGTTATTGCAAAAATGTGGTAACCTGCTTGCCGGTAGGCAAGTGTAAAAATATGTTCGAATGCATAATGTTAATAAATATATGCGATTTTCAATCGCCGAAATCAGCGAGAATGTTTGTTTTATCGATTTTCAATCGCCGAAATCAGCGGGAATGTTTGTGTGTCGGGTGCCTGAGGGGGTAAAAAGCCCTTCGATAGACTCAGGATGGAGTAGTAATTGTTTCATAGTTTAATAAGTTATAATATCCTAATAATTTGGAACAAAGGTAGGGTGGATAGTTGGAGATTCCTAATTTTCGGGCATATTTATTTTTGGATCAGAATTTGTTGGATTAGTGAATTTTCAGAATGCATGGGTACATCAGCTGCGGTATCCTGATTTGCCGAGTCTTCTGCCTGCGCACAAAATAGCTTTGCTATAGAGAGACATCGGCTATTGTGCCTTGATGCGCCGAGTCCCACCCCACATACAAAAGGCAATGCTTCATGGAGACATCGGCTGCGAAAGGAAGGAAACCCGGGGCAGACTTAAAATTTTTTACCAGAACTATCTTCTGCTTAGGAATAGTTTTGACTTCTATCATTATGAATCTTTGCCCAACATACCAGAATGGTAACTATTCAGCCCCATACAGAGCTACAAGCCTGAGTGCATTCAAAACATTTTGTCCAGCCTTTATGGTTGTATCAATAACAGACCTTAGGACGACAAAACAATCTGCGCCATGATCCGATTTGAACTGTCCGGAGA
>CAIVEH010000208.1 GCA_903904855.1 uncultured Bacteroidota bacterium | reverse complement strand
GTAATCTTTGATACCCTTATAAAAAGAATGGTCAAAAATGATCCAATACGCTTGTTATCAAAGGATTGATATTGCGACCTAAGTGCCTATACCTATTTTAATATTTGCTTATTATGGGTAGAAGAGATTAAAACACTATCAAGGTTCGAACTATAAAAATAGGAGACATCTAATTCATTAATGCTATCAATTTTAATAGTATGGTTATCGTATGTTTTAAATATCCTTGTTAGATGTTCATTTATTATGCTATTTGAGTTATAATATCTAAAAGAATAAATATCATTGTATATTGAGAATTTTGTTTTCTTTTTAAAATTATAAGGAGGAAAATAGCTAGGGGGAATATGATATAAAGGACAATAAATCCTAATGATTGAATCAGGTAATCCAGATGAATTGTATTTCTCAATAATTTTACCTGAAAACTTATGTCCAATGAAACCATTATATTTTATTGTGCAATAGAAATTATTTTTGATATTCTTTGGAATAAACTTACTAGAGAATAGGAATCCATTATGATCTATACTAACCTCATCAAAGTCTAAATATTTATATGAATATAGCAAATCTTTATTTATCTGACAAAAGGAATCTTTGAATCCGAAAAAAGATAATAATAGGGTGATGATGACTATCTTGAAAAAAAAGTTGCTTTCAAATATTGAAATTTTTCCACCCATAACCCAAAACATTAAAAATGAAACAATCATTAAAACAGGAATACTACAAGAGAAGTTATTCCCGTTTAAATAAACGGATGAACAAACATTCTGGTATGTTGGGCAAAGATTCATAATGATAGAAGTCAAAACAATTCCTTTAAGCAGAAGATAGTCCCCTCTCGTTCGCGTTTGTAACGCGAATGCTATGGTAGTGCGTTTGCAACGCACAAATTATCATTATTTCTGTAGAGATTGCACCGCAACGTCTATTTATGAATCAATGATCAATTATATCTAGGTTCACCCCTAAGGGGTGCGTGAAAAAATAAAATACCATTGCTACAAAGCGCAAGCCCACTACCGGGGCATATCCATACCCAACAATCCTCCTTATTCTTTAATCCAGAAAATTTTGATCCAAAAATAAATATGCCTGAAAATTAGGAATTTCCAACTATACACAATACTTTTGTTCCAAATTATTAGTACATAATAACTTATTAAACTATGAAACAATTACTACTCCATCCTGAGTCTATCGAAGGGCTTTTTACCTCCTCAGGCACCCGGCACACAAACATTCCCGCTGATTTCGGCGAATGAAAAACACATATATTTATTAACATTATGCATCCGAACATATTTTTACACTTGCCTACCGGCAAGCAGGTTACCACATTTTTGCTATAACACCCTCATTAAACTCCTTCCCTTTATTCAAGGATGCCGCCTACGGCACGAGCATAGCTCTTGCCGTAGGCGGAAGGGTCTGGTGAGGGCCGGGATGAGCTGAGCCTGCACTGAGCTGCCGAAGTAGGATATAATGGGATAATATGAGATAATCGGAAATTAATTTATATCAGCCACCAGCAAGGATTTCAGCGTTTACAATTATCACATCGCGTTTTTATATAGAATGGGATAACCAAACAAAAAGGTCGTCTGGCGCAGGTCTGTAGCTAAGCCCATGCGTAGCCGACCTGTGTCTGAGCAATCTCACCAGTTTTAAACTGGTGTTTCTCAAGCCAGACATACAGAAGCTAGGTTTCCAAACTCCCAATTCCGCAAAGAATGAGATATGATGAGATAATCGAAATTTAATTTATATCAGCCACCAGCAATGGTTACAGCTATCACCATTATCCCATCGCGTTTTTTATATAGAATGGGATAACCAAACAAAATGCCTTTTCGATAGGAGAAATCCTCCGACTGGCGCGGGTCTGTAGCAAAGCCTTGTGTATAGCTGACCCGTGTCTGAGCAATCTAGGCAGTTTATAACTGCCGCTTCTCTCACCGAGACCAATGAGATACAATGTGATAATATGAGATAATCGGAATTAAATTTATATCATCCACCAGCAAGGGTTTCAGCGTTTACCATTATCCCATTCTATTTTTTAAAGGACATGGGATAACCAAACTAAAAACCTTTTCGGGAATCTGTCTGGCGCCTGTAGTAAGGCCTTATGCAAAGCGGACACGTATCTGACCAATCTAGGCAGTTTATAACTGCCGGTTCTATAAATCGAATTTGATATGATAAATAATGCGAATCCTTAACTTAACGACATTCTATTGCCAATCCCCACTCCCAAATTCCACAAAAAAATCACTGCTTCACATTCACCTTATCATATGCCAGGTTGTTGCTTACATATTCGGGCACCAGTTCCTTCATCAGGTATACTGTTTCGAGGGTATAATGCTGGCGGGCGCATTTTATCAGCTTATCTATACGCTTTTCCACAAGGTCAAAATCGTACTGGTGCACATTGGCTATCATGATTTTCTCGTGGTAGGTAGGCAATGCATTCTCTGAGGTAGTCAGTAATTCTTCATATAGTTTCTCACCTGGCCTTAGCCCGGTATATACTATCTTGATATCCACATCAGGTTCTTTACCGGCAAGCTTAATTACCTTACGGGCAAGGTCGGCTATCTTAACCGGTTTGCCCATATCAAAGATGAATATCTCACCGCCATTGCCCATCACCCCAGCTTCAATAACCAGCAGGCAGGCTTCGGGGATTGTCATAAAATACCTCGTAATTTCGGGATGGGTTACCGTTATCGGGCCACCTCTTTCCAGTTGCTTTTTGAACCTTGGCAGCACAGAACCATTCGACCCGAGCACATTACCAAAACGGGTGGTTACAAACTTTGTGATGTGTTTGTGATCGTCTCCCTTGGCCATATTCCGGGTAATATGCCGGTAATAACTCTGTGTAAATATCTCAGCAATACGCTTCGAGGCGCCCATCACATTAGTAGGGTTTACCGCCTTGTCGGTCGATACCATTACAAATTTCTCTACATCATTTGCTACCGAAAGTTCAGCCAGATTTTTTGTACCCAAAACGTTATTCAGTACAGCAATTGACGGATTATCTTCCATCAGCGGCACATGCTTGTAAGCCGCCGCATGAAAGACTATCTGCGGATTGTACACTTCAAACAGGTGCTCCATTCTATGCCGGTCGGCAATATCACCCAGGTAAGCTTTTACATTGGTGTTTTTGTATTTATCCTGCATTTCCAGCTGGAATTCGTGCATCGGTGTTTCTGCCTTGTCACACAGAATAATTAAGGAAGGTCTGTACTGCACCAACTGGCGTACCAGTTCGCTGCCAATAGAACCGGCAGCACCGGTAACCAGTATTTTTTTCCCTTTTAACTCTGTATAAATTGATTCGTTATGTATTTTAATTATTTCTCTTTCCAGCAGATCTTCAATATTAATATCCTGCAGTTGTTGGGGATCCAGTTTGCCATTAAGCCACTCTTTCATTGCCGGCACCTGCTGTATACGTATACCATATTTGAGGCAGTTATCCACCAGGTCGTTCAGCTTACCGGCTTCAATATGCTTGCTGGCCATAATGAGCAATTCCACACCATCACCACCAAGCTTTGCAATATTGTTTTCCTGGGTGGTATAAATGGGTATACCTTCCAGCAGTTTCCCTGAAGCATTGGTAGAATCATCAAGAAATGCTACAACTTCCATATCGCCATTAGGAAGGCTGTTCATAACTTTCTTTATATGCTGGCCATCGGCAGAAGCATCGAATACTACAACTTTTTTCTTGAGGATCTTATCTACCTGGGAGAGTGCTTTGTAAAAATTGAAAACATACCTTACAGCCAGCCTGTAGGATATAATTACAAATGTGGTAATGAGGAAATTGATAGTAACAATCTGCAGGGTAAAGAAGTTGCCGAAATGAAAAATAGGAACGAAATTGTTCACTACCATATAGAAAAAGGAAGCAATGGCATTTACCATAACCAGCCGCTGCGCATCTTCCAGGTTGGTATAACGTATGATACCGCCATAACTCTTAAACAGGTAAAACAGTACTGCATTAAAAACCAGTACAACAGCCAGCATCAGCCTTAATCCGGCATCCACTTGTGGCATATTGAAATTCAACTTCAACATGCGGGATAAAAACAGGCAGCAGCAGACCAGTATCAGGTCCAATAAAAAAACAAGCCACCTTGGGAGTATGCGTATCTTATAAGCCATAAACTTTCATTTTTGGTACAGTTACAAAAAACAGTAAGGTGGTTGCACAACAATATTACGAAAAACAAATCAAAAATCAACATTTGACAATAACAATTTTTTTGTTAACGATTTTCGATTAGTACTATTTTAAAATATTTTTTTTCACACTTTGCATGGCATAACGATCAATGCCGGCCAAATAAAAATACAAAGTCCTTACAAGATTATTATGTACTTTCGTTTCTGACTATCTGGGCAATCACGAGTTAAAATTAAATATTACCATATACTTGCTGAACGGGATAAAAATATTGGTTGCTGAAGATAATCTGATAAATCAGAAGATAGCAAATTACGTACTCCTAAAGCAGGGAGCCGATGTGCTCAATGCCACAAACGGGGAGCAAGCAATTGATATGTTGATTAATAACAAAATTGATGTTATACTAATGGACCTTCAGATGCCCGGAAAAAATGGGTTCGAAGCAGCAAAATATATCAGAAATGTACTTAAAAATAATATCCCTATAATCGCTCTTACTGCCGACCTATTTGCTCATCAAAATCACGAAAATGATGATTCAGGCATCAATGCGTTTATTGTTAAGCCATTTGACCCTGTGTCTTTGTGTGAATTGATTCAAAAACTTTTAAAAAAATAAATAAACCTATTAATTTTGAAATGATGGACGATCAGTTAGTTGACCTGGGATTGGTTTACGAATTATCGGATAATGATCCACAATATATCCATAACATTATTTCCCTATTCTTAAATACAGTAGCTGATAAACTGGCTCAATTGGAAAGCCTGATAAACGAGGGCAAGGATTACAGATTGATTTTTGAGATTGCTCATGCACTCAAATCCAGCGCTTCGGTAGTAAAAATAAAGGATCTGTATAATGATCTGGCTGGAATAGACAGCCTGGCCAGAAATAACACAGGAATCGCAGAAATCCGGGTTTATTTTCAGAACATACTCAGTAATTATCACAAGGCACTCCCTGTTTTATATGCCGAACTGGAACGGAACAAGCTGTCACATTAGTTAAATTTCGTAGAATATATTCACTGAATCAGGATAGATTGCCCATGCCTGCAATATAAGCGGTTAAACATCGTACATTTGCAGGCTTATCAGGCATAGTTAAATAATGGCAAATAGTTCATCAGGTTCTCCACGAGGCGCCAGGTCCGGCGACCGGAATACATTTAAAAAGGATAGTTCGAAACCTTTTAATAAAAGTTCAAAATCACCGGGCAAAAATTATGACGGCAGAAGCCCCTCCCCGGGCGCCGACAAATTCCCCCGTTCAGCAAAGCCATATTCTGGCCGGGTACCCGATGGAGCGCCAGGAAGGCCATCTGGCCGTCCCTCAGAACGGGATGGCAAGGAAGGAAAACCATGGTCCGACACAGCTCGTAAACCATATAAAAAAGAAGGTGGAGCATCATTTGGTGGTGATACAGAACGAAGCTTTAAACCTCGTCCTGGAAAAAATGACAATGCCCCGTTCAGCAGGGAAAGGAGTTTCAAAAAATCAGAAGACCGATCTTCTTCCAGGCCCGGTAAGCCGTTCCGGAAAAATGAATCCGGTAAGCCATTCACTGACCGCACTGAAAGAACATTTGACAAACCACCACATTTTAAAAAGGAGAGAACCAACGATACTGAAAGAACATTTGAAAAAACACCTCACTTCAAAAAGGAGCGGGAAAATGATACTGATGCACGGCCAGAAAGGAAACCATATGACCGCCCTCTGAGAAAAGATGGTGCTAAACCTTTCAGAAGCAGGCCGCCAAGAACATTTGATCAACCTGAAATTATTAAAGATATAATTTCAGATAGTGAAGGTGCCAAGCCTGCACGCGAATTCAGAAAACCTGCCCGTCCAACCGACAGCCGGCCTTTCAGAGACAGGCCCGCTGCTGCCGCGCAAGGCAAGTCGCATTTCAATAAAAAAGGGCCTAAGAAGGAGGAAGAGAAAACCGGGAATGAAGAAAAACAAAAAACATTTAAGGATGTAGTAAATAATGCATTCAATCAATCTTCAAAGAAAAATGACACCACTGAAGATCATCCAGGGAAGAGGGAACAATTTGAAGATAAGGTTTATGGAGAACTGGAAGAAATAGTTAATGATACGCCACCTAAAAAGCCTTTTGAAATAAAACACAAAGGCCCAGGCAAAAAGAAACACATTCACGACCACACCGAAGGGCGCAGGAAGAAATACAAAGATGATGACGATGATGAAGATGATGACGACAAGGAAATAAACCAGAAAGATGGCCCCCGCCTGGAAATGCCACTCAACAAATTTATTGCCCATAGTGGTGAGTGCAGCCGCCGCGATGCAGCTGAAGTGGTGAGACAAGGTAAGGTAAAAGTAAACGGCGAACTGGTGCTGGATCCGGGCTACAGGGTAAAGCACGATGATAAGGTAACCATGAGCGGGAAAAAGCTGACCCCGCAAAAAGGGATGGTGTATATTCTGCTCAACAAACCCAAGGGTTATATTACAACCAACGAAGACCCACAGGGCCGCAAAACGGTGATGGAGCTCGTTAAAAACTCCGGCGCTGATCGCTTGTACCCCGTTGGTCGTTTGGATAGAGATACATCCGGGTTGTTGCTTATTACCAATGATGGCGACCTTACTCAAAAGCTCTCCCATCCGTCCTACAACATCAAAAAAATATATCAGGTAACCCTTGATAAACCTCTTACCAAGGCCGATTTTGAAAAAATAATGGAAGGCCTGGAACTGGAAGATGGTAAGATACAGGTTGATGCACTGGCCTACCTTGAAAAGAAGAACGAATTGGGTCTGGAGATTCATAGTGGAAGGAACAGGATTGTGCGCCGCATATTTGAATCATTGGGTTATGTAGTAGAAAAGCTGGACAGGATGATGTATGCCGGCCTCACCAAGAAAAACCTGCCCCGCAGCAAGTGGCGCTTTCTGGATGAGCGGGAAATCGTTTTGCTGAAGCATTTTAAACATTAAAAATCCATTTAGGGCTTCAGGGGTATGCCTTTTATAACTGCACACAAAATACATAACGGACGGGAGTGGATGCCTGAGTATACTGTATTGGAAGTTACAGAAACCGGCACTATACTATCAATCATTAATGGCCCACATCCTGAAGCCATTTTTTATGATGGTGTTCTGGCACCAGGTTTTGTAAATGCCCACTGCCACCTGGAGCTATCGCACTTGAAGGGGGTAGTGCCGGAGCGTACAGGACTGATACCGTTCCTAAAAACAATACCGAAGCATAGAAACGACTTTACCGAAGCGCAAAAAAGTAAAGCCAGGCATGACGCTTATGAAGAATTGCTGCTCAATGGCGTAGTTGCTGTGGGAGACATCGCCAATACTACCGATACACTTGATATCAGACTGCGTGATGAGTTGCATTTCCATACTTTTATAGAAGCTATTGGTTTTAATGATGATAGGGCGGAAAAAGCTTTTGAATATGCGCTGCAGAACTTTACTGCATTTGCTGAGCAAAAGGTGGAAGTAATGAGGCTCAGGCAAGCCATAGCACCTCATGCTCCCTACTCTGTTTCGCGTTCTTTATTCCGTAAAATAGATACACACAGACCGGGGAGCACTATTACTATCCATAATCAGGAAAGCAGGGCTGAAGACCGTTTCTTCAAGAAAAAAGAAGGACCGGTTACCGACCTGCTTCAATCGTTGAGTATAGATTATACCAAATTCAAGCCCTCCGGCAAATCGTCGTTGCAGACCTATATCGATTACATTTCACTAGGCCATGCATTACTTTTTGTTCACAATACCTATACCACAAGAAAGGATGTTAAGGCAGCACAAAAACGATTTGATGAAGTGACCTGGTGCCTGTGCCCCAATGCCAATCTTTATATAGAAGGACGGCTCCCGGACATATACATGCTGCTGGAAGAAGGTGTGGGCATAGCTATTGGCACCGACAGCCTTGCATCCAACCACCAATTGTGTATATTATCTGAGTTGTACACCATCAAGCAACATTACCCTGATATAGATTGGGAAATGCTTCTGCGTTGGGGTACATTGGGCAGCGCCTGTGCACTAGAATTGCAAATGCAAGTTGGGCATATTAGTAAAGGACTAGCTCCTGGTATAAATCAGATTCTTATGCTTGATGAACCTGAGATGAAGCCGATAGTGAGGAGGATAATATAGTGTCACTTATGTATGCCACACTTTGAAAGTGTAGCACACCTGGGCCTACCCTTTCAATGCTGTATATAAAGTCGTAATCCCAAACGTCAGCGGCTGGGCAATAGCATTTTTAAATCCGCAGGCTGTTAGTATTTCACAGAACCTATTCCCTTCGGGAAATGCCATAACCGACTCTGGAAGATAAGTATATGCCCTGCTGTGTTTCGAGACCAACTTACCCAATGTGGGCAGTATAAAGCGGAAATAGAACTTATAAAACTGCTTTACCGGGAACTTTGCAGGGTGAGAAAACTCCAGTATTACCACCTTGCCACCGGGGCGTAATACCCTGCTCATTTCTTTCAGTCCGGCCTCCAGATGTTCAAAATTACGAACACCATAGGCGCAAATCACAGCATCGAACTCGCCTGCGGCAAATGGCATGGCCTCACTATCGCCAATCTGCAAGGTTATTACCTGAGCCAGATCCTGCTCATTGATTTTTTTACGGCCCACCTCCAGCATCTGGTCGGCAATATCTATGCCCACTATACGTTTCGGCAGCAGTTTTGATGCAGCAATAGCCATATCACCGGTTCCTGTAGCTACATCAAGTATTGCCTGCGGATGGGCTGCCGATACTTCTGCAATCGCCTTTTTGCGCCAACCTTTGTCAATTCCCATTGATAAAAAATGGTTCAGAAAGTCGTAACGGCCAGATATATTATTAAACATCTCCGCTACTTGCTCTTTCTTGCTTAAATTTGATGCCTGATCCGGTACAATTTTTGCCGCTGGGTTGATTTCGCTTACTGGTTGCATTGGTGCAAAAGTAAGATTAAAAACCCCTGAACCCCTAAAGGGGAACCAAATATTTGGGTATGGATTTTTAATTTCAGCTAATGTTTTTTTATTGAGCGAATTTATTTTTCCGGTTGGGGTAGGATATTTTAAAACTCATTTCGAGTAATTAATGAGCATACTAATAATTTAAATGGAAATAACTAAAGCAACATATGTCATCAGCAGCCCTACAGTGGAAGGGTGCCCTAAACCCGACAGGCCGGAGTATGCCTTTATTGGCCGTTCGAATGTGGGCAAGTCGTCGCTGATCAATATGCTTACGCGCAATGCCAAGCTTGCCAAAACATCCAATACACCCGGCAAAACCCAACTCATCAATCACTTCCTCGTTAATGGTGATTTTTATATCGTAGACCTGCCGGGATATGGCTTTGCCAAAGTATCGCAAAGTACGCGCAGCACCTGGGAGAAAATGATAGCTGGTTACCTTCAACAGCGCACTAACCTTGTTACCGTATTCGTTCTGCTCGACAGCCGCCATGAACCCCAGGAAATAGACCTTGCTTTTCTGCGCAAGCTGGGCGAATGGGGTGTGCCCTTCAATATGATTTTCACCAAAGCCGATAAAACCACCCAGCGCGAAGCGGCCAAGCACGCCCGCCACTTTGTAGAGGCCATGAAAACGGAGTGGGAATTCATTCCCCGCAGCTTCATGACCAGCGCCATAAAATTCCTGGGCCGGAAGGAAATCCTTACTTATATCGAAGAACTCAATAAAGAGTTTGTGGTGCCTGAAGTAGTAAAGGGTGAAAAAAGCCAGTAGTACTGCAAAATGAACCATCTTATAACGTAGTGCGCAGTCTCCGACTACGCTCTGGCGGGCCAATATTTCATCGGCGATTAATAATAGACTCAGACTACTTAGCCTCCACTGATGCTTTCTTCCTGGCATCTTTTCCACTCTTTGCAAAATGCCATTTGATGCCAATATTCAGAAGCAGTGAATAGTCATGATCCCAAACTGCATCAGGGCTTGATTGCTGAAAGATCATCCTGGTGAGCATGTAATTATATGCAGGGGCGCAGGTAATAGCTAATTTTGAGGTGATGGGCCAGGCCAGTTCTGCCTGTGCCAATGCATAACAACCGGTACCATTTTTGTAGGAGTTTAATCCGGCTACAGGTATATCTATGACCTTATTTCCAATATCAGCTTTTATTACCCCAGAGGTATTGTAGGTCAGGCCCAGACCGGCAGATGGCGTGAGTGTAAGCTTTTTACCTATTATGAATATCCTGCCCACCTCAAGGGGCAAAACCAGATGTGAGTAGCGGTATTGAAACCATGATTTGCCAGTAGGATTACCATAAGGGTCGGTGAGCGTAAATGGGGTTTTAGAGCCCGTACGCAGGTAAAGCAGCCCTGTTGTAAATATCCATTTGCCACGCTGGTAGCCAGCCAGTGCCCCTGCATCGAAGTTAATGTCATAATCATCTCTGTGGGTCTGCCCTGTGTAGTCCACATGGCGCACATTGGCTGCGCCAATACCGGCTACTGGCTGCAGAAAAAATCCTGTCTGAGCCTTTGTCGTAATGCTTATAAAGCACAGAGTAACGAGGAGTGTGTATTTCATTTGTTTATAGTTTTGGTTTTATTGAATCATTTACGGTTAAACATGTATCAGGGCTTTACCAAATAAATTCCATGAACTATCTGTTGACCCAATAGCAGATGACTCAAAAGAATATTCGTCTTTGAAAGACTGCCCGACGGCTCAGATAAACAAACGCTAAAGTCCGATACATATTATTTCTCAAGGGAAAAATTAGTAATTTCCTATTGCAGCAAATAACTATTGCAATAAAATCCAAACTTAGAATTGGGTAAAATTTCAAAATCTTGACCTCTACCCTACTCCCAATTGCGCATCAAGTCATCCATCTGCGCTGCATTGCCAGTCAGTAATGCCAGCCGCTGTATCACGCGCTCCACCAGTGCATCGGGGCATGATGCGCCTGATGTCAGCATTATCCGCAATGGTCGGTGTGCAGGCAGGTATCCTGAACTGGTGAACTCCTTATTGCTGTGCAGATCATAATGGCTGATGTTATCAGCCGAGAGCAGGCAGTCTTCGTCTTTAATAAAATAGGTGGGCAACTTTGCTTCGCACAGCTCAACGAGGTGCGATGTATTAGAACTGTTGTACCCGCCTACTACTATAGCAAGGTCGGCCTTTTCCTGTAGCATACCCATTACTGCACTCTGGTTGTCATTGGTGGCATAGCACAATGTATCTCGTGTATCAGCCACTCGCTCCCAGGCCTTATCTGGCGGAGTTTGGTAATGAGTTAATATTTCGCGTTTCAGATAATCGGCTATTGCCTGTGTTTCGCTTGCCAGCATGGTTGTCTGGTTTACCACACCTATCTTTTGCAGGTCTTTCGCCACATTAAAACCATCGGAATATTGCCCTGCAAAATCTTTATAAAATCCCTCGCCAGGCAGTGCCAGGCATATATACCGGCCCAGAAGTATGGCCTGCTCCATATCGCGCACCACAACTGTTGGTGTATGTGCCCGGCTGTGTGAAAAGGTAGCCCTTGTTTCTTCATGTCCCGGCTTGCCATGCACTACTATAGTATAGCCGTCATCGCCTGTTTTGCCAGCCCTGTTCCATACCTTTTCCACAAACGGGCAGGTGGTTTCATAGAGCGCAGGATCTATGCCTTTGTCCCTGAGCAACTGTTCGGTTTCAAGGGTAGTGCCGAAAGCAGGTATAATCACCACATCATCGCTGGTAATGTCATCCCACCCTATCAGCATTTTTCCTTTCGTATCCATTATGAACCGAATGCCCAGTGCCTGCAGGTCGTCATTAACTCCGGGGTTATGTATCATTTCGCTGAGCAGATAGATGCGCTTTCCGGGGTTTTCCTTCACCGCCCTGAAGGCGATCTCAATAGCATTCTCCACCCCATAACAAAATCCGAAATGCCGTGCCAGCAAAACAGTCAATGAGCCTATCTCCAGCGACACCGGACTGAAATCCTTCTTCATTTTATCATCGGCCTTTCGCCTCGCCTTAATAGCATTGATCAGCGGGCTGCGGTATTGAACCGGAACATCAAACGACTTCATTATGCAGCAAAATTAAGTATTTCGACCAACTGGAATGGTTAATAAAATATGTTTATAAACTTTTAGGGAGTTCATTAATTACAATGTTGAATGATTGTATTATTTTCAGATGCTGCAAATTTTGGGAATACATCAATTTACAATTAGTTAGGGTATTGGCAATTACTCCGTCTTTGCCTTGATTTCGATATTGATAGTAACCTCATCGGCCATGGTTATCGATTTACCTCCTAACCCAAAATCGCGCCGGTTCAGTTTGAAGGTACCTCTGATAATGGCCTCATTGGCAAACGGATTAAATTCAAACGGAATTTCAATCTGTTTGGTTACGCCTTTGATCGTTACATTGAACAAACCGGCATAATTATTGTCCTTTATATAAAGTGACTTAGATTCTACGTTAATGGTCTTAAAAGAATCTGCAAAGAAGTAGGTTTCTCCCTTCAGATGCTCATCTCTTAACCCTATGCCGGTTTTGATTGTCTTTACTTCTACCCTCGCCTTAAGGCTGGAACCAGAAAGCTGATCGGGGCTGAAAACCAGTTCTGTATGGCCGCCTTCAAAAGTGCCATTCACCGTAATTCCGGCATTTTTTATTTTAAATGAAATATCCTGGCTTACCGGGTTCCAGGTTTTCTGTGCGAAAACCAAACAGGGAAGAAACAGGAACGAAAGAATAAAAACCAGCTTATGCATACAATAGTAAAGTTGAGGCATTTTGGCAGCTTATAAAAATAAAACCGTTAAGTGTTTTGTTAATTCTTCATACGCCGTACAGCCTCCATGCACCATAGAAGTTCATTGATAAATGCATGTGCTCTTTTATCTGTTCCTTCTTTATCACCAGGATTTCCCAACTCATCAAAAGCATGAGGCACATTAGGTACCGGAAACATTGCCGGAACAGTCCATGCCCTGATCTTCCATAATGTAAACTGGAGCGAGGTGATTACCTGCGTGCCACCAAAGACTCCATCAGATACCGTGGAAATAGCCACTGGTTTGCGGAACCACTCGGTATACAAAAGGTCGATCACATTTTTAAGGCTTGCCGGGTAGCCACCATTGTATTCCGGGGTAACAATAATTATGCCATCAGCGGCCTTTATCCTTGCAGCAAAATCAAGGACCTGTGGTGAAGGATTGGGTTCGAAATGCAGCCGTTCATTAAATACCGGGAACTGGTATTCATTCAGGTCCAGTATCTCAACTGTTCCGACATTATTTGATTCAATAAATTGCTTGAAAAACAAAGCAACCCTGTGGCTGTTACGTCCCCTGCGGACACTGGCGGATATGATGGCAATATGTGGCATATGCTGCAATTAAAAAATGCAATAGCTTAATTGTAGTAAAGCTATTGCATTAAAATGAAATTAAAATAAATATTCTGATCAATTATGCAGCAGTTTCAACTACCTGAACAAACTCTGCGTTTGCGCTGAAACTTACTTCTTCACCCAGCAATATGGCGCCGGTTTCAGAAACCATACCGAAGCTAACGCCGAAATCTTTACGGTTTACTTTTCCGGTTACAGCAAAGCCCACGCGGTTGTGGCCCCATGGATCTACGATCATTCCACCATATTCAACATTGATGGTGATCTGTTTGCTTACACCACGCATAGTGAGTGTACCGGTCATGCGGTAATTTTCACCATCTACTTTTTCCAGGCCTGCGCCATCGAAGATGATCTGCGGATGGTTTTCAGCATCGAAGAAATCACCTGTTTTCAGGTGACCATCGCGCTGATCATTGTTGGTGCTTATTGAGTCAACTTCTGCAGTGAAGTGAACCTTCGCAGTAGTAACATTATCACCATCGGTTTCAGCAGTCGCGCTGAATGATTTAAAATGCCCTGAAACATTTGATACTAACAGGTGCCTTACTTTAAAATGCAATTCAGAGTGTGCGGCGTCCATCGCCCATTTGATTGTTGCCATTGTTTGTTTTTTTATGGTTGGTTAATTAGTTTTAAATTTCACAAGTTCCATCTGTCTTACAAATATCGCCATCAGATGTTAACAGATTATTTTCTTTATGAGATGCAGCCCATGCCTTCTGCAATCCGTCAAGTAATATCGCTACAGACTGCGCACCCCAGATTGCATACATATTATCGAATACAAAGTACGGAACACCATTGATGCCATGGTTCTCAGCCGTTTCAATATCTGCCCTTACCTCATCGGCACACAAATCAGAATTCAGCATTTCACCAATTTCCAATACTCTTAATCCTATTTCTATCCCGATCTGCATCAGTACATTATGATCACTGATATTTTTACCATCAGTGAAGTAGGCTTTCAATAAGGCTTCTTTTGCTGCACTTCCCAAACCATGTTTTGCAGCCAGATGAATCAACCGGTGAGCATCAAATGAATTGGCAATAATTGCTTTATCAAAATTATAAACCAACCCTTCTGCCAGGGCATTTTCAGTCATCTGCTGATGCAACTGAACCGACCTTTCAAGGCTCATACCTTTGCGCTCGGCCAGGTATTGATGAATCGTTTTGCCGGGTTGAGCAGTCATCTCCGGGTCCAATTGAAAACTGTGCCAGATTATTTCCACCTGATCCTTATGTTCGAAAATATTCAAAGCCTGCTCCAGCCTGCGCTTGCCGATATAACAGAAAGGGCACATAATATCAGACCAGATATCTATTTTCATACTGCCTGTTTGTTGCTGTTAAAAAATAAAGGTCTCAAAGTCAGCCACGCCAGCGCCGGGAAGAAATGCATTGGAACAACTAGACCGGGAAATAACTCTGGTGAAGTAGTCTCCAATGGCAGTTTCATTGCAAATGCACCAACAATGGATGCAAAAGAAAGAATGACAAAAATAAAATTGAAAACAATTTCAGCCTTACTTTTCAGCCATTTATCCAATAACCCATATCCCAATGCGGCAAGCAGACAGCCAATAACACATGATATAACTATACCCACCGGTTTGACAATACCAGAGAAATCAACTCCCAATGATGTGGAGTAGACTTTCTGGTAAATAAGCGATGCAATACCTGCCAGTAATCCGGAAACAACACCCAACAACAATAATCGCTTCAACATAAATTTGGTTTTTGAGTTAAATTATTTTTTAACAACAGGCACCTTAATATCCAGTTTAATCTGTTCATCAACCTCTCCACCTGGCTTGCCGATATGAAAATCTCCTCTGCCGACAGAGAACTTACTGGCGAAAGTACCACCAGCTCCACTCGCTTGAAAAGTAAATGGCAAGGTGACCTCTTTCTTCACACCATGTATTTCCAGATCACCTGTAACCTGGTAAGTGGCGCCTGCTTTTACTATTTTTTTTGAAGTGAAACGTATAGCAGGAAACTTTGCTGCATCCAGCCATTCTGCACTTTTCAAATGGTTATTCATCAATCCATTGCCGGTATTTACCGATGCTACTTCAATAGTGAGGTCGATATTGGAGGCGGCAGGGTTTTGCTCGTCAAAAGCAATTGTCCCTTTCAGTGTCTTGAATATTCCACCTACCTCGCCGCCACCTGTAAAAGTAACGTTGCATTTGGCGGAAATCTGCCAGTTTGCAGGACCAGCAAAAGCAGACACTGCTGCCAGTAACAGCAGTGTCGCTAATGATAAAATGTTGCGGTTCATAATTGATGATTAGTCTTTGCTGAATTCAGTGTTTGCTGTAATAGTAACATCTTCGCTAAGCATAGCAGCAGGCATTGATGGCCCGATACCAAACTGAGCACGGTTAACCTTCCCTGTGATGCGGAAACCAGCCATTTCTTTTTTGCTCATCGGATTGGTAGCAGTACCAACCAGGGTAGCAGTAAGAGTTACCGACTTTGTAACACCATGCATTGTCAGATTGCCGGTCATCTTGTAAGTTTTTCCCTTTTCTTTTTTGAAGGAAGTACTTTTGAAACTTACTTTTGGATTCTTTTCAGCATCGAAGAAATCCGGGCTTTTCAGGTGTTTGTCCCTGGCTTCTACACCAGTGTTAATACTGTTTGTTTCGGCAGAAAATTCAATTTCAGCGCCATTAAAATCTGGCTTTGCATTACTGATCTTACCTTCGAATGAAGTGAACGAACCATCAACCTCATTGATACCCAGGTGGATGATACCAAATCCGATACGGGAATGCGCTTTGTCGATAGACCATGACTGAGCGAAAGTGTTAGCCGATAATAACAGAGCGGCTGCGGCAATTGTGATTTTTTTCATTACTTTTTGTTTTTACTTGTTTTTTGGTTATAAAAATTTTTGTTGTCTTCGTAATTATTCAATTAGTCCTTTTACGAACCCTTTAATGAAATCTTTCAGAATGGCTTTATTGAAATCAACCTGAGACATTCCGAGATGCGAAACTTCGGGCGACATCAGATTAATAGATACCAGTCCATGAATCATAGACCAGAATGAATGAACCTTTAGCCAGGTATCTGAACCGGCATTGTTGCCATTTTTAATTATCTCTTCGATTGTAGAATGAATGACACCGATAAACGCCATCAGTTCGGGTACTTTTGTCAGGCTTTCGCAGGTGGGCATTCCCAGGCCATACATCAGCTGATAATATTCTTTATTATTAAATGCAAAATCCCAATAGGCAAAGGCTATTGCTTCCAGTTGCAAGACAGGTTTCGTCTGGCTGCCCTTTGCTTCGCTCAGTTTATCACCCAGCAACTTGAAGCCCTGCCTGTTAAATTCAGAAAGTATAGCTTCCTTATTTTCGAAATGATCATATACAACAGGTACACTGTATTCAATAGCATCAGCAATTTTACGGATACTCAGGTTCTGCCAGCCCTCTTCATTGACCAGATGCCAGGCAGCCTGAAGGATGCTATCCCTCACTTCTTTTTTCTGCCTTTCTTTCCTTTCAACGATCCCCATTTTATTTCACCACTATTTTTCCTAACAGCGTTAGCAAAGGTAATACGGTTTGTAATCCAAAATACATGTATGTACATTTATTTTTTCTATAGTGGGATTTGTTTTGTTTATACTTTAATATTCTGCCATTCATTCTCATTGTATCCTTAATTTTGTTTATGCTCCGGATAACCCTGATACTATTAGCCATCTTTGCATTTATCAATATAACAGCACAGACATTTCTTATACCTTATGTAGATACTAACCGGCAATGGGGGTATTGTGACACAAATGGGAAGGTAATTATTCAACCCAGATGGGCAGGAGTAAATTTTTTTGATAATAATAAAGCCATTGTACGAATTTCGGAATCATTATATGCTACAATCGACACTTCAGGCAAATATATTCTTCCTCCATCTTTGCACTGGACGGGCATTGGGAATGGATTGGCAAACTCCTATTTCAATGTTCATGATAGCAATAATAAATGGGGAATGGTTGATAATAAAGGGAACTTC
>CAIVEH010000207.1 GCA_903904855.1 uncultured Bacteroidota bacterium | reverse complement strand
GAGCTAAATCTTTTAACTTGGCCTTGAGCATACCTTTATCAGAGGGAACAAGCCCTTCAGCCTCGCTTATACGCCCTATGATGCCCAAAGACACTTTTTTTGTCCGCTTTGTGACTTTGTCATAAACAGACTTCACTCCATACAAGTAGTATTTGTCTTTTATTTTCTTTAGTTCCGTGCCTGGTTTGCGGTGAACGGTAGCCCATCTGGGATGAGCAGTCGAATGTTTCTTATCCATATAATTACCTAATTAGGTAATGCAAAATAAACACAAAAAATACACAAAAGCAAATCTGCTATTGTGTAAGATGAACTTTCAATAATATCAGTTACCTAACTTTCTCTTGGGTTTGGGTTTAATGATAATCCCGAGGGGATTTCATGTATATTCTAATCAATTAGAATTTTTCACCGATGCTGAATCGCGTACGCCCGACCCTACCAAAACAGCCTTATTAAGCAGACAAAAACCAATATCAGCGGCTATGCCATTTAGTTTGGGCTTTTCTATTAGGTGAGAAGGTAAGAGCTATTTGTATAGTAGATTGAATCGTAAAGCCTTCAGAAACTTAGTTAGCTTTTTGAAGATTTAGCCATTATTTTCTTTTGCAGAAAAGCAAAAAATTCTTAAATTTACATTATGACAGTTCAATATTTAACTGATGTAAAGGGTAATAAAACAGGTGTTTTACTTTCTATTAAAGATTGGGAGAAAATCCAGAAGAAACTGAATACGGAACAATTCTATGAAGATTTCAGGGAATCTTTGCAAGAAATAAAACTACATCAGGAAGGTAAGATCCAACTAAAAGATGCCAGCGAGCTTTTTAAATGAGTTACAAAGTTACTTATACAGCTCGTTTTCAAAAAGAAGCAAAGAGACTTGCGAAGAAATACCCATCTCTGGAAGAAAACCTGATGCAACTTGTGGAACTTCTTAAAGCCGATCCCAAACAAGACACCCCTCTTGGAAAGAATCTCTACAAAATCCGGTTAGAAATAGAAAGTAAAGCGCAAGGTAAAAGTGGCGGTGCCAGAGTTATTACCTATGTTGTTTTCAGTAAAAACATAGTTTTCCTCACCGCTATTTACGACAAATCAGAACAAGACAGTATCAGTACAGCCAGAATACTGAAATTACTGAAAGAAGAGGGAATTTTACCCAAACGATAATAAAAAACTACTGCAAACCACCAACTTACCGGCTATAATTCGGCGCTTCCTTTGTAATTACCACATCATGCGGATGGCTTTCGGCCATGCTGGCTGGAGTAATGCGAACGAACTGAGAATTGGTTTGCAAGGTGAGGATATCCTTGGCACCGCAATAACCCATACCGGCACGCAGGCCACCCACAAACTGCTGCACCACCTCACTGAGCAGGCCTTTGTAAGGCACACGGCCTACAATGCCTTCTGGCACCAGTTTCTTGATATCAGCTTCCATGTCCTGGAAATAACGGTCTTTGGATCCCTCCTGCATTGCTTCCACCGAGCCCATTCCACGGTAGGACTTGAATTTACGGCCTTCGTAAATTATGGTTTCACCAGGGCTCTCTTCAGTACCAGCAAAGATTGAACCTGCCATAATACAAGATGCACCTGCCGCCAGCGCTTTCACCATATCGCCGGTATAGCGTATACCGCCATCGGCAATAACTGGTATACCAGTGCCTTTAAGTGCCTGCGATGCTTCTATAATGGCTGTGAGCTGCGGTGCGCCTGCGCCAGTTACTACCCTTGTAGTGCATATTGAACCTGGCCCTACCCCAACCTTTACAGAATCGGCACCGGCCTCGGCAAGCGCTTTTGCACCTGCCGCAGTGGCAACATTGCCAGCTATTAATTGTATTGATTTAAACGCTTTTTTAACCTTCTTAACTGAGTCTATTACTCCTTTTGAGTGGCCATGCGCGCTGTCGAGGGTAATCACATCTACCCCGGCATGTTTCAGCGCTTCTACGCGATCCAGAATGTCAGCCGTAATACCTATTGCCGCACCTACTACCAGGTGGCCCATATTGTCTTTGCACGAGTTAGGGTGACTTTTGATTTGAATGGTATCACGGAAAGTTATGAGGCCAATCAGTTTGCCTTTTTTATCTACTATAGGCAGTTTCTCAATTTTATATTGTTCCAATATACGCTCTGCCTTTACCATGTCGGTACCAGCTGGGGCTGTTACCAGACGTTCCTTGGTCATTACCTCGCTTACTTTTTTCTTCAGGTTTTTTTCAAAGCGCAGGTCGCGATTAGTGAGCATACCCACCAGCAGCGAATTATCATCTATGATAGGTATACCACCTATCCTGTTTTCTTTCATTATTTTAAGTGCATCGCCCACAGTTGCATCGGGCTTGAGGGTAATCGGGTCTAGTATAAGCCCATTTTCCGAACGTTTCACCTTGCGCACCTGCTCGGCCTGGCGCTCTATGCTCATGTTCTTGTGCAGAATACCAATGCCACCCTCGCGAGACAATGCAATTGCGAGGGGCGTTTCGGTTACAGTATCCATAGCAGCTGATACCATAGGTATATTGATGCGGATATCTTTTGTGAGTTGGGTAACTATACTTACTTCGCGAGGCAGGACTTCGGAGTAAGCCGGCATAAGAAGCACATCATCAAATGTAAGGCCCTCACCGTAAAACTTAGATTTTATTGCCATGTGCAAAGTTATGTAGTATTGTGCAAATGTGCAAATGTGGTTAAGGTGTAAATGTGCTGATGAGCCAATCAGAAAAATTAATAATCAGCATTAAAAGAATACCTCATAAGATTTTTTTCTGCTTCCGGCATTTTCCAGTTGAATATTCAAGTCCAGTGTTTTTCCTGCCTCAATCTGAATTCCTTTCATTTTCCTTTCTTTGTAGATCTTTATATCAGGACTTACAGACACATCATAAATTCCAGGCTTCACCTGTTCAATAAAGTATTTACCATTTTTACCAGCCCTAACCGAATATTTCACGCTACCGCTATCGGACAAAACTACATATGCCCGGTCTCCATGGTTTTTATTACAAGTAATTCTCCCCTTAACACCACCATTCTGAGCTACTGATAGAAAAGAAATCAGTGAAAAAAGAACCAAAAATCCTGTAATTAATTTTATAGGTATAGGCACTTAGGTCGCAATATCAATCCTTTGATAACAAGCGTATTGGATCATTTTTGACCATTCTTTTTATAAGGGTATCTAAGATTACTCACATTTTTTGTCTTCTGTTATATCTAAAGTGATATTCATCCAGGTATCCTTGAATACGTTCCTTACTGCAATGGTGGTGAATACCTCTTAACCAGCTCTTGACATTCATTATATGAATGTGTATGTCTTTAAAGTTTTTTC
>CAIVEH010000206.1 GCA_903904855.1 uncultured Bacteroidota bacterium | reverse complement strand
CGTAAAAAAGAAAAATAACTTCGCAATATGGTGTACTTTATTTAATCAACATCACTAATTATTTACCGGGTATACTATAGTTATTTTATTAGTTTTAAATAACATATCTATTTATCAGGCTACAATGTTTGAACTCCTTTTTTTTATTACAAAAAATAATGCCAGATATATCAGCAATCCTAAAATGCACAGATAAACACCCTTCATGAAATACCTGAGTTCATAGGCCATTTCTATTGTATGGTGGCCTTTTTTCAGCATAACACCTGTCATGCCGCCATCAAGTATTATTTTGTCCTGAGGCTGTCCGTCCACCTTCAGTTTCCAGCCCGCATCAAAAGGAACAGAGAGGTACATCATTTTATTATCACTGGCGTTAATGGTGCCGGAAATAAAGTTGTTCTCAAACTTACTCACAACCATAGTATCCCTGCTCAATTCATTCACTTCCTGCCGGTAAAAATCACCGCTGAAGCTGGATTCCGGCATTGTATCCTTTAATGGGAATTCTTTTAACCCTGATATTTTCGGAATATCAGCGTCTTTAACTGCACAAACCTTCAGGCTGAGAAAATCTTTCTGAACTGCTGAAATATTTTCGAAATCACTTTCTTTTACATAGTTACTGTAGGTATATCCGAATGGAATAACAAACTTGTTGCGGAACACTTTTACATCACCGAAAGTGGCCAGCGAATCGCAGGTGATTTTCCAGATATGGTTGACTTTTGTTTTGGCCAGAATATACTTAACACTGTTGCCCGATTCAAGTATAGGTCGGTAACTCAGACCATTTGCCCAGCGGGATTCCAATTCATTGGCCTTATTGGATATGCCCATCAACTGAAGGTATCTGATATAATTTACCTGGTTGAACGGGCTATACCCGCTAGTGCCGTAATAGTCCTGTGCAAGGCCATCATTAAGGGAATAATGAATTGCAGGAGTTGACGCATAAGTTTTGTCGAGGCGATAGAAAGATTTATCTGTTTTTTTCAGGTAGTTAACCGCCTCAACTGTATAATCATTATAAGCGAATTTCTGAGAGAATTCTTCAGCTGTTACAGCCTGTCGGTCATTTACAGTTATCCCGGATAAATAGGATAATTCCAATAAGATAAAGATAAAGAATGCGTATTTTAGAAAAGGACTACTTCCTGGTTTGCCCATAAAAAACAGGAGTGCTGCATATATAATAATAGCAACGCTTACAAAAGAGTATACCGCCGAATTTACTGTTTCTTTGTCTTCAAAGTAGGGATAATTGAGCAAGCCAAATAAGGCAATGACTGTAACAATCAGGATAATGAAATTGATTTTTTGTTTCTCAAGTATGTATTCCAGTGCTTTCAGAGAGTAGTAAATAAAAAAGAAGGCCACAAAGAAGGAGTATGCCCTGTAATAATCGCCCGAAAAGAGCCAGAAAGCCCGACGGAAATAAGGGAACATTATGGGCATAACCCAGATTGCCAGAAAAATGATAAATACAGTTCTGACTTTCTTTTCCAGAAAAGGAAATATCTGTGGTAACAGTACCAGGCAAGGAATTCCGCAATAAAACATAGGGGCTTCCAGGTAATTGGACCATCCTTTAAAATCACTTCCGCAACCCAGTATGTCGCTTGAGAAAAAACGCATGATGCAAGTGCCAAATTGCTGAGGATCAGAAAGAGAGAACATAGGTGTGGCTGAAAGGATATGTGAGAGTGAATTGGTTCCACTGCCTCGTGGGCTTTCAAGCATCTGGAAAATTATTTCGATCATAAAGGGTGAGCCCAGCATCATTCCAATCAGGCCAAGTCCAGCCATTTTAAGGAAAAGTGAACCTGTATTTTTCCAGGTAAAGTTTTGCACCTGAAATTGTCTCAAAATGGCATATGTTGCCAGGAATAAACCATACATATACAGGTTGAAAGGCTGAGAAATGCTGATAAGCAAAATGGCAGGGGGAAACAAATACCATTTATTTTTCTGAAATAATTGCTCAAAAGCCAGCAACATCAAGGCCATATTAAACGCCTCGAAAGTAAAAATCTGCCATCCGCTTCCGAGGATGGTGAAACTACAGAAAGCATAAAGCAATGATCCCGTAAGTGAAGTAAAATCAGAAAGCTTCAATGATCTGAGATAATAATAGAAAATAATTCCACCGAGGATTATTTTAAATAATTCCTTATATATTGTGCCGTAAGCTACATGATTTTTGCCGGCCAAATATATAAAAATATCAAAAGGATCACGAAAGAAAAAAGGAAAGATATTCTGTCCCATTCCGAAAGCAAAAGACCATTTAGGGATACCAAACCTAGCAAATTGGTCCGCATTATTATACATTACCGGATAGAGATAGTTTTCAGAGTCGCTACCAATGTCTTTAAAATAATAAGCCTTTTCAAACAAAAGGTAATCTTTGAATACAAGGAATCCAACCAAAAGAATAAGGCCGAAACACAGCAATGGACCTTTATTACCTAACTTATCAAAAAAGTCAGCAACTGGTTTAGAAGGTATTGCAGATGCAACTGGTTTACTGGCGACTACTTTTGCCGGCTCTTTGGCTGGTTCACTTACCGCTACTGGTTTTTTCTTTGCAGACACAGGAAATAATTTTGTATTGCGCTAAAGTACAAAGAAGAGATTAACTAACAATGATTTGAGTTTTGTTGTTCGATTGTTCTTAAATCTGCCTATTTTCAATAAATTGCAGCCTGAATAAAAAAATAATCTTTTTATCAGGGAATATAATAGAGTATGGATCATTTAAGGATGCAGGGAAAGTTGAGAAAGAAGATATTGGAATTGCATCATATGGCTCATTCCGGGCATATTGCATGCTCGCTGAGTTGTATTGATATTATGATCAGTATTGTGAAATTTAAGGAAGAGGCAGATACTTTTATCTTGTCGAAAGGACATGCTGCTACTGCTTTGTATACTATAATGAATGAAACAGGCGGGATACCGGATGCACATATGGGGTCGTTTTACAAGAACGCCACAACGCTGCCTGCGCATCCGGCACCAATGAAGTATGATGCTATTCCATTTGCCACGGGTTCGCTGGGGCATGGGCTTCCATTGGCAGCCGGTATTGCAAAAGCCAAAAAACTTAAAGGAGATACTGGTATCAGTTTTGTGCTAATGAGCGACGGTGAAACCAATGAAGGAACAACGTGGGAAGCAGGACATTTTGCAATAGCTCACAAATTAGATAATCTTATTGTATTTGTGGATAAGAACGGTCTGCAGGGCTTCGGGAATACAACCGAAATTCTGGGGGATACAGCTTCGAAGAGGGTATGGGAAAACATTGGTTTCGATGTGATTGAAGTGGACGGGCATAGTATCAGCGCAATGCTGGAGGCAAAAGAGATGATGATGGCCAATAAAAACGGGAAACCTAAACTGATACTTGCCAATACTGTGAAGGGGAAGGGGATACCCTATATGGAAAACAGGATGGAATGGCATTATCTGCCCATGAGTGATATGCAATATGAAGAAGCTGTGGCTAAGATTAATTCAGACTATAATCTATAGCTTTAAACCGGATTTATGGATGAATCGGGTGGAATACTAATAACTATTATCAGGGCATTAAGGGTGGTAAGTTTGTAATGATACATTTTTGCCTTTCAGGAAAATAAACAAAGATGAGAAAACATTTTTCGGCATATATTGAACAATTGGTGGAACATGAACAGGACATCGTTTTTGTGACTGGCGACCTGGGCTATGCAGCACTGGAAAACCTGGAGACAAAAATGGGCAGCCGTTTTATAAATGCGGGTGTGGCTGAACAAAATATGATTGGTATGTCGGCGGGAATGGCTTCACAGGGGTTCAGGGTGATGTGCTATAGTATAGCTCCATTTATTGTATATCGCTGCCTGGAGCAGATACGTAACGATATGTGTTTTCATAATATGCCTGTGTATCTGGTAGGTAATGGTGGCGGATATGGATATGGTATTATGGGGTCGTCCCATCATGCTATTGAAGATATTGGTGTTTTGAGCGGACTTCCCAATATGCAATGCTATGTGCCTGCATTTATTGAAGATATGAAAAGCTGTATAGACAGTATGATTGCAGGCAGAAGACCCTCTTATTTCAGGATGGGGCAGGGCAAGAATATGCCGGATTACCTGCACCTTACCAGCTATGGAGCTGCTAGCGCTGAAAATAATAAAGCAGAACTGACCATAATTGTGCAAGGCCCGGTTGCCAATAACCTTGTGGCAGCCTTGAAGGTACATGAGCAAAGGGCGAAAGTGGATATTTTTGTAATCAGCAGGATGCCTGTCATAGATTTGCCGGGTGAGGTACTGGAAAGTGTAGGAAGGACAAAAAAGGTGCTAACTATTGAAGAACATATATCTATTGGCGGATTGGGCAGTGCAGTTTCTTTGCTGCTCAATGAACATTCGATTCCGGTAAATAAATTTATTAGCTTACGTGCAGAAGGATACCCTAATGGTCTTTATGGTAGCCAGGCTTACCACCAGGAAGTGAGTGGCCTGGATGAAGGAAATATTTCACGAATAATAAACGAATACTTTCAGGCTTCATGATCAGCTACGAAGAACTTCAGGGAAAAATAAAAAAACTGGAAGGTCCGATATTTGTTTTCGGGGCTAGCGGGTTTATTGGCGCCAATATTGTAAAAGATATTTTTTCCGTAAGAACGGATTGTTTTGCAATTACCCATGATGCCAAGAACGCATGGCGGCTAAAACTGCTGGACATACCCTCTAAAAATATTGTACATTGCGATATTACCTCGTTAATATCTGTAAGAAATATATTTGAAATTTATAAGCCACTAACTGTTTTCAATCTTGCAGCCTATGGAGCTTATAGCAAGCAAAGTGATGTAAGGCTCATTTATGAAACCAATGTGAATGGCACAGTAAATATCCTGGACTCCAGCTCTGGTATAAAAGCATATGTACATGCCGGCAGCAGTTCGGAATATGGCACCAACTCGGCAGCCCCTCCTGAAGATGGACTACTGGAGCCCAACAGCCATTATGCTGCTTCGAAAGTATCTGCATCCTATATAATCCAGTACTATGCCCGGTATAAAAGTGCGCCTGCACTTAATTTAAGGTTGTATTCAGTATTCGGGGCATGGGAAGAGCCAGACAGGCTGATGCCCGTATTGATAGAAAAAGCAAGGGTGGGAACTTATCCTAACCTGGTGGAGAAAGAAATAAGCCGCGATTTTGTATATGTAACAGATGCTGTGGAAGCTTTTGTAGATGCAGCGTTGAATATGAACCAAGGCATTGCCGGGAAATCATACAATATCTGTACCGGGCAAAAAACTACGTTGGAACAGCTGGTTAACCTGGCCCGGACTGAATTCGGTATCAGAGAGGAACCTGTATGGGGCAATATGCAGAACCGTAAGTGGGACCTGAAAGATTGGTATGGCGACCCAACCAACACTAATAATGAGCTTGGCTGGACCGCAAAAACTACCTTGAAAGAGGGCCTTCGTTGTACTTATGACTGGCATGGGCAGGTGAACTATAAAGAAGTTATTATGCCTGCCTTTAATAATCCGAAGCTGAATGCAAAGATAACTTGTGTGATTGCTTGCTACAAAGATGGGCAGGCAATACCTGTGATGTATGAACGGCTCGTGAAAATGTTTAATGAGACAAAGCTGCGTTATGAAATTATTTTTGTCAATGACTGTTCGCCTGATGACTCAGAGGAAGTAATTGCGGCAATAGCAGCTAAGGACAGTAATGTAATCGGTATTTCGCACTCCAGAAATTTTGGTTCCCAATCAGCTTTTTTAAGTGGTATGGAGATTTCAACCGGGGATTCTGTAGTGCTTATGGATGGCGATCTACAGGACCCTCCTGAGATCATACCTGCATTTTATAAAAAATGGATTGAGGGATATGATGTAGTTTATGGCAAGCGGGTCAAAAGGGAAATGTCCTTTTTTATGAATATGGTTTATAAGGGTTTTTACCGGATTTTCAGTAAAATCTCTTATATCAAAATACCAGTTGATGCCGGCGACTTTTCGATGATGGACCGAAAGGTTGTTAAAGAATTAATCAACCTGCCAGAAACAGAAGTATTTCTCAGAGGCTTACGCGCATGGGTAGGGTTTAAGCAAACGGGTGTTGACTATGTGAGGCCGGAAAGGATGTTTGGAAAAAGTACCAATAACTGGCGGAGGAATATTGGCTGGGCCAAGAAAGCGATATTCTCATTTAGCTTTGTGCCTCTGGAATTGTTAAGTTATACAGGCTTTATTCTGACAGGAGTATCTTTTCTCGCGATTATCATTCAAATCATACTAAAAATATTATACCCGACTGCACCCCAGGGAGCTACTACAATAATAGTGCTTATCTTATTTTTCGGAGGAGTGCAATTATTGGCTGTTTCCATATTGGGAGAATATCTTTCAAAGGTATTTGAAGAAACCAAGGGCAGGCCGAAATTTATCAGGAGATCGATAATTTACCGCGGAAAGATGCTAAACAGCGCGATGGAAATCGAAAATTTCAAGAACGGATTAAAATAAATTGATAATTTAAAAAATAAATTTAGCCAATTCATGGGAACCTTAAAGAAAAATGTTGATGCTTTCAATTCAGATGTTGCCGCTAACGATGGCTATATGTACACTACCAAGGCATCCCTGTCTTCTGTATTGGCCAATAAAAGGATGACTGATGCAGCGCTCGCTATGATAGATGACAACGCAGTTACCTTAATTGATATCGGTGCAGGTGATGGTACCTATTCAAATGATTTGTATCAACAAAGGCCTAACCTGAAAATTACCGGATTTGATCCAGCATCGGAAGCTATAAAAGTTGCAGCCGTAAAATATCCGAAAATTGATTTTTTTGTTGGCGACATACTTACCACTTCCACTTTTCCTAAAAAGAAATTTGATGTTGGCGTAATCAGGGGGGTCTTGCATCACCTGAATAATCCTAAACAAGCTATTGCAAATAGTATCCTGATGTCGGACAGGATTGTTATAATTGAGCCGAACGGGAATAATCCTATATTGAAGATCATTGAAAAGGTTTCTCCTTACCACAGGCTGCATGAGGAACGATCATTTAGCTCAGGCCAGTTGAAACAATGGTGCGTAGAGAGTGGATTTGAGGTGGAGCGGATAGATTTTATAGGATTTGTTCCATTCTTCTTCCCGACATTTTTGACTAAAATCATTTATTTTTTCCAACCAATGATGGAAAAAATATACCCACTGAAAAAGTATTTCGGGGCTCAGATAGTAATTTCGTGTAAAAAGGCCAAGGCCTGATTTTTGAATTTTATAAAACCATAACTGAAATTGGCACAGGCAACCAGGTATCAATACGTAACTAAAGAATGTTTATTTTGTGACAGCACAGACCCTGCTGGTCATCCTGTCCTTTATCAGAAAAATTTCAAGGATGAAGATCTTAATGCTGAAGTGTTTTCGGCACGCAGAACGGCAGATCATTTTCATTATGAAATGGTAAAGTGCCAGAAAACCGGCCTTATTTTTTCGAGAAATATTCTCGATGACAATTCACTTAATAAGCTTTATAAAGAAAGTGTCGTAACCTTTGGTGAGCAGACCGAATTTATTAAAAGAGATTACTGGAAGCCCATATCGGAGTTTGTAAAAAAATGGAGCAAGAAAAAGGCACTTGATATAGGTTGCAGTAATGGTTTTTTTCTGGAGGTGCTGAAGGATAATGGTTATGATGAAGTGTATGGGGTAGAGCCTGGTGAAGAACCAAAAGCAATTGCCCGGGCCGATGTAAAAGACAATATTCATACGGGGTTTTACGGGGCGGGCTTATACCCTGAGAATTATTTTGACCTTGTGTGCTGTTTCCAGACATTGGATCACCTGAGTGATCCGTTGGGTATGCTGCAAAACATGTATAAGAATGTGAAGCCAGGGGGTAATGCTTACCTGATCATGCACAATACAAAGGCACTGCAGGCAAAAATATTCGGAGAGAAGTCGCCGATCATTGATGTTGAGCACATCTACCTGTTTAATAAAGAAAATCTTCCACAGTTGTGTCAAAAAGCAGGGTTTAAGGTAGTATCTGTTTTTGATGTTAAAAATGGGTACCCATTCAGTTATTGGATCCGTATGTCTCCGCTGCCATTAAAGAAAATGTGGGTAGGCATCTTTAAGGCCCTGGGCTTGTATAATAAAGTGCTTGCAATCAATGCAGGGAATATGGGTATTATTCTGGAAAAGTAAGGCTACAGGAAATATTCATTTTTCCGACTACTCCTTTTGAAGTGTACGTAAAATTGAACTTTCTGGTATAATAACCACTTTTGCGGGCAATGGCAGTGGGTTTAGCGGCGGGCGGTCCTGCTACATTTACTTATCAAAATTGATGCGCTCTCTTTCAATTACCAGTGGTCTTTTCCGGACTTCAGTATTAATAGACCCGATGTACTCTCCTATTATTCCAATAAAAAATAGCTGAACCGATGCGAAAAAGAAGACACCTATAACAAGTGGTGCCAGGCCAACTTCAAACCAATCCCAGAACAGCAGTTTATATATAAAGTATCCAACAGCGACTAATAAACTTAGAATGGATGAAAAAAAACCGATGAATGCTGACAGTCTTAAAGGAAGCTTGGAGTGACTGGTAAAACCAAGCATAGCTGCATCATAAAGCTTGAAAAAATTGGCGCTTGTTTTGCCTGCAGAACGTTGTTGCTGCACATATGGAATTTCAAATCGCCTGAAACCGAGTTCTGAAACCAGACCTCTTAAGTAAGGGTACTGGTAATCGAGTTTTCTGATTATGGAAATGAATTTCTGGTCATATAATCCAAAACCTGTAAAGTTTTTTATGGTTGGTTCGCCATCAGAGGCTCGGGCCAGTAGATTATAAAAAAACTTTCTTACGCCAAACATCAGCTTGTTTTCCTTGCTTTGCTGTTTTATACCAATCACTATTTTATACCCTTCTTCCCATTTTTCTAAGAATTGGGTGATGAGTTCAGGCGGATCCTGAAAATCGGATGCCAGAAATATTACAGCATCACCATGACATTGAATCAGACCGTAAAATGGTGACCTTATCCATCCGAAATTGCGTTCATTAAAAATTACTTTGACGTTTTTATTGTCATTGGTAATAGCTCTTAGTATATCTGGTGTATTGTCTGTAGAGCAGTTATCGATGATGACATGCTCAAAGGTGTATTGGGGGAGTTTTTCAAATATTTCACCAATGGATTGCACCATAGCGGCAATATTTCCTTCTTCATTGTAACAGGGCGTAATAACTGAAATAAGTTTTTTCATAATTATCTATGTAATATTGCGCTTACTGTATTTTGAACTGCCCGAAAATAGTATTTTTGATTGTCAAACACAAATAGAATATACTTGTTCTGGTAACATGTATAAGCAAATAGTAGTTTAATATGGGATAAATTTATTTTCATTGAATAATATTATAAGGGGAGATATTGATCTGATTATTAATAAGTTTAAGTATTGGGAAAGATTTAGAAATAAAACAATACTTATTTCAGGTGCAAATGGGTTCTTACCTGCATATCTTGCAGAAGCTTTTCTTGCATTGGACAGGTCTTACAATACTAAAGTAATAGCATTAGTAAGAAATAAGATTAAGACAGAAAACAGATTCAGGCATTTATTGGCTCATCCTTTGCTCAGGATTAATGTTCAGGATGTAAGTGAGACAATTGAAATTGAAGAGAAAATTGATTTTATCATTCATGCTGCCAGCCATGCCAGTCCTATATATTTTGGAACAGACCCTGTGGGTACTTTAAACGCGAATGTATTAGGTACGATTAATCTGATAAAATTGGCCAGAAAAAATGAGGTTGAGTCATTTCTATACTTCAGCTCGGGTGAAGTTTATGGGGAAGTGAAAGAGGAAGACATACCAATTAAGGAAGATACTTTTGGTTATCTGGATTGCACTCAAATCAGAGCTTGTTATGGCGAAAGTAAAAGGATGGGTGAAAACATCTGCGCCAGTTATCACGCCCAATATGGTGTAAATGCAAAAATTGTCAGGCCGGCGCATACATATGGACCCGGGATGGCGCTGAACGATGGAAGGGTATTTGCTGATTTTGTCTCCAATATCGTAAACAGGCAAAACATAGTGCTGAAAAGTGATGGAAGCGCAGTCCGTCCATTCTGTTACCTTGCAGATGCTACTCTGGGTTATCTGACAGTACTGATAAATGGTGAAAATGGTCAGGCTTATAATGTAGCTAACCCTTATCAGGAATATAGTATGCTGAACCTTGCAAATACTCTTGTGGGCTTATACCCGGAACTCAATCTCAGAGTCGTGATGGCAAACCCGGTAGCCGACAAAAGCTATCTTAAAAGCCCTGTAAAGAGGATATCACTCAGTATAGATAAGATACAAAAGTTAGACTGGATGCCTGAGATTTTTGTCGTTGAAGGTTTTAAAAGAACAATTGCCAGTTTCCTGGAATAACATTTAATTCGGAGTAATTATTAGAGTGGATATTATATGATAAAAGCAACTGATTATATTGCTAAAAGGCTGAAAGCATATGGGGTTGAATATGTTTTTATGGTAACAGGTGGTGGAGCCATGCATTTGAACGATTCCCTTGGCAGAGAACTTAAATATATATGCAACCATCATGAACAGGCCAGCGCCATAGCAGCAGAAGGTTATGCCAGAGTTGCCAACAGGCTTGCTGTAGTAAATGTAACAACAGGACCGGGGGGATTAAACGCGCTAAGCGGAGTGATGGGACAATGGACGGATTCTGTACCTGTTTTGTATCTCTCTGGCCAGGTGAAATTTGAAACGACTATCTATTCCTGCCCTGAAATTAAGGGCCTTAGGCAACTAGGCGATCAGGAGGTCGATATAATAAGTATTGTAGCTCCGATTACTAAATATGCCTGTATGATCAAAGACCCGAAAGAGGTGAGGTATCAATTGGAGAAAGCAATACATATTGCAACAACAGGACGTTATGGCCCTGTATGGCTCGATATTCCAATGAATGTGCAGGGTGCCATGATAGATGAAGGAAGTCTCAAAGGGTTCAGTGTTCCGGCTGGTACAGAGGATATTTCATTAAATGAAACCGTGAAAATTATAGCCAGGAAAATCAGTGAAGCAAAGCGCCCGGTGATTCTGGCTGGTCATGGGATCAGGATAGCAGGAGCTGTTAATGAATTTGATAAATTGCTGTCTTGTTGCAATATACCGGTAGTTACCACTTTTAACGGGATGGATGTAACCGGTGAAGATCATCCGAATTATATAGGACGCTTCGGTACTTCGGGCACCAGGCCAGGGAATTTTACTGTTCAGAATGCCGACCTTTTATTAACCATTGGTACACGTAACAACATCAGGCAGATCAGTTATAACTGGGAGTTTTTTGCAAGGGAAGCATATAAAATTGTTGTTGATATTGATAATGCCGAATTACAAAAACCTACAGTGAAACCTGATTTACCTGTATGTGCCGATGCGAAAGATTTCATTACCCTGTTGAGCAATGAGCTTAAGCACTCAATAAAAGCCAGCCATACTGATTGGCTTAATTGGTGCCAGGTGCGTAAGGATAAATACCCGGCTGTATTGCCGGAATACCATACCGAATCAGACCATGTTCATCCATATGTATTTATGGAGGAATTAGGTAATTGTATACCGGAGAACGGCATCTGTGTATCAGGAGATGGTACTGCCTGTATCGTTACGTTTCAGGCTTTGCCCATTAAGCAAAAGTTCCGGTATATACATAATAGTGGCTGTGCATCAATGGGTTTCGATTTGCCCGCAGCCATAGGTGCATGTGTTGCCAATGAATTTAAGGATGTTATCTGCCTTGCAGGTGATGGCAGCCTGCAGATGAATATACAGGAGTTGCAAACTGTTATTCATCACCAGATGCCAATAAAATTATTTTATCTCAATAATAATGGATACATATCTATTAAGCAGACACAGGATGGTTTTTTCGGTGGACATAGGGTAGGAAGTGACCCGAAATCGGGAGTGAGTTTTCCTGACATTATAAAACTCGGACAAGCATACGGGTTTAAAACTTTTAAGATAACCTCACACGATGATTTGAAAAAAAATATTCAGGATGTACTTAATGAGCCAGGCCCTGTTATTTGTGAAGTAATGCTGATTGAGGATTATAAATTCTTACCAAAAGTATCATCCAGAAAATTGGATGATGGCCGCATAGTATCTGCTCCACTTGAAGATATGGCTCCTTTTCTAGACAGGGAAGAGTTTCGTACCAATCTGCTGATAAAGGAATATGTTGGTTGATTATATTACTTTTGTATTTTGATCCAGACTTAATACTAAGATAAGGTGAATTTACTTGAAAGGAAGATGGTTGACCAGCTGAAGGATTTGAAAGAGAATCATTTCGCAATAGGTATAAAAGCTGAATTTGAAGCTGAAGGAACCCGGTTGGAAGAAGCCCTCCGCCTGAAAGAAATTATTACAAAGGCCGGCCTTGACCTGACCATTAAAATCGGCGGATGTGAGGCCCTCAAAGATATGTATGATGCCCGTTCTATTGGTGTAACCCGAATAGTAGGCCCAATGATCGAAACACCATATGCACTTAATAAATACCTGTCATGCGCCAATATGGCCTTCCCTGAAGACGAAAGAAAAGAAGTTGATTTCCTGGTGAATATTGAAACTATATATAGTGTCAGGAATTTTGATGATATGTTGAAATTGCCGACTATTGACCAGCTAAAGGGGATTGTTATTGGTCGTACTGATATGACCGGGTCACTGGGGCTTGTCAAAGAAGACATTAATGTGGAGCAGGTAAGGGAAATTTGTGATGAAGTTCTGGTTAAGGCAAGAGCATTCCGACCTGATATGGAAACTGTAATAGGTGGCGGTGTTTCTGCAGATTCATTGTATTTCTTTGAGAAGTTAATACCGGGAAATCTGATGAAATTCGAAACCAGGAAAGTATTGTTTGATGCGCAGAAAGCAACTCTGTCTAATGGCGGAGACAGGGGAATATTAAAAGCCGTTGGATTTGAACTTATGTGGTTGAAAAACAAACGTAATTTTTATGGAATGATTTATAAAGAAGATGAAAACCGGATCCAAACTTTACAAACCCGCTGGGATAAATCAATTCTGATAGCCGGTGGAAAATACGAGTAGTTCTAACTAACAGGATTTCGCAATGAATTTGGATGAATTTATAAGCCAGGTAAAAGATCAGGAACAATTCAATATTTCGGTCGATTTTGATGGGGTAATACATGATCATAAAGGAGTAGGGGATGGTACAGTTAGTGGCGCTATCATTGCAGGAGCAAAAGAGGCACTGCAGCAATTGTCTGAGCACTACCGGATAATTGTTTTTACAGCCAAGGCAAAGCCAGACAGACCTCTTGTTAATGGGAAGTCAGGTACGGAGTTGGTATGGGAATGGCTGGAAAAACATGATATTGCGAAATACGTCAACTCAATTACCAGCGAAAAACCTCGAGCTGTTTGCTACATTGATGACAAAGCTATCAGGTTTGATAACTGGAACCAGACTTTGGCTGACTTTAATCAATTGAAAGTTGTAAAAGACAAGGTTAGTGCATGATATAGGCTGCTCTTTCCTGGTTTATGTATTATCCTCAGCCTGCAATATCCAGGTTTTTATCTGAACTAAGATTAACTGCAATTAAGCTTCATTAATTCTCAAAACGAAAATGAATATCAAAGACATAAAATCAGATTTCAAAAACGGCAAACTGACTAAACCCGAATTTGCCGATAAAATGCATGTCTACCATAGTGTTTTATTCGAGTTTTCAGAAAGACTGGCTGGGACTGAAATTGGAAAAATTGAGATAGAGGATGGGAAAGTCATTTTCGTTACACGGCAGACAAATTTTCATCCTGGAGGTGTAAAATTCTATCTGGATATTGCCGACAAAAGGATTACACCGCTTGAAGCCTTTAATTTTGATCAGTACGAACAAGAGGATTCGGAAATGTTGTACAGTCTTGTTAATGATGGCGATACAATTTTTGATATCGGGGCCAATATAGGTTGGTATTCCAATCATCTGGCAAAAAAACTGCCAAACGCTACTATCATTTGTTTTGAACCTATACCAGCTACATTTGCACAGTTGAAAAGCAATACAGAATTAAACCAGTCTCAAAACATAATACTTAATGATTTTGCATTTTCAGATACTGTAAAAACACTGTCATTTTATTATTCTCCTGCTCTAACAGGCGCTTCGTCATCTGTAAACATAACCGAGAATGACAGCATGATATTACTGGAATGCCCTGCCGACACAATTGATAATTTTGTTGCAAAAAACAATATTCCCAAACTGGATTTTATAAAATGCGATGTGGAAGGAGCTGAACTTTTTGTTTATAAAGGTGGTGCCGCAACCATCGAAAAATATAAGCCTGTAGTATTCTCTGAAATGCTGCGTAAATGGGCTGCGAAATTCGGTTATCACCCCAACGACATTATTGATTTTTATGGCAATTTCGGATATAATTGTTATACTTCTCATGGAGGTAAATTAGTGCCTTTTGGCAGGGTGACAGATGAAACTCTGGAGACGAATTATTTCTTTCTGCACCCTGTAAAACATGCCGAAAAAATAAAATCATTGAGCTGATAATGGCAATTAATATCAATCTTTGAGCATACTTGCTTTAATTCTGCTTATTTTTGCCGATTATGCCAGAACAATTCAAATCGGGTTTTGTAAATATATTCGGTGCGCCCAATGCGGGTAAGTCCACTTTGCTCAACCTATTGTTAGGTGAAAGGCTGGTAATTATTTCCCCCAAGGTGCAAACCACCCGCCACCGTATATTGGGCATTCTTACAGAGCCTGGATACCAGATAGTTTTTTCTGATACTCCAGGAATAATTGAGCCAAAATATAAGCTGCACCAGAAAATGATGCTGCAGGTGAAAAGCGCACTGGAAGATGCGGATGTGGCTATTCTGATGCATGATATCAACAGGCCGATTGAGGAGTTTGAGCTTATCAGCGATCAATTGAAACTTAAAGTGCCTACAATCCTATTATTGAATAAAACCGATGTGCTGAAGGATAAAAGTACTATTGATACATCATTGAATGTCTATCAGGAAAAATATCCGAAGTGGGATGTACTGGCTATATCTGCAAAGAAGGAAATCAATACAGATAAAATCATGCCTCTGATCCTGAAGCATCTGCCTGAAGGATTTGCTTATTATCCTGATGACAGTATTTCCGACAGGTCCCAGCGCTTCTTTGTTGGGGAGATGATCAGGGAGCAGATATACTCCATATACGAAGAGGAGATTCCCTATCATGCAGCCGTTTTGGTTCAGTCCTTCGAAGAAAAGACAACGCTAGATGTGATAAAGGCGGATATTATTGTGAGCAGGGAAACCCAGAAAATGATATTATTGGGCAAAGGCGGCAGTATGATCAAGCAATTGGGTATCAATTCACGTAAAGTAATTGAAGAATTTCTGCAGAAAAAAGTGCACCTGGAGTTGTTTGTTAAAGTGCGTCCCAAGTGGCGCGATAATGATAATTACCTAAAGGAGTATGGATATAATTGATGAACGGCTGGCAGTGATTCAGCCACTTAATAAGTTCTGGTACCAGAAAAAAGTTACTGCCCTGGATATGCTCCGGCTCGACCGGATTCACCCTGTTATTTCCGGTAATAAATGGTTCAAGCTGCGGCTGAACATGAAGTATGCCACAGAACATAATTTTAAAACCATTGTTACTTTCGGCGGCGGGTTTTCCAATCATCTTATTGCAACAGCCTTTACAGCCCGGAAATTTGGCCTGGCATCAGTTGGTATTGTTAGGGGGAAGTATGACAGGCTCACACCTACTTTGAAAGCCTGCCGGGACGAAGGAATGGAATTGATATTTGTAACAAAAGAGGATTACAAAGACAGGCATGAGCCCGATTGGGCAAACGAACTGGTCAGGCATTTTGATGAGATATTGTTTGTGCCTGAAGGTGGCGCCAATGAATGGGGCAGGGCAGGAGCTGCATTGCTGAATAGATTTGTAAGCAGTGATTATACCCATGTGATTACAGCCGTGGGTTCAGGAACTACCCTTGCCGGTCTTCGCAACGGTCTGCCTATTGAGCAGCAAATGCTGGGTTTGGTGCCAATGAAGGGGGGCGATTATTTGCAACATAATATAGCAGTCCATCTTCATGAGGGGAAAGATAAAAACTGGCAGTTGATTGATGACTATCATTTTGGCGGATTTGGGAAATGGAATAAGGAATTGCTCCGGTTTATGAACGACTTTTATACTGAAAACAAAATACCGTTGGATATTGTTTATACTTCTAAAATGATGTATGGAGTCCATCAGATGCTGTTAAACAATGATTTCTCGGTCAGCGACAGGATATTATGCATTCATTCGGGCGGGTTGCAAGGAAACAATAGTATACAAAATGAGTTGATTTATTCTGATAATAGTGCCTCTTAAACATACAAGGTTTATGCGGGGGGCTATTTTAACCTTACGTACTTTTTAACCTTTACATTCATCACCTGTTTCAATTTTATGCTTAAATTGCATTAGTTTTCAAAATCATGTCTCTGAAAGGGAAAAAAATAGTATTGGGTATTACCGGAAGTATTGCAGCTTATAAAGCGCCACACCTGGTAAGATTGCTTGTAAAAGCAGGGGCAGAGGTTAGAGTAGTGATGACATCTGCAGGCAGTCAGTTTGTAAGTCCGTTGTCGCTGGCTACGGTGTCTAAACATCCTGTTTTATCTTCAGTATCTGATGGCGCTACGTGGAATAACCATGTAGAACTTGGTTTGTGGGCCGATGCTATGCTTATTGCCCCATGCAGCGCCAATACTTTAGGTAAGCTCGCTAACGGACTATGCGATAATCTTTTAAATGCTGTTTATCTTTCGGCCCGCTGCCCTGTATTTATTGCGCCGGCTATGGATGAGGATATGTGGCATCACCCATCTACCCAAAGCAATATTTCAAGGATTAAAGGTTTTGGTAACCATATTCTACCTGTAGGTCATGGCGAATTGGCCAGTGGGTTGACAGGTGACGGAAGAATGGCTGAACCAGAAGATATTCTGCAATTCCTTGATGGCTTTTGGAGTATTTCATCTGAACCATTGCGCGGGATTAAAGCACTTGTTACTGCAGGCCCTACATATGAACCAATAGATCCCGTGAGGTTTATAGGCAATTTTTCGACCGGGAAAATGGGCATCGCAGTTGCAGAAGCGCTGGCAGATGCAGGAGCCGAAGTTACCTTGGTGTTGGGTCCATCTAATTTGCAGACATCCCATTCAAAGGTAAAGACAGTACATGTTGTTACGGCACAGGAGATGTATGATGCCTGTATGGATACGTTTGCTGATTGTAAGATAGCTGTTTTGGCTGCTGCTGTGGCCGATTATAGGCCGATAGCCATGGCAATTGAAAAAATTAAAAAACTGGATGATGAATTCAATCTCCAGCTTACAAAAAATAAGGATATTTTAGCAAGCCTGGGTAAAATAAAAGGGCCGGGGCAAACGTTAGTAGGATTTGCATTAGAGACAAATAATGAGCTGGAACATGCATCCGGAAAGCTGGAAAAGAAGAATGCCGATATGATTGTGTTGAATTCATTGAAGGATGAAGGAGCTGGTTTTGGTCATGACACCAATAAAATTACACTTCTGCTGAGGGGTGGAGAAAATATAGAATTGCCATTGCAATCAAAGAAAATTGCAGCACACGCTATTGTAGATAAACTTATTAAATTGAGATATGCTGAAGAAATTGTTTAGCCTGGTATTATTCCTGGCTTTAAGCATGGAGGGGTGGGGGCAGGAGTTCAATTGCAAGATATCCATCATGCATGATAAGATTACAAATGTTGATCAACAGCTGTTTGTTACCATGCAAAAGGCTTTCAATGAATTTTTCAATACCCAGAAATGGACTAATGATGAATTCAAGCCAGCCGAAAAAATTGATGTCAACATACTCTTTAATCTCACCAGCAACAACTTGAACGGCGATGTAGATGCCTATGCCGGAACAATGAGCATACAGGCTACAAGGCCTGTTTATAATTCGGGCTATACTTCTACCATTGTAAATTACCTTGATAAGGATATTGCTTTTCACTTTGCTCAAGGCAATACACTGCATTTTGATGATAACCAGGTTTCTGGCTCAGATCCGTTGGCTGCCAATGCAACTGCAATTATGGCCTACTATGCTTATCTGGTGCTGGCGCTGGATTATGATAGTTTTGCGCCTGATGGTGGCAGTACTTACCTCAAAAAAGCTCAGAATGTAACCAACAGCGCCCCTGATGGCAAAGGGATTTCGGGCTGGAAACCGGCAGAGAATCAACGCAACAGGTTCTGGATCACAGATCAGTTGCTGAATAACCGTTTTGCTGAGGTACGCGGTTTCTGGTATACTATGCACCGTGAGGGGCTGGATAGTATGTATATGAAGCCAAATGAATCACGCAGCCGTATTCTGGCAAGCCTTAAGAGACTTTATAACGTGAACAGGGAAAACCCCAGCTCCGTATTGATGCAGTTTATTTTCAATGCCAAATCAGATGAAATACTGCATTTATTATCGCAGGCGCCCAAGCAGGAACGTGGCCAGTACATTACCCTGCTTACTGCTATGGATGTGCCTAATGCAGGAAAGTATAATGCATACAGGTAGTTTGCAGTTTACGGTTTACAATTAGCAGTTTACAGTTAACAGTTTATAATTCAAGGACATTTGTACAAATTATTACCAGTCATCATTGCCTTATTAATGGTAGTTTCCTGCAGGAATAAAACCGCTGATCAGGGTTACCACATGCCGCCAAAAATGATGCAGCAGGTGCTGATGGATATAAATCTTGCCGAAGCATTCAGCACTATAGTGAGAGACAGCGCTCATAAGCCAGGTACAAAAAATTATGATTCTCTTGCTGTTTTTTATGCTTCTATATTTAATCACTACAAAATTACTCCCGAACAATTTAATGAGAGCCTGGAATGGTATAAAGTAAATTCTGACAAACTGGATACCATATATACCAAAATCCTGGCCAATGTAACAACTATACAAAATAAAACCATGCCGGCTGTTAATCCAACCCATACGTTAACTCCACCACCACCATCCTTTATACCACCTCATACCGTCAGGCCGGGAGAAAGAGTGCAACAGAATCTGCCTGTTTTGCCTGTAAAGAAATGAACTAATGCGCTTTTTCATTATCAACCGGTTCTTACTTTGCCTAATAATCGGCATTTGCATATCATTATGACTTTTGCAAGCTTCTGAGATCCATTTACCCGAATTTATTACCTTAGCAATATGCGCATTATAAAAGGGCTTTATTATAGTTTGCTTATCATGGGTTGTATCCTGGTATCTAATGGTATAACCGTGTTTATCCTTGGAGATCAGTTTAAACTCACCAAAATTTTATGGCTCATTCCCGCAGGCCTGGTTATTGTTGCTATTGCCAAATGGCTCAAAAGAAAATACAAACTTAATAATATTGATTGAAGCCCCGTTTTGTTAGTATTTTTTTAAAATCCCTTCAATCCAACTGATTTTAATAAAAACAGGATTGGAGTTCACTTTTATGATTTATTTTTGATTTTCTTTACCAACATAAATCAAAACAATACTGTCTTTTACGGTAAACTATTCAAAATTAAACTTATGAAGCGAATTTCTCTCATTGCATTGGTGTTGTTATTAGGTTTTTCTTTTAGTTCAATAGCCGGAGAGGGCTATCATATTCAGTTAAAAATGACTGATATGAAAGATTCCCTTGTTTACCTGGTCCATTATTATGGAAAAGGAAGGCCAACTATTTTTATTTCCGATTCTGTTAAACTGGACCATAACGGAGTTGCTGTATTTGATAGTAAGACAAATCATGATTCAAGTTTTGTGGGTGGTATCTATATAATTCTGGTAAAAGATGCTGAGCGAACCAATTTTGAATTTTTGCTCAATAAGGGCGATAATATGACTATTACTGTGACCAAGAGTAAACTTCCTGACGGAGTTAAGTTCAAAAACTCACCCGAAAATGAGCGTTTTGAAGCTTATGTAGATTATCTGAAAGGCTATTCTGCAGATCAGGACAAATTGAAAAAAGAACTGGAAAAAGCTACATCAGCTGCCGATACAGATGTTGTTCGCAAAAAATCAGTTGCAGCTTCAAAAGTGCTTACCCAATATCGTCGCGATTATATTAAAAAATATCCCCGGTCATTATTGGCGGCAATTTTCAGCGCCATGGAGACACCCGAAATTCCTGAAGGTCCGCATTACCTGGAAGATGGTGTTACCAAAGATTCAACTTTTGCCTACAAATATTATAAAGCTCATTATTGGGATGGTTTTGACTTCCACGATGACAGACTGATTTATACTCCTCTCTATGATGCGAGAATCGAGGAGTACTTCTCAAAACTCGTACTTCCATGGCCCGATAGTGTGGAGAAAGAGAGCGATTATCTACTGCGCAAATGCAAGGGCACCCACGATATGTTTCATTATTCCCTCTGGTGGCTGACCCGTAATGCTGAAAATAGCAAAGTAATGGGTATGGATGAGGCATTTGTGTACCTGGTTGAGAATTACTACATGAAAGGCGAGGCTTTCTGGCTTACAAACGAAGAACTGACGAAGTATATGGAAAGGGCTCAGAAAATTGCTCCGAATGTAATTGGTAATATTGCACCGGAAATAAAACTACCTGAAGTACATACTAAAAAGGAGCAGAGTATGTTGGCAATGAAGGCAAAATATACTTTGGTTGTATTTTATTCTCCCAACTGCGGCCATTGCCAGCACGAAATGCCAGGACTTGATTCGCTCTACAGGGCTGTATTGAAAGATAAAGGTGTTAAGATATATACGGTGGCTACCGAAACTGACGATACAACCATCCACAATTTTAACAAGAAGTATAATATGCTCGACTGGACCAATACCTGGGACCCCGACCATACCAGCGATTACCACAATAAATACGATGTTTACAGCACCCCAACCATATACCTGCTGGATGAGAAAAAAATCATCAGAGGCAAAAGGCTTGACCACAATAATATCGCCAGTGTAATTGATATGCTGGAAAGAAAGGCAAAAGATAAAGCGAAGGAAAAAGGCGCAAAACAATAATCCAATTATGGTATAAAAATCCAGCTTCATGCTTCGGGGCTGGATTTTTTATGTATTAAGTATCAGATATATTGATGTGATTATAAGAGAAATGTCCAAATCGGGAATACAATTCCTGATTTGGACATTTCTCTTAACTAATAAACTAGTTTTTGATGAACTTGCTACAAGTAGTATATCCGTTTTCAGATACGGATTTCAAAATATACATAGCTGCCGGCAAAATCTTAATATCAATCTGGTTTGTACCCGGAAGTAATTTACCTGTTAGAATATTCTTGCCTGTCATGTCAGTGATAATATAATCACTTGATTTTGAATTGTAACTAGTTGCAGATATATACCCATCAGCCGGAATAGGGGATAGATCAATATTTGGCAGTAATGTTTGTTGTTCATTTACATCAAGGGGGGCGAAAAATAAACCAATGGCTGAATTATGGGCAATTGCTGTAGCTGAATCAAGAGCATAATTATAGATTTTAAGTAATGCTATATTGCCTGAGGTGCTTTCAGTTCCGGTGGAATAAGTATCATCTTGCAGTAACCGGATCTTTTTATTGGCATCATACTTTGCTACAGCTACACCATTATCCACAAAGCCATCTACATATTGGCCATTGGCAAACATCCTTACTTTTTGTGATATTGCATCCCTTGTGATAGTAATTAATGAGTAGGTGCCATCGGTAAAGTAACTGCCAGACACAGATCCCGGTCCCTTGAAAACGAGGGCACCGGCATCGTTATATAAACCATTATCATCAGTTAGATTCATATAGTCCACCAGTTTACGCCAGGATGCAGTGGTATCCATTTCTACATACATTTCAATAGAGTATGATCCGGCGGCAATAAAACCGGCAGCATCATTGAATATAAAGCCACATTCATACCCGAAATGACAAGTTGGATGTATAATACCTCCCAGTGCGGGGAATGTGGTCATGGTATAAGTAGGTGTGCAGTTAGGTATGAGATCCGGGCCCACGCTTACACCAGTTGTGTGCATATTGCTGTCGAATTGGTAAGTATACACCAATTGAGCAGAAGTGGTATTTGCCTGCAAAAGGAGGGAAACACCTAAAGAAAGAAGTAGTTTGTTCATAATTTTTGTTTTTGAGAAGCAAAAATATATTCCACATTAAATGTTGTTTTTGACCTTAATCAGCGGAGTATTTGATCTTAATCAATGACGTAATAAATAAATATTTATGCAATTATTGATGCAGAATTTGATACTAAATATCAAAAATGATTTCTGAGACCAAATGTTTCAGAAAAAGTATACTAAAATGTAGATGAGGGTGTGTAACTATTTTGTTGATTTAGTTACGGCTGGTTTTATTTTCAGATTCTCAGCAAGGGCGCCTAAATGATTTTTTATTATAGCCTCATCGCATACCGAATTGTAAATCGTTAGAAGCGCTATATTGCCGATACCGCATTCGGTGCCATTTGAGTAATTATCATCCTGAATAAATCTCAGTGTTTTGTTGGCATCATACATGGCTACTATACGCTCGCCGTCGTCGGTAATTCCGTCAATAAATTGCCCGTTTACATACATTTTCACCTCCTTTGATGTGCCGTTACGGGTAATAGCAACAAAGTTGTACGTTCCATTGGTAAATACATCACCCGAAACATTTCCTGGTCCTCTGAAAGTACAGGCTCCATTGTTTTCATAAAGGCCGTTATCATCAGCCAGGTTCAAATAATCGATTAATTTATTCGCACCGTAAATGGCATCAAGTTCCACATACATCTCAATTGTATAGGACCCGTCCTTCAGAAAATCGGCAGTATCATTAAATATAAATCCGCATTGTTTATCAAAATGGCAAACCGGCCGTGTAACTTTTACCTTACCAAATGTAAATGTGTGGTCAGTATAGGTTGGAGAACAAACTGCTGTCAGCTTCTGTTTGCTGATGCTGTCCCAGAGACTGTGATTGAATGGGAAATTGTAGCTTTTCTTTTGGGCACTGGCATTGCTCCAAAACAGGATAAAGATACAAGTGGTTGCCAAAAAAGTGGATCGCATATTCATCATTTTTGCACAATAGTAGTTCCGTGTATCATATATACATATGATGGAAGTCAATGAGCCAATTGATAAGAATCAATTGCTGATATGTGAATTATAGAATTTTTCGAAAATAGCGATTCAAAAAAAGCTAGTACTTCACATTGGAATACGAATACCAGGTATATACAGTAATGTTATCAGCATTGACTCCGCCATCATTCCTGTACTTTTTTCTTATCTCCCTTTCGGCATCACTTTTACTGTCATAACCATCGCCACCCTGGAAAAAATTACGTCCATCAGATTTTTTCCCATTAATAATGCCCCACCAGCCTGATTTTGCACTTTTATACAATAAAGTACAATCAGTACCACCCTTTTCTTTGCAAAGCTTTTGAGCAACATCAGTACATTCCTGATAGGTGGTTGGCTTATTATCATCATTATAACCTGCTCCAAACGCACCGGTGTTGTCGCACGCATAAATTACGCATTGTCCTTTTGATCTGGCCATACCTATAAAACAGAGCAATGCAAGCAGTAAGATTTTTTTCATGTTTTTTGTTTTATTTCTGAACAATTATCTTGATAAGATTAAATTTACCAGTGTAAATTTAGAAATATTTGGTCTTAAAAATCACATAATAGCAAATGTGCAAATTGTTTGAGAGATTAATTTATGATTTGTATCACTGAAATACATGATATTTGTCAGGCAGGGGCAGGGTTATTGTAAATCACATGGAAATATAAAGAGGTGTGGTATTTTATTAATCGAATATACCCGCTTTAATCAGCATTTTATTTAAGGTTGTAATTGAATAATGTTGTGATCAGGTATATTGGTTCCTAGGTTGGTTTTCGGATTTAAACCAGATATTGCAATAATGACCAACATCAGCTATTCTGCTGACGGCAATCATTATTGTCGCCTCACTGCACATTTACCTTTGTGTCGTGGTTTAATAGTGAGTTAGTTATTCATGGTTTAGGTTTTGAATAATAAAAGCATGGCAACAGAGGCACGGTTTCTACCGTGCCTTAGCCATTCTTAAATTATTCTGCATAAGCGAATTGCATTAATTTAGTTGTTAACTGTGATCGCTTTATACTTGCTAATATTTTCAATAAAAAATCCCCACCAGCGGTGGGGATTTTTTATTGAAAGACTAATTGATAGCTCACTACTCTTTTGTGAATTTGTAATGCCCTTTGCAGAAACCCTTATTCAGTTTTCTGAGAAAGTAAACATCACAAATACCACTATCAGTATATGGAATCTTTATTGATTTACATTCACCTATCCATACAAAATCTTTTTCCATTGGATCGTTTCCTCTCAGAAAACACACCTGGCAAGGAGCATTACCTTCTTTAATATCCACTTCCACATGAGAAAAATCCTTACTGCTTACCCTGATATATGTTGGGCTTGGGTCAAGAAATATGTATTTCTCATCTTCCAGGTAATCTGGTGGAAATACCGGATGTTTTGGGGTCAGATCAAGATCGTGTGCGTAAATATTTGCATATTTTTCCTTATGCTTTGTTAGGTTTGTTTCCATTAACTCAATTTTAAATTTAATAAATATAAAATAAAATACTATTCATCTGGTATTAAAAAATCAACACATAATTTCTTTGAAAATTATTTGCTGACATTGGTGATTTGTATGGTAAAAGGGTGGGGTATGATTTTTTAAGATGGTAAATATAGTTCAAATAAATTTAGTGCATGTACATACTTCCAATTTAGTGCAAAGATTATTAGCTGTAAATATACTAAATGCTTTTTAAAACAGATGTTAATTGCAAAATTAAAATTCGTAATTATTAACTTTCAGGCGAATTTTTTACTAAAATAAGTCAAATAATGTACTAATTTCCAAAAAACAAATCATTTTACTGTTGTATGACCATAATTACAGACTGGAGTTTAAATCGATTCACAAAAAACTTGAACTTGGGATGTTATAGAATATATCATATGTATTTAAGCAAAGAAACCTTGAAATTGTTAGAAACTACAATGCTATGTTATAGAAATGATTTTCTCTTAAAATATAAACCATAACTGCATGAAATTCTCAAACAAGCTATCCCATCTGTTCAACTGAACGAAATGGGTAAACCTTTAAAATGTTGCAGCTAGAATATGATATATGTTTATTTTTCAGGCAAATCAAACCTAAAATTTGAAATTATAGGTTACACTTGGTAAAATCGGAAGTATATAGACTTCATATACCGTTAATTTGGCGCCACCTTTACTTCCAACTGTACCCTCAGTATCAACATACAGGAAATAAGGATTTTGGCGGTTGTATACATTGTAGATAGAAAATGTCCAGCTTCCTTGCCATTTATGGGGTTTTGCATGCTGAGGCGTATAAGTGGCAGCAAAATCGAGGCGGTGGTATGCAGGTTCGCGGTAAGCGTTAATCTTACTGAATTGTTCCTGTACCTGGAAATCAATAATGTAATAGGCAGTGGGTAGAGTAATGGCATTACCTGAACCATATACAAAAACGGATGAAACATTCCATTTTTTATTAAATGTATAGCTGCCAACTACCGATATATCATGTCGCCGGTCGTACTTGGCCGGGAATGTCTGACCGCTGTTCAGGTCTGGAAATAACTGGTTGGTCCAGGAAAGGGTATAGCCAACCCATCCAGTGAATTTGCCCTGTGTTTTATTAACAAAGAATTCAGCTCCATATGATGTTCCTCTTCCGGTAACATAAGATAACTCCGGGTCGGTCAGGTTGTTGGGTACATAACTACTTTTATATTGCAGTTGATTCTGCATATCTTTATAATAGACTTCAATTGAAGTTTCCAGCTTGTTATCGAGGAAATTCCGGAAATATCCAGCTGAGTATTGCCAGGCTATTTCTGGTTTTACGATATAAGTACTCGGTACCCATACATCGGTCGGGAGTGTGCTGCCATTATCTGATACCAGGTGCAGATACTGGAAAGTCCGGGAAACACTTGTTTTGATAGAAGAATTGTCGTTTAGAGCAAAGCGAATATTGAACCTTGGTTCCCATCCCGAAAAGGTTTTAACCGGTTGGTTTTTTGAGAAATGCAAAGTGTCGATTGGATTGTGGAATTTATCGAAATTGTAACCTGTATAGGGCCCTATCTGCTGAAACCATGAATATCTCAAGCCAACATTAATTTTCCACCATTTTGCAGGGTCAAAATCGTCCAGTATATAAGCGCCTGCCTCATGCGCATATTTAATAAGGGCATTGTCTGGTTGAAGAACAATTGTATCAATTTGCCCTGATATTTGGTTTGGAATAAATTTATGATGCGTATATGCCAGGCCAGCCTTGAAATGGTGGTGGAAACTGCTGTAATAATCCAGATCGCTCTTCGCATTATAATCTACAATGCCAGATGACAACCGCACGCCATATTGATTTTCATTGAAATTAGAGGCAAAATTGTAAGAATTATATACCAGCGTAGTGTTTAAAAAGAGCTGATCTGTAAATTGATGGTTCCAACGGGCTGTAGCAGTTGTATTGCCCCAGGGTATATTTGCGCTGAAATGTCCGTTTGTGCTTTTATATTTAAATTTATCAATACCCGTATATCCACTCAGATATACCCGGTCGTGCTTACCTAATATGTAGTTTGCTTTAATATTGGCATCATAAAAATAGTAGCCTGAAGTTTTCAGAGCACTCACAAATGGGCGCGCAAGGTAATCGATATATGTGCGCCTGCCGGATACAATAAATGAGCCTTTGTTCTTCTTTATTGGCCCTTGCAGCGATAAGCGGGAGGCAATCAACCCAATACCACCCTCGGCATGATATTCTTTCATATTGCCCTCTTTCATATACACATCCACTACAGAGGATAGGCGACCTCCATAGTTGGCTGGCGCACCGCCTTTTATCAGCGTTACATCTTTAATTGCATCAGAATTGAAAATGGAAAAGAAACCAAATAAATGCCCTGTATTATATACCACAGCATCGTCAAGCAGCACCATATTCTGGTCAGGGCCACCACCACGCACGTAAAAGCCTGCATTTCCTTCGCCGGCCGATTGCACACCCGGAAGCAATTGCAGTGTTTTAAGAATATCCACTTCGCCAAAAAGTACAGGTAAGGTTTTGATCCGTTCCAGAGAAAGGGTTACAGTTCCCATCTCGGTATTCTTTACATTTTCGTCTTTTCTTTGAGTTGAAATACTTACTTCGCCAAGTGTTGTTGAGCTTTTAAATTCAGCATTATAAGTGAGATTGCTGCTCAGGTCCATCTGCAGGTTAATCGGACTGTACCCAACATAGGAATAAATAACCGTATATTTTCCGGGCTTTACAGATACCGAATAGAAGCCATAACTATTGCTCTGGCCTCCCTGTTCAGCCTCCTTAATAAATACAGTTCCGCCTATTATTGACTCACCCGAAGCCGCATCGCGCATATACCCACTGAGTGTTACCGACTGAGCAAAAATAATAGATGGCAGAAAAATAGCTATAAGAAAAGTAATATAACAGATATGGCTATTTTTTTTAAATCGGATCATGGATAGTGATGGTTTTCTGATTTGATTTAATTTATTGTTATTTTTAAATTCATCGACTATTCTCAGTTGTTTATTATATAAGTATATTTGTGCTGATAGAAGTCATTATTTATTTTTATTATTAATGTAGTGCTTCAGTAGTCTTCTGTAAATTACAGGCTATCAATTGTTTCTCCACATTCCAGCATTTTTTTTCCAAAGTAAGGGTTCTTAATTTCCGACTCTTCACTAAGCCAGGTGGCGCCCTTGTCATTAAAAGCCATTGGGCAGAATTGGTGGAATATACCTGCATTCTTCAGCCCGGCATGTATTACGAGTCCATAAAGTGCACTGGAAATTGTACCAAAAGCAAGTCGTTGTTTTTCGCATTTTTCATCCTTTGCAGGCATAGAAAATATTAATTCTGACTGTGTCTTAATTGTGTCAATATAAGGTTTCAATATAGAATTGTGAACGCTATCGTGTTGCAGGTAGGTCTGGAAAAGCCCTGCCATAACTGTCAACTTTAACGCGGCGCTGTCGGCTTCTGCTGCATTGGTAGCCACCAGCGCATTTTTAAGCCCGTAATAATTTGTTACGAGTTTGGTGATCAGAGTAGTACCGGCATTATCCAGTTGGCTGCTTACAGGCATTTTGGGGGCTTGCTCTTTTACTGATGGTCCATTTACTCTTTTGGGGGTTTCCTGGTCATTGCAGGCCGAAAGTATCAGGATACAAAACAGAGGGAGCAGATAAATAAAGCGCATATCAATGAATTTTCAGTGCAAAAGTAAAGGAATGGCAGCAATGTAATACACTATTTGAATTTTAACCTTGAATAAGTAACACTACGGAAATAATTCAAAAGTGACTAATAAACATTACTTTAATTCCAGTAATGCAGTTTAACATTATTTTTAAAATGCCAAAAGGAATTTTAATTTTAATTTGGGGCATCAGATTTTACTCATTATCATTACCATAAGATGGCAAAAGAAATCAGGAAAACACCACCACAAACAGGCAATGAAAAAGGTTTATCGGGGCTAAGTATTGAGGCCAGTCCGGCCAATAACTCATTAAGTGCCGATCTGGCTATTGGTATACTTACATTAGCTTCCACCGTCATTTTACTCTTCCTTTTCTGTTACCTTATTTACATTTTCTATACACCTGACCTTGAGGCAATAAAAAACGCGGTTGCTCCTTTAAGTATATTCCCTCCCAGCTGGTTTCATCCCGAGCCGGTTGAGCGATCGCAATTTCAGTTGTGCCTGGTATTAATGCCTGTTTTTGTTTTTGTTTTTTATTCATTGCTTAAGAGGAAAAGATATTTATTTATTAATAACCCAACTGTTTCCCGCGCCATTATTTATGTGACCCTTTGTGTTTTCTCAATATACCTGGTATTAATGCTAAATGAACCATTGAAGGTAATGAAGCTGAAGGGATTGATTAATATGAATTTCTTTCAGGAGCTGTTCATAGGAAAATACTTCTTTTTAGCTGTTATTCTGTATACGGTTGGGGCTTACTTTTTCCTCATGCTATGCAAGAAGCAGCCCGTCGGCCAGGTAAAATGGGTTATTACCGGACTATCCTGGTGCGTGGTTGTCTGGGTCCTTTATGAAATAATGATTTATAATGGTTTTCAGATTGCCGATGTGGGTATGAGCAATCTGCATGAAACAAATGCTGTTTTTTATGCGGTTTCGCAGGTAGTTGCAGGTAAGTCACTATTAGTTCAATTCAATGCGCAATATGGGCTTTATGCCTGGGTACTGAAGCCGGTTTTCGGAATTATAGGTTTCAGCATCCAGAAGTTTGCTGCTGTGATGGCTGTATTGAACGTGTTGAGTTTTCTATTTATATGGCTCGGAATAAAAAAACTTATACGTAATAACATTTTATCCATGCTAGTTTTTTTATGCTTGGTATTCTGGCAATACTGGCATATTCGCATAGGTTTCGAGGAGTCGGCCAATCCTTTCTATTATTATCAGTACGAGCCGATTCGACTGTTTTTCCCCGCACTTATCTTTTTTCTATTTACCACGTTCACTTTTTCCGGCCCAAAGTGGCATAGGGTTTATGTGCCATTACTTGCTTTGGGTGCTTCACTTGGCATATTATGGAATCTCGATACCGGTTTGGTAACCTATGGCGCATTGGGTGCCGGCCTTATATTTTCAGCAATTCATAATTCAGGGAATACCAGAGAGGCAATTGCAAAAGCAGTAATCTATTCCTGCTGGATGGGCGGAGCGCTGGCGGTCATTTTTGCCTGGTTCTTTATTTCTACCAAAATAAATTCTGGTTACTGGCCCGAAATTGCAAAATTTAGCGCCTTTCAGAAGATGTACTATATATCTGGTTTTGGAATGTTGCCAATGACTGCACTGCATTTCTGGAACCTGGTTGCAGTAGTATATGTAGTCGGTTCTATTTATGCCCTTTTTAAATTACAAAATACCAATCAACAGGATCTTCCTGTTTTGGCATTTCTGGTAATTCTGGGAATGGGCTTGCTTGTTTATTTTCAGGGCCGGTCATACGATCTTACTATAATGACGGTTATGTATCCGGCAATAATAATTGCCGGGGTTTTATGTAGTAAATATATTCCCGAATTCATTGGCTTTAAAATTAAATATCATGAAATCGTGTTATTATTCTTTATTCCCTTTCTGTTTCTAGCCGATGGTGCACTTTCGATGATTTACTATACCCCTGAAATACATACACTTGCTGCAAATGATGACAGCGTTATCGATAAAGCAGCCGACCGGGAATACAATGATCAGATTGCATTTATCAGGAAAAACGTACCCGAACATGATTCGGTCATTATTATATCAAAAGATTATGATGGTTTTCTGTATGCCTCAGGCCGATACATAAATCCACTACCAATTCCCGGCTCAACAGAAATTCTTCTCAGATCTGATTTTATGGCAATTCTGAACGGAGTAAAGTCAGGCCGGTACCCTGTTATTTTTGATATGCTGCATCCCTGGCAATTGTCGGATTCTATTGTTACAGTTCTTGCGCAATACACTGAAATAAAAGAGGAGATGCCCGATCGCAGTATGCTGTATTTGCAGCCGGTAAAACAGAAAGTTGCCAGACTGCACAAAGGAAAACGAGTAATGTATCACGAAAACCTTGATCAGTTCAGAAGTTTATATTTAGAAAAATATCAACTTCAGCTCAGCGATACTTTCACGCTTGAGTTATTGATAAGACTCGACCCGGCAAAGCTCAAAAGGAATGAGGTGGTTTTTTCGACAGCAGCCAAGACAACACCCAATTGCGGTTTCTATATGCGGCAAAGTGGTAACCAATTAAACCAATATGCGTTTACCTACGGCAATGGAACCAACTGGTGCGACAGTGTAGTCTTTTCCCTGCGCTCAGATACCGAAAACCACCTTGTACTGAAAGTGCAGAAAAATATAATTACCGCATATAACAATGGTATGCAATGCAGCCAGGCCAACACCCACAGCGTTATGAAAGACAGTGAAGGTACTTTTGTCTTTAATAAGTTTTTCTCAGGTAGGGTAGAGGAGGTATTGCTTTTGGATGAGTAGTAGATAAGGAAATGAAATTCAGGAATTATGCTGAAACTTATATTATCTGTCATTGCTTTTGTTCTTACTGAGTTGCAACCATGTGCACTATATATTCGCTACTTGCTATTATTGAAATTAATGCAGCAAATTCTGCATTGCACATCAATTGTTAGGTGATTTTTTGTTGAATGCAGATGGGTATGAAACTTGACTTTCTATCTGAGATAAATATTGATATTTTTTTCAAGCATTATACAGGTGAATAAATAAGCTGAATATTGCCGATAGTAATTTTCACTTTTATCTAACGTAATGATATGAGGAAGTAATGATTTTGATTTATTATTGGCTTACATTTACAGCATATAAAAATGAACATGAAAAGAATACTGACTACACTCGCATTATCGCTTAGTATTGTTTCTGCATTTGGGCAGAATTTCAACAATGATTTTATAAAATTGGGCCAGAAAGCGCCTGATCTGGCAACAAAGGATCCCAGTGGGAAGATGCTCAGATTGTCTGAAATTAATAAAGGTAGCTATGTGATGCTTGACTTCTGGGCATCATGGTGCGGACCATGCCGTCATGCTAATCCGGGTCTGGTGCGCATGTCTAACGAATATTCTGGCAAGAAATTCAAAAACGCAAAAAACGGGTTCAGGGTTATCAGTTATTCGCTGGATATGAATAAAGAAGCCTGGATCAATGCCATTAAACATGACGGACTGGTTTGGCCTTATCAAATGGCAGATCTTCCAACTTCTCAATGGGGGTCGGCAGTTACAGGCTCATATGGTATTCAATACATCCCCCAGGCATTCTTAATTGGGCCTGATGGAAAGATAATAGGTAAATATAATACAGCAGAAGAAGGTGAAAACGATCTCAAAAAGTATTTGGCACAATAAATTTGCTGACAACGTTTATTTCCATACCTTTGCACACTTAAATCACGCATGGCAAAATCCATGCATAAAAAAACATAAAAATGAAGAAAGGAATTCATCCGGAATCATACCGTCTTGTAGTATTCAAAGACACTTCCAACGAGAGTACATTTTTAACCCGTTCTGCCGCTCCCAGCAAAGAAAAAATTATGTGGGAAGATGGTAACGAATACCCCCTTGTAAAGGTCGAAATTTCAAACACTTCGCATCCGTTCTATACCGGTAAATCCATGTTTGTGGATACTGCGGGTCGTATTGAGAAATTCAAGAAACGCTACGAGAAAAAAGCATAATCTGCTTTCAGATACTAAAGTCAAATTGCAAACGCTGCTCCACTCCGGGCAGCGTTTGTTTTATTTTATAATCTTGATTTAGTAAAACAGTGGCTATATTCTTTACTTTTGTTCCTGTTACTTTTTACTAAATACTTACGACTTCAGACTGTAATATGAATTATATACTTTTCGACGACACATCCCGCGCCAATTTGCTCCCCTTTACACACACAAGGCCTATTGCCGACATCAGGTGCGGTATACAGACAATGCGCGAGCGTTGGGAATTTTGTCTTTTGAAAGTTGGATATGCGCATGCCAGCACCACTACTCATGCCAGTGGACTTACTCATGCCAATGTAACAACCAGTACACTTACTGAAGTTTATTTGCAAAAGGTGTTTCCGATGGATACCACCGAAGATAATGTTTATATCAGCGGCGCTGTATTTGGTAGTCTGGCACTGGCCGATGCAATATTTCAGTTGCAACCGGGCCAGGCTCTTGTAAAAGCATACCAGATAATAGCTGCAAGAATACCGCACACCAATCTATCATTGAATGAGTTGAGGGAATATTTTCTTACGCTACCGGCACAACACTTTGAGGGGGAAGTCTATTCACTTGAGAATGCATGGGATATTTTTACTTTAAATGACAGGGCTATCAGGGAAGATTTTGAACTGATAACTTCCGGAAGAAAAAGTGCACCAGTTCCTGAAAATGTAACTGTATCCGGCTCACAGAATTTGTTTATTGAAGATGGGGCAAATATATATGCCGGATGTATTATCAATGCAAATGCAGGTCCTGTTTATATAGGCAAAAATACTGAAGTGCTGGAAGGTGTAATGATTCGTGGCCCGCTGGCAGTATGCGACAATGCTGTGATAAAAATGGGCGCTAAAATATATGGTGCCACAACAATTGGTCCTGGTAGTAAAGTGGGCGGAGAAATAAACAATGCAGTATTTTTTGCCAACAGCAATAAGGCACACGATGGCTACCTGGGCAATGCTTTAATAGGGGAGTGGTGCAACCTGGGCGCAGATACCAATTGCTCTAATCTCAAAAACAATTATTCTGAAATTAAGATTTGGCATGAGGCCAGCGGAAAATCTGTATTTACCGGGCTCATATTTTGCGGGCTGATGATGGGCGATCATTCTAAATGCGGCATCAATACCATGTTTAATACAGGTACGGTTGTTGGTGTGTCATGTAATATTTTTGGTGGGGGCTTCCCTGATAAATTTATTCCCTCTTTCTCGTGGGGTGTTGCTGAAGGAACGAAACCTTACGACTTCAGTAAAGCTATGGAAACAGCCAGCCGCATGATGGCAAGGAGAGGAATAAAATTAACAAAGGAGGAGACTGATATGTACAGGTATATTTTCGATAACAGTCCTAAAACAAAGAGTTATTAGTTAGGGAATATGCCTGAAAATTTGCTCCGGTTTGCCCTCAGGTATAGGTAAAACCCCCGCTTCATCGTATCTTTACGCCCTTGTTTTAATAATCAGACAAACATTATGCGTAAAAAAATTGTGGCTGCCAACTGGAAAATGAACCTTACTCTGAACCAGGGAGCCGAATTGGTCAATGACCTTTTTAACGGAATGCCGGTTCTTAATGATGATAAATTGGTTATCCTGGCACCGCCATTCACTCACCTTACCCAAACTGCTGAGCAATTGGCGGGTATGATTGATGTTCACCTTGCGGCACAGAATTGCCACCATGAAGCCGCTGGCGCTTATACAGGAGAAATTTCGGCAGCGATGCTTAAGAGCGCTGAGGTAGAATATGTAATCATTGGTCATTCTGAAAGAAGGCTTTATTTTAAGGAAGATGACGCCACACTGGCTAAGAAAGTAAACCAGGCGCTAACCAATGAACTAAAAGTAATATTCTGTTGTGGTGAGCCTCTTGAAATCAGGGATGCCAATACACAAAATTCATTTGTTGAAAGTCAGATAAAAGCCGGGTTATTTCATTTAAGTACTGAGCAGCTGGAAGAAATTGTGCTTGCCTACGAACCAATATGGGCTATAGGTACCGGTCGTACTGCATCATCAGCACAGGCTCAGGATATGCACGAGCACATTCGTAGTGTAATTGCCAAGCAATATGGCCAGGAAGCTGCAGATAATATGTCGATCCTTTATGGTGGCAGCTGCAAAGCTTCTAATGCCGCCGAACTCTTTGCCTGTCCGGATGTAGATGGTGGCCTGATAGGGGGGGCATCACTGAAAGCAGAAGAATTTCTGGGAATTATTGAAGCTTTATCATGATTTGCTGAATTAAATTTTGAGGGTAACAAAAGATATACTACATTTGCACTCCCAAAACGAAGGATAGCTGACTTATTTTGGTTATTGTCTTTACGACTATGGCGTGTTGGTCAATCGGTTAAGACGCCTCCCTTTCACGGAGGAATGACGGGTTCGACTCCCGTACATGCTACCATAGGAGAATCCCCAACAATTTGTTGGGGATTTTCATTTCCAACAAGTTCCGAAACCCGTGCTATTGCTGCGTTTGAGAGAACGAAATCTATTAATCCAGAAGTTCGATAATGCCCCTTTTTTCGGTCATAAATCAAAGGTGTTTTTATGAGAGCTTTTTGTACTCTTTTTCGTCCTTCAATCGAATTGTTGCGCCACAAAACATCAATAGAATCAAGCACTTTCAATCCTTTTTCAATCTTCTCTGAAAAGTTCGATATTTTATTTTCGGTTTTTCGCAATTCTTGTTGGATTTTTGCAATATCTTTTTCTATCTCCTCTTTTGCCATCAGATAAACATCTTGATCAATCTCGCCTTTAGCCCTGTTAATTTTCACTCGTTTTAAATCTGCTTCCAGCTTCTCTAAGGCTCCCACCAACTTTTTATTAAGCTGATCATTTTTAGCGGCAAAATCGCCCGTCAAATTGATTAATTCTACCTTTACCTTATCCGTTTCCTCGTTAGTCAATTTAAGGCACCTTAGCAGCCTTAAAAAGGCATCTTCAATCTTCTCACTTGAACGATTAAACTTACAGCCCTTTGTTCCACACTTGTAATAAAATTTATTCTTATCTTTTTTATAGTAAGCCGTCAAGTTCTTACCGCAAGTATCGCACTTAACGAACCCCTTTAAACAAAGCTCAGGGTGTTCATGCCGAACCTTTCTATTTTTGTCTTGGAATATGGTATTAACCTTATTGAATAATGCTTCGCTAATTACTGGTAGAATTGAAACACTCGAACTAATAGAGAACCGAATAAGAACAATGCAACTCGAATTAATGGATTATCAAATTGAAAATGAGAAATGGCACGAAATATTAAATCCATTAATACAAAAATCTAATCAAGAAAACATAAAAACAAATAAAAATACAAGAATTTCAAATTATACCTTAATGTTTATTTTTGCAATTACGGCATTTTTCGCTTATAAAAGTTCAAATATTGCTACTCTTACGTATGATTTAGAAGTTAAACGGAACACAGAATCAAAATCGGAATTCCAATTAAATCAGTTGCAATTGCAAATCCAATTATTACAAAAACAGTTACAAATACAAGGTGAAAAAATACTTCATCCTAATAAAATGATAGATACTTTAGGAAAGAAAACAGGGAAATAATACTGCATTCCTGAAGTTTTGTACCGAAAAATAAAATAAAAAATTTACATTATTTCCCTCTTACCTCATCAAAATCATAATGCTTGGATTTTTGAACTTTGCACCTTTTGAGAAAGCCAGAACGGGGGTATTGAAGCTGGGATTTTTTATATTTTAGCAATTAACTTGTTAATTTCCTTATCTGTAATTGTTTCTTGATCTCCTTTATCGTAGATAGCCAACAAAAAAATTTTTTTATCTACAATTTTTGCTTGCAATATTATCCTTGCACCACCTGATTTACCAGCACTTTTACCAGTTATTTGCATTCGTATTTTATGGCAATCCTTACCTAACGGCTCTCCGGATTTAATATTTTCCTCAATATTATCATTAGCAGTAAACTCACGAATATCCTCCCCTATCTTAGGGTATTTCTTCTTGAGTTTCTTTAATTTTTTAGAGAAATTGTCAGTAGGTATTACCTCAAAGCTCATTTAAAAGTTGATCTAAAGATTTAGGTTTCTTAATTCCTTTTTCAATCAAATCAACCTCTTTAAGCGCCGATTTTATACCTCTTACAATAAAGTAAGCTTTAACTTTTGATATGACTTTTACCATTGAAGGAACATGATTATAGAAATTGTTCCTCTTAATTGCTATGGGAGCTTGTGATGATCTT
>CAIVEH010000205.1 GCA_903904855.1 uncultured Bacteroidota bacterium | reverse complement strand
CTATTATTATTGCAATAGGCCACGACACCAAAATGCTTACAATAGCCTATCTGCCAGCAGCTTTTGCCGGTCTTTATCTTATTTACAAACAGAAATTATGGACAGGAGGTGCATTGCTCGCTTTGTCAATGGCGCTGATAATGTCAAATGCACATTTTCAGGTTATTTACTATATGCTTATCATGTTTGTTTGTTTCGGTATTGGTATGCTGGTTGTAGCCATACGGGAAAATAAGATAAAGGAATTTATTATTGCCTCAGCTGTTGCTGTTGGTGTTTCTTTAATCGGGGTTGGGCCTACAATCAGCTCTGTTATAATTACCAATGAGTATTCGAAAGAAACCATGCGCGGCGGAGCAAGTGAGTTATCGGGTCATGATACAAAAACAAATGGCGGGCTCGATAAAGAATACGCATTCAGGTGGAGCAATGGTATTGGTGAGACATTCTGCCTGATGATTCCATATCTGTATGGCGGCTCAGGAAATGAATCGGCTGATAAAGCTCCAAAAACTCTGGAGGCAATTGGTGGTAATGCCGAAGAACTACCGCTGTATTGGGGTCCCCAACCCTGGATTTCGGCTCCTGTATTCTTCGGTGCGGTTATCTGTTTCCTGTTTGTACTGGGCATGATGGTGGTACGTTCCCCGCATAAATGGTGGATACTGGCAGCATGTATTATTGGTATTGTACTTTCCTGGGGTAAAAACTTTGAGGGTGTCAATTTCTGGTTGTTCGATCATATACCTATGCTTAATAAATTCCGGACAGTATCTATGGCATTGGTTATTCCTCAGTTTTTGTTTCCGTTTTTGGGTATATGGGCTGTGCAGGAAGTAATTGATCAGAAAGATAACCATGCAAAACTGATCAAGGACCTCCAGATAGCTACAGGAATTACTGCCGGTCTCTGCCTGCTGCTGGGCCTGGGAGGTAGTATGTTTTTTAATTTTTCTGGTAATTCAGATGCTCAGATGCAACCCGAACTGGTGAAATTGCTTAAAGAAGACCGGGCATCTTTGGCTATGATGAGCAGTTTGAAAAGTGCTGCTTATATATTAATTACAGCAGGCCTTTTATGGGCATTTATAAAGGATAAAATCAAAATGCCGGTTTTGCTGGGTTGCCTGTTAGTAGTGATTGCAATTGATATGCTCCCTGTTGCTCATGCTTACCTGAATGATAAAAACTATATTGATGCAGCCGATTATGAAGCTAATTTCCAGCCAAGACCTGTTGATAGTCAGATATTGAAGGATCGCGACCCATACTACAGGGTTCTGGATCTCTCTAAAAATACCTATAACGATGCAGGACAGGCTTATTTTCATAAATGCATAGGTGGCTATCACCCTGCAAAAATGGAAATTTACCAGGATCTGATTGACAGGCAGATGAGCAAAGGGTATAATGCCCAGGTGCTCAATATGCTCAATACCAAGTACATCATTGTAGGTAGCCAGAAGAGCGCACCCAGGGTGTTGCCTAATCCTGCGGCATGTGGTAATGCATGGTTTGTAGATGAAGTGAAATGGGCAAATACTGCCGATGAAGAAATGAACGGGCTCAATGCTGCTAATATAGGAGATACTGTTGTTGTGCCAAATGCATTTGAACCGAAGAAAACAGCTATGATCCGTGCTGTATTCAAAAGTGATATGGGCAATTATGCTTTTGGAAAAGATTCTGCTGCCTATGTGAAACTGGATAAATATGGACTTGATGATATCTCATTTGTTTCATCCAACAGCAAAGATGGACTAGCGGTTTTTTCTGATATCTATTATGCAAAAGGCTGGAAGGCATTTGTGGATGGTAAAGAAACAGCTATAATGAAGGCTGACTATGTACTAAGATCTATTAAAATACCAGCGGGCAACCATAAAATTGAGTTCCATTTCCACCCGGAAAGTTTCTATAAAGGGCAGAAAATTGCTATGGTTAGCAGTATAATGGTAATATTATTATGCCTTGGTGCGTTATTTAACTGGTACAGGAAAGATTTTGGTAAGGCCAACACAGCAGCATGAGTAAAGAGCCGGCATATAAATTAAAGAACCTTTACGGTATGAGAAGGGAAATGAGTGTCGGTTTTTATATTACTGATTTTATCTTCAGGAAACTGTTCAGGCAGAATTCTGGCGTTAAATGGGCCATTCACCATACCAGCACCATTCATAACCCGGAAAAAATAAACCGTGGCATCAATGTGTTCCCTGGCGACTCACCTGGTGTATATATCAATGCGGTGAACGGGGTAACCATCGGTGATTATACCAATATAGGCCCTAATGTGGGTGTGATTTCATCTAACCATGATTTCATTAATAATGACGAGCATGTAGCTGTGGAGCCAATAGTTATTGGTAAATTCTGCTGGATGGGTATGGGGGCTGTGATATTGCCTGGTGTTCAGCTGGCAGATTTTACGATTGTGGGCGCTGGCGCTATCGTTACTAAAAGTTTTTTACAGGGCTACTGTGTCATTGCCGGTAATCCTGCCCGGATCATCAAATACTTAAACAGGGAAGAATGTGATGCCTTTGCCCAGACAAGGAAATAACAACTTATTCAGTAATTCCTTTTTCATATTCATCATCAGGTTTTTCCCTTCACTGGCCAACCTGCTGGTGATGATCTGGTTTTCGAGGTATTTTACAGAACATCAATACGGGCTTTATCAGAATTTCTGGATTCAGGTTTATGTACTGGCACCCATTATTTGTTTTGGGGTACATGTGCTGATTATGACTTATAACAAGGAAACAATAGTCGGAATTGTCAGGAGGATATCCCTTTTCCGGTATTCGCTTTATTTTACCTGGGTTATAATATTGGGAATGGTTTTTGCAACTTTGCAATATAATTTTCTGGAAAATAATTTTCTGTTGCCTTTCATTTTTCTGATTTTATTTTCCATCACTTTTATTCTTGAATCTTTCCTTATCGTTTGCCGAAACTATATATCCCTAGCGGTTATTAATATCTCCTTTTCACTAGCCTGGTGCCTGATACATTGGAATTGCATTCAGGAGTCAATAAGCCTTACAGACTTGTTCGGATTGCTGATGATTATAGTTGCTGCCAGGTTTATTATTTATACTATAATCAGTATTGTCAATTACAGAAAGGAAATAGCTGAGAATAACATGCCGGTAATTGAATCAGGTAAAATAAGGGCTTTATGGTTGCATCTAGGGCTGTATGATGTGTTGCAGGTACTGTTCAGCTATGTCGATAAGTTTATCATTTCTCTTTTACTTGTAGCTCAGGTATCGGCGGTATATTACAATGCCTCCCAGAATATTCCATTCCTGCCACTCTTGCTCAGCGCTGCAGGTAGTGCTGTACTTTTGCAGTTAGCTTCGCGGAAAAGCAGTGATGAAAATACTGAAACTATCAGGCTCATGAATCAATCGGGTAAGTTATTATCCTCCATTGTTTTTCCTGTATTTTTTTACCTGCTCTTCTTCCGTTATGAACTGATTGTGAAACTGTTTTCTGAAAAATACATACCAGCAGTCCCCATTTTCTTTATGTCGATTCTGGTATTGCCCGTGCGGGCTTATAATTTTACAACGGTATTGCAGCGACATCATAAAGGCCATATTATCAATGCAGGGGCCATTGCCGATTTAGTGTTGGCCCTGGCACTTATGTATCCGCTGTATTTGTGGCTTGGCTTGCCGGGTGTGGCCCTCAGTTTTGTTGTTTCTACCTATCTGCAGGCGGCATTCTACTTGTATTATTCTGCAAGAATTCTGAATGTCAGAACATCGAAACTTATACCTATCCTTAACTGGATAATTAAGCTCATCGTTTTTGGTTGTTTGTTTATAGCCATTCATTATATCTTCACCAGGTATTTTACTAGTTGGATTACATTAATTTTGGGAGGAGTAGCGCTGTTTTTTATTATTATGGCTACACTCTTCATCGAATTGAAAAAACAGAACCAGGATGTCGGCACCAGGTAACAGGCAGAGGCTCAGGGATATTGATAATACAGGGTTTGGCTCCAACAGCAGTGTAGAAGGGGGCAGGCTCATAAATCCTGATGGCTCAACGAATCTGAGTAAGCAGGGAATTCCAATATGGGAACGCATAAGTGTATACCACTCCTTACTGCGCATGAATCGCAGCTATTTTTTCCTGGTCATTTTTTTGTTCTACTCATCGGTTAATATTTTTTTTGCAGTATTATATTTTATGACAGGTGTCGAGCACCTGGTGGGTGGCGATGGTGCAAAAAATTATTTCGAAAAATTCACCGAGGCCTTTTTCTTCAGTTCCCAGACATTGACAACAGTAGGGTATGGAAGGGTAGCCCCCAGCGGACTCATTACCAATACAATTGCATCCATCGAATCATTGGTAGGCATTATCATATTTGCTGTGATGACAGGCCTTATTTACGGACGTTTCTCCCGCCCTAGGGCTTACCTGCTGTTCAGCCCCAATATTCTGATAGCCCCATATCAAAACGGAAAGGCACTGATGTTCCGGACTGCCACCTATAAAAACAATCACCTTACCGATGTAGAAGCTCAGGTGACCCTTGCTACGCATATAAAGGAACACGGTAAAACAGTAACTAAATTTTACCAGCTGAAACTGGAATTGACCAAAATAAACTCAATGGCACTGAGCTGGACCATCGTTCATAAAATTGATGAAGAAAGCCCATTGTATAATTGCACCAAAAAGGAAATTGATGATGCTAAAATGGAAATAATAGTAATTGTAAAAGCATTCGATGACCATTTCTCCAATATTGTTCAGCAACGCACCTCCTATACACACCATCAAATCATTTATGGCGCAAGGTTTCTGCCCATGTTTGAGCGGGCACATGATGGCAGCCGGACAATTCTGGAGCTTGATAAAATTAATGCACACGAGCGGGTGGAATTTCCCGTAAGTGTGGCATAGAAAAATGGGTTGGAATTATCCTGGTCCTTAATTATTAATGGAAGCCTTTTGAAGTAATGCTTTATGTACTCCCAGCACCTGTGGAAGCACAGCTGTCACATCTTCATTGGTAATAACAAAATCGCAGCGGTTCATTTTTTCTTCCTCATTCATCTGCCTGCCTATTATGCTTAGCACTTCTTCCCTGGTTTGTTTTCCGCGGTTCATTGCCCGTTTTATGCGGATTTCCTGCGGGGCGTATACGCCAATCATTACGTCCATTTCATTATAGCTGCCACTCTCAAAATAAATAGCTGCTTCTTTTATAGCATAAGGGGTTGTTTGCTTTGCCAGCCAATCGTTGGCATACTTAACAGTTGTAGGATGTACAAGCGCATTTAGTTGTGCCAGGAGTTCTGGTTTATTAAATACTATTGATGCTACTTTAGGCCGGTCCAGTATCCCCTTATTATACACCTCCCCACCAAGCAGTTCTTTAATGGAATGCACCAGTAGCTGGTCATTCTCCATAATATGCCTCGCAGCCAGATCGGCATTAAACACAGGTATGCCAAGTGTGCTGAACACCTGGCATACAACTGATTTTCCGGAGCCTATGCCCCCTGTTAACCCCACCTTAAGCATGGGCCTGAAATTTTATTTTACTACGGTAGCTGTAGAAATACCTGCTGCTGCATCTGCTTTTTTGCGGTATGCTGTGGTCATCTCCATAGAAACTGCAGAACGGTCAACGGTCATAAATGTGGCGCGGCTGATCTCCAGTTGAATTGTACCGTCATCATTGGCTTTGTTGATCCGGCCATGAATGCCTGCAGTTGTAACTATCTGCTCACCCACATTCATCGAATCAGCAAATTGCTTTGCTTCTTTCGCTTTTTTCTGCTGTGGCCTGATCATGAAGAAATACATCACGATAAACATACCAACCATGATAAATACCATCTGATAGCCACCTCCCTGGGGTGCTCCGGCTCCTGCCTGTAAGAATAATGTACTTAATGTCAATTGCATCTTTTGAATTGTTATTTTGTTTTTTAATTGGTTTTGAAATTGGTAAATATTATTTTAAAAATCTCAGATAAATCCTTGGTTCCCCTTATGGGGTCAGGGGTTTTTCTTTATCACTTCCGCTTTAATATAAAGCATATGTTGTCCGCGCAGTGTGTTGTCATGAATTACAACCGATTTTTCCTGGTGTCCGGGTTTGCCCGCTGAGTTAAAGGTAACCTTCATCACTTTTGTTTTTCCTGGTTCTACCGGCTCGCTCGAATAATTAGGTACAGTGCACCCGCACGATCCGTAAGCTGCGGTAATAATGAGCGGACTTTTTCCCTTGTTGGTGTAGTTGAAATCATAGGTTACCACCTCATCTTCATGTATGGTGCCAAAATCGTGCAGCGTATCTGCAAAGTCCATTGTTGGTTTTTCAGCTGCTGCTGTATTATCTACTCCGGAGGCAGTATGTGGGTTATTTACCAGCGATACCGGCAACTTATTTTTGTCGGCATCTGATGAATTATTCGACCCATTACAAGCCCCCATTGCCAGCAGCGATATTACTAATATTAGTCGTAAGTCGTAAGTCATTAGTCGTAAGTATTCAGTTCAAAAAACATTTAGTGCCATTATTTCAACAATTCATCCATTGAGCAATTCAGTCATTGAGCCATTAATTCTTCCTGTCCATTTTCCTTACTCTATCTTCTTTTTCCAGATCTTTCAGAATATTATCCAATACGCCATTTACAAACTGACCGCTTTGCGGGGTGCTGTATTGCTTGGCGATATCTATATATTCATTGATGGTAACCTTGGTAGGTATAGTAGGGAAAAACAAGAATTCACAAACGCCCATTCTCAGCAATAAAAGATCTATCAGCGCCACCCGGTCTTTGTCCCAGTTATTCAGCTTGGGTTCTATTAGTTCCATGCAGGGCGCTTGTTTTTCTATCACAGCCGTCAGAAGGTCCTGTGCATATTCTTTTTTCTCTCCCGATAGCAGGTTCTGGAAATTGACCCTGGCAGTACTTTTAAAGAAATTCTGCATCAGCATAATTATCAGTTCCTGATCATCCTCCCAGCCCGGCAGTTCATCATTAAAATGACTGACCATGCCTTCATTTTCCAGAATCTGTTTTTCCCATATAAACTGGATGATTTCCTTTTCCTGAACCGGTGTAAGTGCCAACTTTAAAATTATCTGAATAGAAATTAAACACCTTCTCTACCTCTTCAGTTATTCGTCTATCCGATGTAAGCAAAGAATGGTCGGTATACACTTTGGCTGTATCGCCGTTAAAATTGCCTGTCCCAATATGTGCATAATTGTTTATGTTCCCAGACTCTCTTCTGGTGATAAGAAACATCTTGGAATGTACCTTTAATCTTGGTACTCCATAAATTATTCTCGCTCCTTCTTCCTGTAATTTATTTGCCCAATATATATTTGCTTCTTCATCAAAACGAGCCT
>CAIVEH010000204.1 GCA_903904855.1 uncultured Bacteroidota bacterium | reverse complement strand
GTACTGGACTACCTGTCCTTTTCTTCGCCTTAGTTATTGCTTATAGCATTGAAAAATTGGGTGGTTATTTTAAGGCAATTCAGAAAGTGGAAAAAGTAATGCGAATAATAGCGGGGATTACATTCCTGCTTACAGGTTTTTACTACCTGAATATTTATCTTAAAATAATTCAATGGTGAAGTTAAAGGCATCAACTTTGCTACTATTTGCGTCTTTATGATTCTATTTAGGTCACTTATTAAATTTCAATTTCTAGACTATACCCTATCCAACAATTGTTCCAAAATTGTTCACAACCTTAGTAGACCTTTGTAAAAAGATTTAAGTTTTTAACTGATAAAACTAAAATATGAGTGATGTAAATCAGAATAATCTTAACCCCGGCAATAAGAATTTATGGGAGACCCGATATTCCGCCAATGAATATGCATTTGGTAAGGCCCCTAACGCCTTCTTTAAATCGGTGATTGATAGTTACGAACCAGGAAAAATCCTCATTCCGGCTGCAGGAGAAGGACGAGATGCTGTATATGCTGCCGAAAAAGGTTGGGAGGTTTTTGCATTTGATCTGAGCGAAGCAGGCAGGTTAAAGGCTATGCAATTATCACAAGAGAAAAATGTCAGGATCAAATATGATGTTGTCGATGTCAAAGAGGTAAATTACCCTGATGAATTTTTCGACATGATCGCTTCTGTCTTTTTCCATTTACCCATAGATCTAAGGCAAAAATTTTATGTAAGTTCGGCAAGATGGTTAAAAAATGGCGGGGTGTTGGTAATAGAGTCTTTTACTCCTGATCAACTAAAGTTTCAATCGGGCGGGCCCAAAGAAGTATCGTTATTGATGGATGCGAAAACGATAGTAAAAGAACTGGCAGATTTCAAAGTAATTAAAATTGAAGAAAAGGAAACAAATCTGGATGAAGGAATATACCACGTTGGTAAGGCAAGTGTGGTTAATTTTGTAGGGATGAAAGAAAAATAGCGGGAAGGAATAAAAGGGTTATACCAAACTCAAAAACATTTCCATAGGCGCACAGCAAATAGGTAAAAATTTCAATCGATATATTATGAATCAATCAAATTTTGCACCCGAAACCCAGATGATGGGTTATGGTTATAAACCGGAATTAAGCGAAGGATCCATCAAATGTCCTGTTTTCCAAACTTCAACGTTTGTATTTAAAACTGCTGAAGAGGGTAAGGCATTTTGGGAAAAAGCAAATGGAAAACCCGGGACGGAAGACGTAGAAATGGGATTGATATATAGCAGAATAAATAACCCCGATATAGAAATTCTAGAAGAGCGTTTAAAACTATGGGATGGTGGGGAAGCTGCCGCAGTATTTTCAAGTGGAATGAGTGCTATTGCAACATCAATGGTCAGTTTTTTAAAGCCAGGGGATGTAATATTAATGAGCAATCCGCTTTATGGCGGGACTCATAAATTTATTCACTTTATGCTGCATAATTGGGGTGTAACTTCAATAGGGTTTAATCCGGAAGATAGTAAAGAAGATATCTGCAAACTCATTGAAGCAAATAATGCCGGTAATACACTTAAAATGATTTTTGTAGAGACGCCCGCCAATCCTACAAACGATTTAATAGATATAGAAATGTGCAGCCAGATTGCTGCTCAGTATTCTACTGCTGATAAAAAAGTATTTCTTGCAGTCGACAATACCTACATGGGTCCACTCTGGCAACATCCTTTGAAACATGGCGCTGATATTGCATTATACTCAGCAACAAAATACATAGGCGGCCACAGCGACTTGATAGCAGGGGCTGCGGTGGGGAGTAATGCAGTAATTAAAGCAATTAAGAAAAGCAGAACGGTTTTTGGAACTATAATAGACCCACATACCAGTTGGCTTCTGATGCGTAGCCTCGAAACGTTAAAAATAAGAATGGAAGCTGCCGCCAACAATGCCGAAAAAATTGCGGAATATCTTTTGTCACATCCCAAAATAGAGAAGGTATACTACCTGGGATTCACAAAAACTAACAAACCAAACCAGTTAGAGGTATTAAATAAACAGTATCTTAGCAATGGAGCGATGATAAGTTTTGATTTGAAAGGCGGTGAAAAAGAAGCGTTTGTTTTTTTAAATAATCTTAAGCATATCAAACTTGCTGTAAGTCTGGGTGGTACAGAAAGCCTTGCAGAACACCCTTTTACAATGACACATTCAGACATCCCTGTAGAAGAAAAGAATAAACTTAGCCTTACGGATAAAATGGTAAGGCTTAGTGTAGGTATTGAAAATTGGCGTGATTTGATTTATGACATCGAATCAGCCCTGAGTTTTGTTTGATTTATAATCAATGATGGCGAAAACAGAGAATAAAACATCGAATTACTTCATGACCACAAGCCGTCTTGAGGCATTTAGTGATGGCGTATTTTCAATTGCGATTACCTTATTAATTCTTGAGGTTAAAATACCCAAGCACGAAGATCTGTTGCATTCGGGAGGATTATATAACTACCTCACTTCAATCTGGCCAAGCTATTTAGCCTATGCTATAAGCTTTTTAGTAATCGGCATTTACTGGTCAAACCATCATTGGCTTTATAGCTTCATAAAAAAAACCGACCATGTCTTTAACTTGCTGAACATACTTTTTTTAATGACAGTTTCCTTTATGCCATTTACAACTGCAATCCTTGGCGACTTTATTTCAGATCCTCTTTATCGCAATGCATCAGTTACAGCATATTGTATTGGCTATGTTCTACCACCTGCTACGGTAATCATCATGGTGTTGTATGCCGGACACCATAACCGGCTGATGGACCCTCTACTTTCCAGGTCATTCAAAAACAGGTTTATCGTAAAATTGATATTTGGCATGTTATTAATGGGTTCGGCAATTGCACTCTCTTTTAATTATCCAATGATATCAATGTTCATAATCGGGTTCAGCCTGATCATGTTTTTGTTACCGCCTACAAAACCGATATATAATCTGCCAAAACAAAGTTCTGAGTCAGGAAATTGAGGTTTAATTTCTGGATTGTTAATTGTTTATCCCCTTCTCTGTAATTGTCCGGTAAAATAAGCCTTGGGATTATGTCAAAAAATCAGCTTTTCTTTGTGGCATTACTTTTTCAATATCTATTTATACCCAACGGCGATAAGGAACCAAACAACCATATAAAATGCAACAATTATAATGCTCACAGACAAAGCCATAAAGGAATTATTCCCAACTTTTGAACCGGAACTAATTGAAGACATTATCAATAATGCATCCCTTAAATATATCCATGAAGGAGATGTGCTTATGAAAACCGGGCAATATTTTCGTTCTGTGATTATTGTTGTAAGTGGTTTAATTAAAATATTCCGGGAAGATGAAGAAGGCAATGAATATTTCATGTATTATCTGCAACCAGGGCAGGCATGCGCACTTTCTATGATTTGCGCCGCACGGCATCAGACAAGCGAATTAAAAGCAGCAGCAGCAAGCGATGCAGAGGTAATAACAGTTCCATTGGAGTACATGGACAAATGGATGAACACCTATAAAAACTGGTACTATTTTGTGTTGGAAAGTTACAGAAGCCGGTTTCAGGAGCTACTCTCCACTGTTGACCATGTAGTTTTCAGGAATATGGATGAACGATTACTTTTTTACCTGAAGAAACAACAGGAAACAATTGGTTCTGACATTTTAATCATCAACCATACTGTAATCGCCCAGGAACTAAATTCATCAAGAGAGGTGATTTCGCGTCTTGTAAAAAAACTAGCTGAGAACGGCATGATCCAAATGCTTCAGAACCAGAAAATAAAAATATTGAACCTGCGTCTGGATTGAGTTTCAGACTAACTCGTGACTAATATCACTGTCCGCTCAGGAAACATAGCGGACATTTGCAGATTATACATTGCATATGATTGGTTACATAGCTGCTGCGCTGATTGGGATTTCACTGGGATTAATAGGTGGAGGCGGGTCTATCCTTACAATGCCTGTATTGGTTTATCTGTTTAATGTCCCTCCTGTTCTTGCAACCTCCTATTCGTTATTTATTGTAGGTTCCACAAGTCTTGTTGGCTCAATTATTAATTACAGGAAGGGGCAGATCAATATCAAAACTGCACTTCTCTTTGGACTTTCCTCTGTCTTGACTGTCTTTGCAATAAGGAAGTTCATAATTCCGAAAATACCGCTACACATTGCTTCTATTGCCGGATTTGAAGTGACAACACCGTTGCTTACAATGTTGTTATTTGCAATGCTGATGATAGCAGCAGCCACGTCCATGATACGCAGTAGAACTATAGATAATGAGGAACTCGATTACCCAGGTAAAAGCAAAGTGTTAAAGCTATTGTTTTTGGGCATTAGTATTGGCACGGTTACGGGATTGCTAGGTGCAGGTGGTGGTTTTTTGCTCATACCGGTATTAGTACTACTGCTGCATCAGCCAATGAAAACCGCCATCGGTACCTCTCTACTGATTATAGCTATGAACTCATTATTAGGGTTCACTGGCGATCTGAACAACTTCAAAATGGACTGGACATTGCTCCTTACAGTTTCAGGGATATCAGCAGCAGGCATGTTTATAGGAGTACTTTTATCGCAAAAAATAAATGGCGAGCTACTTAAGAAAGCCTTCGGTTGGTTTGTGTTGCTGATGGGGAGCTATATAATAGTTAAAGAGTTATTTTTCAAATAGCAAGTTCCGTGATTTATGTCACGAATGAATTATTAATAGTTTCCGAACTTTACATTACAAAATACAAAAATCATGATCATAGAACAAATTTATACAGGCTGTCTTGCACAGGGTGCCTATTATATAGAAAGCCAAGGTGAGGCAGTGATCATTGACCCATTAAGAGAGGTAGATCAATATATAAAGAAGGCAGAAAAGAGTCAGGCTAAAATAAAGTACATATTCGAGACCCATTTTCATGCCGACTTTGTTTCTGGACATATCGACCTTGCAGAAAAGACAGGCGCATCAATAGTATATGGGCCAAATGCTGAGCCAGCTTTCACTGCTACAATTGCAAAAGATGGGGAGATATTTAACGTAGGTTCTCTAACTTTCGAGGTATTGCATACTCCCGGACACACTATGGAGAGTACCTGCTATATACTGAAGGATGAAACTGGAAAGAGAATAGCAATATTTAGTGGAGACACCTTGTTTATCGGAGATGTGGGCCGTCCCGATCTGGCTCAAAAAGCTGCTAACCTTACCCAAGAAGATTTGGCAGGGCTATTGTATGAGTCTACAAGGAAAATTATGACTTTGCCTGATGAGATAATTGTCTATCCTGCACATGGGGCCGGTAGTGCGTGTGGAAAAAACATGAGTAAGGAAACCCAGGATACGCTGGGTCATCAGAAGCTGGTGAATTATGCTTTAAGAGCAGGAATGACAAAAGAAGAATTTATCAAAGAAGTAACAACCGGGTTGCTGCCACCACCATCTTACTTCCCATTAAATGTATTTATGAACAAAATGGGCTATGAAAGCATTGATACAGTAATGCAACGAGGTAAACGTGCCCTGAGCGCTGAAGAATTGGAGGTTGTTGCAAATGAAAGTCAAGCCCTAATCCTTGATACAAGATCACCTGAAACATTTGTTAAAGGATTTATACCCAACGCCGTCAACATAGGAATAGACGGTAACTTTGCACCTTGGGTGGGCACCTTAATTGCGGATATTAAACAACCTTTGCTGATTGTTGCAGATAATGGACGAGAGGAAGAAGTAATAACCAGGCTTGCCAGGGTAGGATACGACTACACAATCGGGTATCTTAAAGGAGGCTACAGTACATGGCAAAACTCAGGAAAAGAAACAGACCATATTGAATCGGTGTCAGCCACCGATCTTACAAAGATTGCTGCAAATAAGTCATTTCACTTATTGGATGTTCGCAAAAAATCCGAATACTTAAGCGAACATGTTGCAAGCGCCGAAAATATGCCTCTTGATTACATAAATGATACAATGGCTGAAATTGACCCCAATATAGATTATTATGTGCATTGTGCATCAGGCTATCGTTCCGTAATTTTCATCTCAATCTTGCGAGCCAGGGGGTTTGACCGATTGATAAATGTGAGTGGCGGATTTAAAGCGATAAAAGAAAAAGGCGATCTTGGGGTCACAGATTATGTTTGTCCTACGACATTACTATAAGACGAGCGAAACTTTTTTATGAAAGGCAATTCCTAAAAAGGGGTTGCCTTTTTCTTTTGGCTTTTACAACAACTACTTCAAATTCGGAAATTACTTTTATACGACTAGGTTTCAATTGAGTCCGAAGTGTCAACTCTCTATTTATTGTTATAGAGCGCGCTTATACTACTATACTTCCAATCAAATGAAAATGATGCAACAGCCGTGATATATGTCACGATTTGCACGATTGGGTAAATCTACTTTTGCTGTCAAATAAAAAATGATGCACAGTAGACGTTTAACCAAGATCGTAGTAACTATTGCTCCTATATTGTTATTGTATATAAGCACAAATGTTACAGCACAGGAAAAAACAACAACCCTGGATATGCAGGAGGCAGTAAAAACTGCAACAATGCAAAACAGGAATATATTACTTGCTAAATTGGATGAGCAGATAGCAAAGGAGAATTACAGGCAAACAAATGCCGTCTTCTTACCGCAAGTCAATTTCTCCTATACTGCTTTCACAACAAATAACCCGCTAAATGCATTTGGGTTTAAGCTGCAGCAACGAACAATAGCACAGTCAGATTTTAATCCTGCAACACTAAACCACCCAGATGCAACTTCAGACTTCATGACAAAGTTCAGTGCCCAGCAGCCTTTGCTGAATATGGATATGCTATATCAAAGAAAAGGAGCCGCCAAACAAATAGAACTCTATCGCTACAAAACCGAACGCACTACCGAATTTATAACATGGCAGGTAAAACAGGTATATCTGCAATTACAGTTTGCATGGCAGGTAAATGACGTGCTACAGGAAGCTTTAAAAACAGTGAATGCTACTTACAAATTTTCAAACGACCGCTATGACCAGGGGTTACTCCAAAAATCTGACCTTCTGAATGTTCAGGTCAGGGTAAAGGAAATGGAAACCCGCTGCGCCGAAGCAACCGCCAATATTGCAAATGCTTCTGATTTTCTTAACGTCTTCATGAACAAGGAGCAGGGCATTATATACCACACGCTGCCAGTAGACTTTGGAGTTATGGAGAGCTCCTCCAGAACCCTGCCTGAATCAAGGGCGGATTTTAAAGCTATGGAGTCGGCTGTTGAATCCTATAGCTACATGGTAAAGAGCTCCAGGGCCAGCTACTTGCCCCAGATCAATGCTTTTGGCGATTACCAGCTCCATGACAAAAGCCTGTTTGGCTTTGACGCCAATGGATACTTAATGGGCGTACAGCTATCCTGGGATGTTTTCAAAGGTTTCCAGACTTTGCACAAAACAAATTCCCTAGTCCTTGAACAAACCAAATTATCCCGGCAACTTGAGGATACAAAGGCTCAGGGACGGGCTGAGTTAAGTAAAGCCAAAAGAGATCTCCTAGAAGCTACTTTTAAAATAAAGCAGCAGGCTGAGGCCGTTGACCAATCTGCTGAAGCGCTGAGAATACTACAAAACAGGTACGAACAAGGGCTGGTCACTACAACAGATGTATTACAGGCACAAACCCAGCTATCTCAGCAAAAACTGGCATATGCGCAAGCCATCTTTGAACAGAACAACTCCTGTATATACATTGAATTCTTAACAATCAGTCAACCATAATTCAAAAAATATAATTAAATACAAAGTCATGATCAACAATAAATGGATATTCAGAAGTCTGCTCATCGGGGTGGTGGTGTCAATAATGAGTTGTTCCAATTCAAAAGAAAACAAAACTGCAAGTGCCGAAAAACCCATTTCTGTAAACGTTAATACACCGGGCAACAGCACAGCAAATAGCCTTTCATTGAGTGGCCGAATTGAAGCAGTACAGTCTGCCAATATCAGCACCAGGATTATGGGTTACATAACAAAAGTTTATGTAAAAACCGGCGATAAGGTACAAAAAGGCCAGTTACTTTTTTCAGTGAACAATGAAGATATTATTGCAAAAAGGGCCCAGGCAGATGCTTCTGTAACCCAGGCAGAAGCCTCATTTAATAGTGCTCAGAAAGATTTTGACCGCTATACTGCGCTTTTCGGCAAGCAAAGTGCTACAGCAAAGGAGCTGGATAATATTACGCTTCAGTATAAGTCTGCAAAGGCCGGTCTGGAAGCCGCCCGCCAGATGCGTAACGAAGTAAATGCACAGCTTTCCTACACGAATGTAACTGCACCTTTTGGTGGTATTGTAACCCAGAAGCTGATTGACGCAGGGAATATGGCAACACCGGGAATGCCTGTCTTATCCATTGAAACGAATAGTTTATTGCGGGTAACTGCTACTGTACCAGAGACACAGATATCTGAAGTGAAAATCGGAAATGACGCAATACTTGCAATCAATGCCGCAGGCACTACATTAAACGGTAAAGTATCCGAGATCAGCAATTCTTCTCAAAACAGTGGTAGTGTCTATATCATTAAGATAAGCATACCGGAAGGAGACAGGAAAAATCTTATGGCAGGTATGTATGTAAATGTTTCGATACCCGTTGCTGACAGATCATTTGCAGAGAGCAACACTAGCGCTATCATGGTTCCTTTATCAAGCATTGTTCACAAGGGCGAACTGGATGGCATCTATACGATTAGCAGCGATAACCAGGCATTATTGCGGTGGGTTCGCCTCGGAAAAACCGTTAACGATAAAGTTGAGCTGTTGTCTGGTCTTGCGAGATCAGAAAGGTTTATTGTCCATGCAGATGGCGATCTGTACAATGGGGTTGCGGTTAAGATAGCAGAATAGAGTTTCACACAAAACAGTTCAATCAAGAAATACATCCAGATGCAAAAAGGACTTTCAGGGAATATTGCAAAAGCATTCCTGCAATCAAAACTAACGATACTATTAATGGTTGCTTTCCTGCTCATTGGCGGTTACAGCACCTTCCTGATGCCTCGGGAAGAGGAACCACAGATACAGGTACCAATGGCCGATATTTTTATTGGCTATCCTGGAGCCAGCCCAAAAGATGTGGAAACCAAGGTCGCTGCACCAATGGAGAAGATCATATCCAATATAAAGGGAGTTGAGTATGTGTATTCTACTTCCATGAACGGCCAGGCAATGCTCATTGTACAATTTTATGTTGGCGAAGACATTGAACGGTCACTGGTGAAATTATATGCGGAGCTCATGAAGAACATGGACCGTATGCCCAGGGGCGTGACCATGCCCTTAATAAAGACACGCGCTATCGACGATGTACCGGTATTCGGGTACACCCTTTGGAGCGACCATTATGATGATTTCAGGCTACGCCAGATGGCACAGGAATTGACCAATGAAGTAAAAAAAATACCGGATGTAGCAGATGTGAATATCATCGGTGGTCGCAGCCGTGAAATAAAGGTGATGCCAGATAAAGAAAAAATGATGCAAAATCATGTAGACTTTCTCAGCATAAGCAAAGCGCTTCAGAGCAATAATTCCCAAATGCAGAGTGGCACGCTGGTTCAATATGATACCGCTTATTCTGTGACGACGGGCAATTTTCTGGCAACAGCCGAAGATGTCGGCAATGTGGTGGTTGGGACAAATGCGCAACAGCCGGTTTACTTAAAGCAGGTAGCACAGATAAAAGACGGACCACAAGTGCCATCACAGTATGTGGCTATGGGCTATGGCAGGGCAGATACTGCATCAGGCTCATTCAAATCAACCTATCCTGCTGTTACAATTGCCGTCTCAAAAAAGAAAGGCGCGGATGCCATGAGACTCAGCGAACAGATTACCGGAAAAGTAGACCAGATAAAGGGAAAGCTCATACCATCCGATGTTCACTTGTCTGTAACCCGCAACTATGGCGAAAGTGCATCTGAAAAAGTATCAGAACTTTTGTTGCACCTCTTTTTTGCGATCCTTGTTGTTACTCTTTTTGTGATGCTCGCCATGGGTTGGCGTGGTGGCCTTGTTGTATTCCTTTCTGTGCCGGTAACATTCGCACTTACCTTATTTGCTTACTATTTCATGCATTACACGCTCAACAGGATCACCCTCTTTGCATTGGTTTTTATAACCGGAATTGTTGTCGATGATTCGATCATAATTGCGGAGAATATGCATCGGCATTTTAAAATGAAGCGCCTGCCTCCATTACAAGCAGCAATATTCGCCATAAACGAAGTAGGCAACCCTACTATCCTTGCTACTTTCACAGTGATCGCCGCTGTGCTCCCAATGGCCTTTGTATCCGGCCTCATGGGCCCATATATGAGTCCTATGCCTATTGGCGCTTCTATTGCAATGATGATCTCCTTAGTAATTGCTCTTACCCTAACTCCATACCTCGGTTATATTTTCCTTCGTGAGAAAGAAAAGAAAGGTTCAGGCCATAAAGATAATAAACCAATGGTTCTGGAGAATACCAGGATATACAAGATTTATCTTGCTTTCATTTCACCATTACTGCAAAGTCGCAAAAAGCGCTATATATTCATTTTTAGCACTGCTGCCATCCTTATAGGAACCCTGGTAATGTTCTATACCAAGGCGGTAGCTGTAAAAATGCTGCCATTCGACAACAAAAATGAATTTCAGGTAGTAATAGATATGCCGGAGGGCACAACCCTCGAGAAAACCCAGGCAGTATCAGCAGAAATAGCTGCCTTTATTGCGAAACAGCCGATGGTAAGAACCTACCAGGAATATGTAGGTACCTCAGCCCCGATAAGCTTTAATGGGCTTGTGAGGCACTATGATCTTCGTCGGGGCGACAATGTCGCCGATATACAGGTGAATCTTGTCGATAAAAAGGATCGAAGCATTCAGAGTCACGACATTGCCAAAAAAATGCGTGAGCCGATACAAAAAATAGCTAGGAAATATAATGCCAATGTCAAGATGGTTGAGGTTCCACCCGGCCCTCCCGTTTTGTCTACGCTGGTAGCTGAGATTTATGGTCCTGACTATGATAAACAAATAGATATCGCACAACAACTAAAAACAAGATTTGCCAATACTCCAGATGTTGTAGATATAGATTGGATGGTTGAAGATGACCAACCCGAATACCATATTAACATTGATAAAGAGAAAGCCATGAGAATGGGTGTGGCCACAGAACAGATTGCAGCAACGGTTTCGGCTGCTATTTCAGGAATGCAGGCTGGCCAGGTTTACAAACCGGGCGCTTATAACCAGACTGCCATAGACCTACAGTTAAGTGACGTAGATAAAACAAGTATCGAAGATGTCCTCAATCTTAGCATTGTGAATATCCAGGGAGCAACTATTCCTATCAGGGACCTAGTATCAGTAAAACGGCAGATAAAGCCAAAGAGCATTTATCGCAAAAACCAGAAAGAGGTTGTTTATGTACTGGCAGATATGGCTGGAAAACTGGAAAGCCCTTTTTATGCCATTTCTAAATTTTCTGACAGCCTAAATACCATGAAGATACCAGCCGGTTTTACCCTGAAGGAAGAATATACCAAGCAGCCGGAACTCGAAAACAATTATTCACTAAAATGGGATGGTGAGTGGCAGATCACCTATGAAGTATTCAGGGACTTGGGTATTGCTTTCGCAGTGGTCATCCTGATGATATATATGCTCATCGTAGGTTGGTTTCAGAATTTCAAAGTTCCGCTGGTCATGCTGGCTGCCATTCCGCTTTCGCTTATCGGAATCATTATCGGGCACTGGCTGATGGGGGCCTATTTCACGGCCACTTCAATGATCGGATTCATCGCGCTTGCCGGCGTCATGGTGCGCAATTCCATATTACTAATAGATTTTATCGACATCCGGCTTAAGGAAGGCATACCGTTAAAGCAGGCCATTATAGAAGCTGGAGCGGTAAGAACAACCCCGATCCTCCTAACCGCAGGTGCTGTAGTGCTGGGTGCTGTCATCATTCTTTTTGACCCAATATTCCAAGGACTGGCAATATCGCTTATGGGAGGCACCATTACTTCCACCTTCCTTACTCTACTTGTTGTTCCGTTGCTTTACTACAAAATGCTTAAAAAGAAAGTAAAGTAGTTCACATACTAATGTGATAGTCTGGCAATAATTTTCTATAGTTAAAAAAAATAACATGAAACTTTTAATAGTTACCTGCATCAGGGAGCATACAAACACAGTCACGGAGATTTTCAAGAAAGCTCGGATAAATATCTTCAGTACCACAGAAACGACCGGGCAAAAGATCGGACAACCAGAGGCCCTTTCCGAGATTTGGTTCGGCAAGATTGGTGAACAATACGACTCAGTCGTATTGTTCAGTTTCACCGATGATGCCAATGCAACCAATGCCTTGTCAATTGTAAATAGCAAGAATACAGAAATGCAATCAGATTACCCGATGCATGCATTCATATTGCCTGTAGAAGCCTCAAGCGACTAATGCGTATTGATTGCGAATATCACCAAGCTTTATTGTGACCTGCTTGCTCATATGGTTAATGAATCAGCTCTTCCTAAAGCTACAGAAAAGAAAATTCTGTGTCGTGTGAAAAGGGGTTACATGGTCTTCTGTAATGCACTTTATCTTATTAAATCCGTTCGACAATTGATGTTCTAACTGGGGCTCGGTATACTGTTTTATTTCAAGACCGCTACATTTCTTTGGCCCTTTGTCTGAGAATGTTCCGATTGTGAGATAGCCCGTTACGTGGATATTCCGCGTAAAGTGACCCCTCTTTTCCTCGCCAAACTGACCCACCATAGTTAATCTCAAAAATGAGTGCGTTATTTAGTTGCTTCACTGTTACAAATATAGTTTACTTAATCCGTTTCATTTGTGTCATTATCAGTTCTCCGTTTTCTTTTTCTTAAGGACTCACCCTCAAGGTTCAGGCGGTGGGCATCATGGATTATTCTGTCTAGGATAGCATCGGCGATGGTTTGTTCCCCTATAATTTCATACCATTTGCTCACCGGCAGTTGAGATGTAATTATAGTTGAGGCTTTACCATGACGGTCCTCGATTATTTCCATCAGTGCTGACCGGTTCTGAGCATCCAGGGGTTGTAACCCGAAGTCATCTAAGATCAGTAGCTGCTGGCGCTCAAGTTTTGATATTTCACTGACGTATGAACCATCTGCTTTCGCCATCTTTAGCTTTGTAAAGAGTTTGTTGGTGCTGGCATAGATGACTCGATAACCCATGGTGCATGCCTGCTGACCCAAGGCTGAAGCCAGATAGCTTTTTCCTATTCCGGCACTTCCGGTTATCAGTACATTC
>CAIVEH010000203.1 GCA_903904855.1 uncultured Bacteroidota bacterium | reverse complement strand
GTAGTACCAGAATACCATGTATTGCCATTTGTTCCTGGGCTTCCTGCTGCACCTGTCGAACCCGCTGCTCCGGAAGCACCTGTTGCACCAGCTACCCCAGCGGCACCCGCGGGACCTTTAATATTCGCCACAATATTCCAGCTGCCAGCAGTCTTAAGATAAACATTGCCTGTTGCGTTATTTAAATAATAATCCCCATTAGCACCAGTTCCTGTTGAAGGGGCAGTGCTGCCGGAGTACCATGTATTTCCATTAGTTCCTGCACTTCCAGTCGCGCCTGTAGCACCAGTTAAGCCTGAAGCTCCAGTTGAACCGGTTTCCCCTGCAGCGCCTGCGGGACCTTTAATATTCGCCACAATATTCCAGCTGCCAACAGTCTTAAGATAAACATTGCCAGTTGGGGTATCTAAATAATAATCGCCATTTACACCTGTGCCGGTTGGGGGGGCTCCGGCACCTGAATACCATGTATTGCCATTAGTTCCTGAGGCACCTTGTACACCGGGGTCTCCTTTAACACTTGGGCTATATAAGGCATATGGTACACTGAGTAATTCAGAACTTCCCATTGAAATATAGCCTGAACCAAAATCAATTTCAACCTCCATATATTTATTACCTGTTCCCCAGTTAATAGACGTGAAAAGGCCACTGGTAACAACGCCTGTGCCAATGGAGAGGTTGAACAAACCAAAAGTATTGGTTGTTGCTGATTGTGTTTCCTGGTAAACTATAGTGCCATTCTGGGACAGATCGTGTATACTTGCTCGTATTTTCAGGAATGTAACTGCCAAGGGATCGCCATTTGCATCGCGGGCTATAGCCTGATACCTGATTGCCTGGGGCGGTTGCGCCTGCACCGCATTTACAAATAAACACAAGAATGTAATTACCGACAATAATGTTGTTTTCATATTCTGCTTTTTACCTTTTGATAAATACCCAACCTCTTTTTTCTGTGCTATTATACTTAATTATATAGTAATAAGTGCCGTCCGGCAACTCATTCCCATTCATATTCTGGCCTTTAAAAACAACATTTATATTGTTGTAATTATCTGCTTTCCACACCTCATTTCCCCATCGGTTTATTATTACCACAGTATTTTTGGGATAGTTAATAAGCATAGGTATAGTCCACGTATCGTTTATATCGTCTCCATTTGGTGAGAAGCCGTTGTAGAAATCAGAATTAACCTCTGGTACTTTGTGCTGTTTGTAATCGGGTTGATGAAATCCTTGTGTTAAAAAATAATCAGATGGAGCAAACGTTTCAATCATCACCTCTCCCACTGTCCATGCAACAGATACTGTTGGAGACCAGAAATAATCCCCTTGTGATCCAATAACTGTTCTGGCAAGTGATTGGGCATGGCTGAAATGGCACGCAAGGAGTATTGTTAGTAACGGAAGCAGCTTTTTCATATTTGCATATTGTTATCAGGTTTACGTTGTGATCATTCGATTGCAAGGTTCATTTATAAGTGGAAATTTATTATAATGCAAAGTTCCGTCAACTCTAACCCAAAGAATTACACAATCAACACTATAGCTTATAACTTTCACATGTTTTGGTAAATCAAATTCGTTTACGATTATTTTATGACTATTATTATTCAAACTGGTAAGCCTGATTTAGTTGATAAAGATTGATAAATACGGCTTTTACCGTTAGCAATTGGCAAGAAAGCAATTGAATGGGTATTGGTTAAATTTGTTCGAATAAGGATGGGAATGACAATAGATTACAGAAGCCACAATTACTTACTTATCTACTGTTCTACTTTACTTGACTACTCCTGCAGGTAGCATTTGGCGGGCTTTTGAGCAACAGTATTCTGCTTGTTTTGGTTATGGTATTTAACTTTGTGGGCTTCGGAGAAAAGTCTGCCAGGTTTGAAGGCTTTTCTTTCTCCAGAACATGTTTTTTATTAATTTTGACTTTAATGGTGAATCTATTTGAAATCCTATTTAAAATGGTGAAACAGTTTAAATATCATTTATTGAATATATTATTGGTGATATTGATTCTTTTTTCATCATGCCTGGCGAGATCTAAGGACTCAGAAACGCAGTTTTGGCAGTGGTTCATGAATAATAACATAAGGTTGTTTGAGCTAAAAGATCCTCAAGAAAAATTGTTTGATGAGTTAAGCACACAGCTACATAAGGTTGATCCTAACTTAACATTCGAATTTTCTCCATTTCGTTCTGACAGCGTAAGAGAATTTACTATTTCGGCAGATGGTATTCGAAAATATTTCCCTTTAGTAAAATCATTGGTGAGTAAAGCACCTCACATTGATAAATGGAAATTTTATGCTTTTAGACAAAGGGTTCCAGATGATCATATTACATTAGAGTACGACAAGAAGACTAAAATCGGATATGATGATATATTCTTTAGAAAAGCAAATGATTCAGGTAAAATTGCCATCGAAATAAATGTACGTAATTTGATTGAATCTAACAGCTTCAAAAATGCGGTATATATTTTATTGGATAGTTTGATAGGTGAGTATGACATGGAAACCCAATTAAGTACTATTGAATTTGTCAAGCTAGATGAAAATAAAACTTCAGAATTAATGCCAATAATCAAGCTGAGAACTATCGTTGACGAAAACAAAAAATTACATTCAAATTAAAAACGTTATCCTAAAATAATTTTCTCATTACTAAAAAAATACCGCATCATCTCATTTCAGCCACCCTCCCAGATCGGTCATTACCTGATCATTAATACTATGACCCATGCCGTTATATTCATGAAATTCAGGTTTAAGTCCAAGCTTTATGAGGTTCTCGGATGAAGATTTGCCTTCAGTGAAAGGAATACGGTTATCAGCCGTACCATGGGATATGAATATTTTAAGGTTTTTCAAGGCAGGCGTTACTATTAATTTTTCTTGTAGGGTGGGGAAGAGGCGGCCACTTAGTACTCCAATGCCTTTAATTGTTTCTGGGCTGGTAAGGCCAGCTTCATAACACATCATGGCTCCCTGGCTAAAGCCTATGAGATAAACCTGATTTTTATTGGCAGTGTATTTGTGTGTTATTTCCGAAATAAATTTCAGGATCAGCTTACGGCTGTTTTCAACTTCCGGGTTGTTAGAATCTCCTTTGCCGAGATCAAACCACTGATAGCCCTGGCCTGCAGGATATGGAGCCCTGGCAGAAATTACCAGGTATTTAGAAGGGAAATATTTTCTCAATTCAAATAAGTCCTGTTCATTACTGCCATAGCCGTGCAATAGAATGATAACAGGAGAAGGTGTTGCACTTGGAGAAAGCCTTACCAGGTATTTCAGCGAAAGGTCGGTTTGAAGGTCTGTGGCCTGTGCTGCAGCGTTAAATGCAATACCAATAAAGAGTGTAATTATTGAAAGTATCCGGACCATACGTGTTGTTTAGTTTCGCCTAAAATAAAAATATCCCCAATCATCTCCGGCGGAGTAAATTGGGGATATCTGTTTATTGAATTAAAGCTTAGTTTTTGGGTTTCTCCAGTATCTTAAAAAACTGATCCATTTGAGGAAGAATTACAATCCTTGTACGGCGGTTGGCATCCCTGCCTTCCTTGGTATCGTTCGATGCTACCGGCACATATTCACCGCGTGCAGCGGCTGTCATGTGAGCTGGGGGCATTGCGTATTTGTTCTGCAGTATACGTACTACCGCGGTAGCACGTTTAGCGCTAAGGTCCCAGTTGTCTTCAAGGTCACCATGCCTGAATGCTTTACTGTCGGTATGGCCTTCTACCATGAATTCCACATCAGGCTGGCTCAGCAATACCTTGGCTACTTTGCCCAGTACCTCATTAGCTTGTTCTGTTACGTCGTAGCTGCCACTTTTAAACAGCATTTTGTCTGATATATCTACATACACCACACCTTTTTCTACTTTGATGTTTACGTCCTTATCATCAAGGTTGCCAATGGCGCTTTTCAGGTTTACCATAAGCGCAATATTCATAGAATCCTTACGGTTCATTGCCTTCTGTAATTCAGTGATATACTGGTCTTTAACGCCAATATTATCCAGTGATTTTTTGATGCTTTCGGCCTGTGTACCACTGATAACACTAAGGTCTTTCATTTGCTGCAGCAGCTGATTACTATTAGCTTTGGCATAGTTCAGCTGGTCTTCGAGCGACTGAATTTTGGCCACATCGGCTGCGTGTTGTTCTTTGCAATCCGAATAAGAGTTATGCAGTACTTTATACATGCTATCCAGATGCTTGGCATTATCTTCCGATTTCTTGAGTTTCTTAGTAGTAGTGCAGGAGAAAATCATTACTGCAGATACGCTAAGCAGGAGCAATTGAGTCAGTTTCATAAAATACAATTCGTGAATTTATTTTGCCTTGCAAAACTATCCAACCTACTCTTAAGATTGAGTTAAGATAGTAATTTAGTTTTGCACATAGGGTGCATATCTTTTAGTTGGGGGTAGGACGTCTTTAAAATTAAATAAAAATAGTCCCGCACCTCAGCGCGGGACTATCATATTTCATTCAGTCTTTATTTACTGTTCATCACCTCCGCCGCCCGGGCCGCCCTTGGTGTTGAGGAGTTCTTTTACTTTAGGGCCGAGGGCCTGCATCTTACCGTAAATAGATTTGGCAGTTACGCTATCGCCGGCCTGGTAGGCTGTGCTGCTCAGAGACTGCATAATCTGGAACTGCTGCTTCACTTCATCGGCCATCTGCATCTTACCTTCCTCATTCAAAGATGCTATCCAGTTTACATCGTCAACTGCATTGCGTACCAGCTTTTCAGTGAGTTTGTTTCCTTTATCTATTGCACCGGCGTGGTAATAAGCCGCAGCAATGAAGTAGGCGGTATAATCATAGCTATAAGAATGTTCTGTAATGCCAGACATTATCTTATCAAGCACCTGTATGGCTTTGTCTTTTTTACCTTCAGTTGTAAGCTGGTTGGCAATGAAAGATCCATCCATACGGTAGGTAACAAATTCGTGCCTGTTAGGTTCATCAAAGTAAACATCATTACGTTCGCCGCCACCCCATAGGAATTTGTTCATATAGAGGTCATAGCTCTTCTCTGTATTGATGGTACCTAATACCTGTGGATTAACTTTTGCCGCATCTGTATATTTGAACGGCATCAGGCGGTAAACGTTACCTTCCATGTGCAGGTAGTCGCCTGTGCCACCATAGTCGCCCTGACGAAGGCCGGCATCAAAGTATAGCGGGCGTTTCCAGCCTTCTTTTGCTACTGCCGCTATTATGTTGAGTATAGCCTGGTCGCTCTTATATGCAGTACTTTTTGGATAAACAAATTTCATCTCGGTGTTGATGCGTGCTGAATCCTCTGCATGTATCAGGCCACGGCTTATCAAAGTTTCCTTACTGAGCGACTGCACAAAGAAGTTTTTGGCAGGTATATAATTCATTGGTTCGCCTCTGCGCGGGTCTTTCTTCGATGGATCATCGCTGATCATGAAATTACATATCTCTTCAAGATTGAAATACTTATCATCCGGAATGCGTGGATCCTTCATGTAGGATATATAATTATGATGGTCGCCTATATAGTCTTTCTTTTTCCAGATCATAGGCACTGCATCAGCATCATTTACACGGTAATTGAGCTGATCAACATACCAGTCAATACCCAGCAGACTGGTATTGATAACGCGTACATCCTTACGGAAACCTTCCACCTCTTGTATATACCATAGCGGGTAGGTTTGATTATCCCCAAAGGTAAACAGCACAGCATTGGGTGCACAGCACGAGAGGGTATTGTAAGCAACGGCACGTGCCAGTGTTTTATGCGAGCGGTCGTGATCTGCCCATTCAACCTTACCCATTAATGCAGGTACTGCAAGGAAGCATATTGTTATTGCTGCAACAGTTGCCGCCGGGCCATTAACCAGTTTTCGCAGCCATTGTGCTACCAATATCACACCCAAACCAATCCATATTGTAAACGTATATGTACAACCTGCAAATGCATAGTCACGCTCCCGAGGTTGCAGTGGTGGCATATTGAGGTAAATGCCTATTGCTGCTCCAGTAAAGAAGAACAGGGTGAGCACAATAATACCATCTTTCTTGTTTCGGTTGAATTGGTATATGATACCTATTATACCAAGTATAAATGGCAGGAAGTAAAGTTTGTTATGTGCGTCATTGTCGCTCATACCAGAGCCCATCTTATCTGTATCTCCAAGGCCACGGAACTGGTCGATGAAGGTAATTCCGGAACACCAGTTGCCCCTTTGCGGGTCGCCTTGGCCTTCAATATCATTCTGGCGGCCGGCAAAGTTCCACATAAAGAAGCGCCACCACATCCAGTCCATCTGGTAACCCATAAAATATTTCATATTGTCCATACCTGTAGGCTCATCATTCGGACCCAGGTTAAGGAACGAGCGGTAGAAATTGATATGGTTCTGCTCATTATTGTCATAAATACGTGGGAAGAAGTGTTTCTGATCGCCATCGTATTGGGCTTCAATCTTTTTGCCCACCTGCACGTAGCGGTCTTTGCCATCGGTTTTCTCCTGTGTATATAATTTGCCTGAAGTATCAAGACCTGTCCATGTACTGGTAAAATATTGTCCGAAAAGCAGTGGCTGCTGGCCAAACTGTTCGCGGTCTACATAGTCAAGGAAACTGATGGGGTTATCAGGGTTGGTCATATCAATCGGAACATCGGCACGGGAGCGGATAATAGCTGAGAAATAGGCCGAATAGCCGATGATAATAAATATAACACATAAAGTACTGACATGCAAAATGTACCATTGCTTGTTTTTTGCCAGTAGCAGCAAACCTATGAGTATAGCGGTAACAATAGCCAAAAATACAATTGCGCCTGTATCGAATGATGCACCAAAACTGTTAGTGAACATGATATCGAACACAGAAGCCAGCCTTGGTATATACTGGATAACGCCAAACTGAACGAATGCCAATACAACACAACCTAAAATAAAAGCAAGGATTGTACCCTTAAAATCTGCATTGAATTTGCGGAAATAATAAACCATTGCTACTGCAGGTATGGTAAGGAGGTTGAGCAAGTGCACGCAGACAGAAACTCCTATAAGGAAGGCAATAAGCACCAGCCAGCGGTCGGCGTATTTATTGTCGGCCACATGCTCCCATTTAAGTATAGCCCAGAAGGTAATAGCTGTAAAGAATGAAGATGTACCATAAACTTCCGCCTCAACAGCTGAAAACCAGAAGGTATCCGAAAAAGTACAAGCAAGCGCACCTATCAGACCGGCACCCATGATCTGCATTATTTTGTCGTTATCAGGCTCCGCTTGATCCGGTGAAACCAGTTTTTTTGCAAAATGGGTAATTGTCCAGAACAAGAATAAAATAGAAAGTGCGCTGGTAAGAGCTGAAAGCGAATTGATATAGGTGGCTGCTCCTGCTGTTCCCAAAGTACTGATAGATGCACCTCCGGTAGCTGTGCTTCCGCCAGCAAGCAATGAAAATACACGCTGAACCAGCATAAAAAACGGAGCCCCTGGTGAGTGGCCCACTTCGAGTTTATAGGCGCAGGAGAGAAACTCCCCGCAATCCCAGAAACTTACGGTAGGTTCCATTGTCCTTAAATAGACATAAAATGCAATTGCTCCTGTAATCCAACCAACCAGGTTGTTGATTTTACGATAGTTCATGTTTAATTATTAGTATAGGGACAAAAATAGCAAAAAGAAGTTGATAAGTGGAACGTAGTCAAAGTTAATTGAGGTTAATAAGGTGATAGGGGGTACGTGGATAGGTGATAAGTGATACGTTGATAGGTTGATAAGTTGGGAGTTTTCATTTGAATTTTCTGGTACCGGAGATTGTGTTTTCAGGCAAATGAGACAGCATATATACCATAAATAAACAGCAGCTATAGTTTTATTAATGTTGAATCTGGATAGAGGATTATATGAATCTCCTTTGAAAAAAAACATATCGGAATGTGTGCTGCAACTGATATTAATAGCTAGTTTCTGTATTTGGTATAAGCATTTATAAAAAGGTAAATTTTGTAGCAATAATTTGTAATGCGCTTCATTAAAAACAGTTTATTTTTGTGCGCTTATGGATATATTGGAAACATGCCTCGAGGTGGTTAAATACACCATTCCTGCTTTGGTTGTAATGGCTACCAGCCATATGATCGTGAAGAAATTCCTGGTTTCGCAGATACAGCGGAAACAGATTGCTTTGTTTAAAGATTCTCAGGATATTACGATACGGCTTCGACTGCATGCTTATGAGCGCATGGTGTTGTTTCTGGAGCGTATTAACCCAAGGCTGCTTGTGCCAAGAGTTTTTGATGCATCCATGACAGCGTATGAGCTGCAGGTATCCATTACCATGACCATACGCACCGAGTTTGAGCATAATCTATCACAGCAGATATATGTATCCAGGAATGCCTGGGAAACAGTGAAAGGTGTAAAAGAGCAGGAAATAAACATGTATAACCAGATTGCCAAGACACTACCACCGGAGGCCACTGCCAAGGAGTTTCATGCCCGGATCATGGGTTTCATCTTAAAATCGGAAGAAGACCTGCCAACCGATGTGGCTCTGAAGATCATCAATGATGAGGTGAAAAAGGTGATGGCATTGGATGGGATATAGCACAACAATGTTGATGATGTATTTGGTAGTTCATTTATTTTCTCAATAAATAATTAATATGAAATAACCAATCCATGATCTGAATTGAATTTTGTATTGGGGGATTTCTTTAACTTTACACTATAAGCTTCGTGTATGTCAGCAGGTATATTGGATTTCGAGATTCAGAAATATTTACCGTTGTTGGGTAATGAAGAGAAGACCACAATTCTTAGTGTTATAAAGTCTTTCTTAGGCAATAGCGAGGAAAATGTGGCATCCATTGATATTGCAGCTTATAACAAGGAAATTGATGAAGCAATGACCAGGATTAACAATGGCGAATTTACATCGCAGGAAGACCTTGAAAAGGAAATGGAATCATGGTAGATAAAAAGCTGAAAGTTTTATGGGATAATCAGGCAAAAGAATACCTGAAAAAATCCATAGAATATATAAAGCAGGATTCTCCTCAAAATGCTGAAAATGTAAGGCAGATAATTAAAAAGAAAGTCAATGAAATCCCTGCCAATCCTTGGCGCTATCCGATTGATAAATACCGGTTAAATAATATTGGTGAATTCAGAGCCTTTGAAGTTTTCGGGTTTCGGATTTCATACTATGTAGGCAACACAGAAATCAGAGTTGTTCGTATCAGGCATACCAGGCAAGAACCTAAAAATTATTAATTTAATGGGTATTGTTTCTTCTTTTTCCATTTGCATATTTTCTTTGGCGGTAGTCCGAATTTGTTAAAGAAATCATAAAACCAATGCTGCTATTTGGATTTACGAAAATATTCGTAGGTTTGTGTACGAAATAATTCGTAGAAAATATCGTTAGTTAATTTAAGCAAATGACCACTACAATAAAACCAACTGATAGTGAACTGGAAATTCTGAATATCCTCTGGGACAAAGGCCCCAGTACGGTGCGCGATGTGCATGATGTGCTGGAGAAAAGCAAGGATGCCGGTTATACCACTACACTTAAGCTTATGCAGATAATGCATGATAAAGGACTGCTGAAAAGGGATGCCAGTAATAAAAGCCATGTATATACTGCTAATGTATCGCAGGAGAAAACACAGGGGCAATTGGTAAAACGTATGATTGATAATGTATTTAATGGATCTGCATCCCAACTGGTGATGCAAGCGCTGGGACACCACAAGGCCAATAAAGAAGAACTGGAAGAAATAAAGAAGTACCTCGCAGAAATGGAAAGGAAAAATGCTGATTCTTAACTGAAGTTAGTATTAATGTAGTTTAATATTTTATTTCAGATGCGAGGTTAGATTTGACAACTTTCAAAAAGTTGTCAAATCTTATAATAGAGATTAAATTCTAACTAAATAGAAACAAATTTTTAAGAAAAAACTTAAAGAATAATTCTTAACTGATAAAAAAACACCCTAATGAGCTCACTCTCACAAACAACCTCAATACTGGCCCACTCGATGGCATGGGCATTGATACATTCTATCGGGCAAGGATTGCTCATTTTTGCACTGCTATTTGTTCTACTGAAAGTATTGCCCGGCACTAGTTCCAGGATCAAATACTACTTTTCCTTCTTGGCTTTTGCTGCTTTATTTGTATGGTTTGGGGAAACGTGGGTGAGCCAGTTTGAGCGGCTAAAAGCGATGGTTGTGGTAAGTTCGGGAAGTATGGATGTTGCACCCATGCCGATAATCATGAGCGATTTAAAACTTGTGAATGTGCCGATGGTGGCAGTTTCAGCACCATCATTGAGCAGCCAGTTGCTGCACATTGTTGAGCAGAATGTACCCTCCATAATGACTATCTATATGGCAGGGCTGGTCTTTATGTTGTTTCGGTTTGCGATTAATTTATACTCGCTTAAGGCTTTAAACAAACAGGGTATCAGTGAGCCAGATAGCAGATGGAGTGAATTGATTAATGAATGGGGCAGGCGGTTTGCCATCAGCAGACCGGTTAAATTATTTCTTTCCTCGAAAATAAATGTGCCCATGATGTTGGGTACACTGAAACCTGTGATACTGTTGCCAATTGCCACCATAAATAACCTCACAACAGAACAGGTTGAAGCCATACTACTTCACGAACTGGCGCATATAAAGCGGTACGACTTCCTGCTGAATATGCTGCAAACAGCAGGGGAAACTATACTATTTTTTAATCCTTTTATCTGGCTGATATCTTCTGTAATCAGGCGGCAACGGGAAAATTGCTGCGACGACCTGGTGGTGGCAAATACTGACAATCCGCTGCAATATGCGCAGGCGCTGGCAATACTGGAACATTGCCGTATTGATCAGCAGCAGCTGGCGTTGGCCGCAACCGGCAATAAAAACCAATTGTTGAACAGGATTAAAAGAATTATGGAGCTAAAGAATAACAGGCCTGGATATGGGCAGTTTAGCATTATAATGGTCGCATTTATTGCATTGGCTTTTATAGTTTCCATGTGCATTTTTTCAACATCAATGGCGAAGAAGACAAAAACAGCAAAGGGCGATACAACCAGTATTAACAGCGCTTTCGGAAATAAATCTGTTATTGATGAAAATAATAAGGCAGATGAAAACTTGCCAGCTACCTTTTCAAATAATCAGTCCAACTCAGATAATAACTTAAATGTAATTGAGGAAGACACAGCAACCACTGCTCAAAAAAATAGCAATCATGGATTTTTGGAGGATACGTTAATAATAAGGTTCAGGATGAACAAGGGTACAAACGTTTGGGCCCGTTTAGCCGATAACCCATTGGCAGGAAAAGGTATCATCAAATCACTCAACTATGGCAACACTGGCGAAGCAATTAATTGGGATGAATTGAAAATTCATCTGCACCAACTTATTTCAAATGCCTATCAGCATATTAATGGTACTCAACTTTCTGAAGTAATTGATAAAGAAATTAATAAAGCAATTGAGCAGCATAAAATGTTCAGAGAAAGGTTGGTTTCTATTATTGATTCAATCTATGTAACCTTTGAAATGAAGGATGGTACTAAATATTATGTTAACTTATTCAGCAACCCATTGATTAATCCCAAAATATTCAAAGGTGTTCGTTCTAATGGAAATGATTCGCCAACTGACTGGGATGAACTAAGGACAAATTTTGAACAGGTGGTAACCGAGGCATATAAAAACATAAACAGCCCGGGATTGCAGCATGAAATTGAAACTGCAATAAATAAGGAAATAGAAGAAGGAAAAATAAGGGAGGAAAACAGGAAGAAAAGAAATTCATCTCAGGCAAATTTAATACAGGAACTCACTAAAGACGGTATGATAGATACAGGTATGTATTTTATTTATTATGTTCATGATACCTTTTACATCAATAATGTAATGCAGCCTCAAAACGTCTATGACAGATACAGCAAGTATTTTGATAAAAGTTGCTCCTTTTCTATTACCAACAGACAACCATCGGCTAAGGTTAAGTATATAAAGTAATATTCTCGCCATTAAAAAATCATTGCAATGAATTTATCAATTTATATTCAAACCAAGCTCAATAAAATAGTCTTAATCTTGTTTCTGTTGGCCATTAGTCATAGTGTCTGGGCTAAGAAAACAATACTATGCGGGCATTTCAATTATGCTTTTGACCCTGTAATTTCTGTACAGTATTATGCAACACCGGTTGATTATATTGAAAGAAGCAAAACACAAATAGAAGCAAATGTTGAGTCTTCCGGAGATTTTATTGTAGATC
>CAIVEH010000202.1 GCA_903904855.1 uncultured Bacteroidota bacterium | reverse complement strand
TTTTAGCTGGGTGTAGCAATTTTATCCACTATATAATTTGCAACTATAAATTATATTATTTTATAAAAAAAATGTAGAAATATTTTGTGCTAAATCAAATAGAGCTTTAGGTAAAAGCTCATCCTCAGAATAGTATTGTTTATACAATATTTTATTTTTAAGTTTCGTAACAAACTTATTTATTGCAATCAAATTTCGAAATTTGATTTCTAACTCTGGATCATGTGGAGCAATACTGATTGGAGTATTATTTACATACAACATGCATAATGGTCCTTGGTTACTATCCTTGAGAGCATAATATATTTCTTCAGCTACGCCAGATTCATTCCTAACGTTTCCATTTTTCTCAAATATTGGAGTTCCAAGTGTGTGTTTTAATACAGCAATAACAACATCAACTTTCGGCAAAATGTGATTATTTACAATGTCTTGTGGGTGGCCATTCTGAGTAGCTAAATCTTCCCAACCATAAGTTAGAATTCGATGTTTTGTTGATTCCTCGTATCCCTGAATTTTATATTGCCTATAAAGTTTATTCAGTAGTATTTCTCTTTCTTTACCCGTATCTGATGCAGAAGCTATCAAAATACTAATTTCACCTTTTTTAATTGGTTTACGTTTATGAATCCCAAATTCAGTAGAGATTGAGTTTTCATTTATAGTATTTTGGTTCGCCAATTTAATCTTTGGGTTATTTAGTGTTCTTTTCATTAATATAAATTTTACATTAATTATTCTATATTTATTAAGCCGTGTTTTATTGCAAACATAACCAACCCGATTTTGGACTTTATTTGCAATTTTTCAAAGAGTTTATTTCTTATACCGTCTATTGTTCTTATACTCATTCCCATCAATTCGGATATTTTTTCATATGTATATTCTTCTTTATTTCCACATAGTTTAATAAATTCAATATCTCTAGCACTTAATAAACTTAATAATTCATCTCTTTTTGAGTTTCGCTCCTCAGTGGTCAATAAGGCTTGCATTAATAACTCACTATGATAATAACCAGTAGAATAAATATCTATTATCGCCTTTTTAAGTAGTGCCGCAGAACAAGATTTGGGCAAATAACCTCTAATTCCAAGTCTAAACAACTCGAGAATTACTTTTTCATCTGATTCTAGAGTAAGGATCAGAATTTTTAAGTTAGGATATTTTTTACGCAACCATCTAGTTGTTTCTAAACCATTAAGTACTGGCATATTTAAATCTATTATAATGATATCCCAACTCGGACATGTTTCGCCAATACATTGAATAAGTTCAAGACCATTATCGAATTGAGCAGCAACATTAAAATTGCCCAATGTATTAATTAATGATTTAATTCCACTCCGAACAACCGTGTGATCATCTACCAAAACAATTTCAACTGGTTTTTCTTCCATTTTTCAAAAATTAATTTATCGGAAATTCAAGTACTATATTAGTTCCTCTACCTAGTATGCTATTAAAATTTATTTTTCCATTTAATAATTGCGTTCGTTTTAATATGTTTTTGAGTCCCATGCCTTTATTAGCAGAATCAATATTGTTAAACATTTCTTTTGTATCAAAACCAATTCCAAAATCCTCGACAATTAATCGAACTTTCGTATCCAAAAAATCTATAATTACATCAATAGTTTTAGTTTTAGAATGTTTTATTATATTTGTAATAATCTCCTGGAATATCCGAAAAACGATTAATTCAACATCATTATTTAGTTTACATTTTTGTCCTTTTACTTGTAAATTTATTACATAATAACCGATTTTATTTAATCTTGCCAATTCATTTGATATTGAATCTTGGAGATCAGTTTTAATTATTCCGTCCTTTTCTGCATTTGAAAAAATAGGTTTTAAACATGAATTAAGCTCACTCAATAATGATCGAATAGATAATAATTGATCTTGCATATTGAAAATGGGATTCATTTCCAAAACAGATAAATTTAGGTTAATTAGTGATATTTTAGACCCTAACTGATCATGCAATTCCGTCTTTATATATGTAATTTGTTCGTTTTTAATTTCGATATCCAAATTTAATTTATTGATAATTTTTATGTGCGATTCTTGTAGATTTCTTAGAAAATAGGTTTTTTTAAAATTTTGACGAATTGATATTAATAATGATATTAAGGTAATACCCAAAAGTATAATTAAAAGGTAAGTTGTAAAATCGCGAGTAAGAATCATGAAATTTAAAAATTAGTAAAACAAAAGTAGGGATATTTTAAAATAAAAGAAGAAATTTCTTTTAAAAAAGAAGAAATTTCTTTTATGCTGAAAGATTTTTCTTGTAAATTCTGAATTTGTCCCTAGTTTGTTATAGTGTTCCAAAAAATATAAAATATATGATGTTGGGTGTAGTCTCAGACTACACCCAACATGGCCGCAAATCTCCAATAGGCGAATTATACAAACGAATCTATTGGTAAATAAACCTTGCTGGTCGGGATTTTCAATCCCGACCTAACTGGCATGGGATTTTTAATCCCCGAAAAAACCACCAAGCATCCATTTTGCACCACCACCTCCGCTCACACCGCACAACATTTCTTCTGCAAGTTATTATCGGCGTTTCAACCCAAATTTACTCTTTAACATCCCATTTGCCCTTGCTGGTCGGGATTTTCAATCCCGACCTAACTGGCATGGGATTTTTAATCCCCGAAAAAACCACCAAGCATCCATTTTGCACCACCACCTCCGCTCACCCCTCACAACATTTCTTCTGCAAGGTATTATCGGCGTTTCAACCCAAATTTACCTTTTAACATTCCATTTGCTCAATAAATTTGGAAATATCATTCAATGAATTTACCTTTATGCCAAATTTAACCGAAATATAGGGCTTATTAAACTATGAAACAAACAAAACTCCAAAATATCTGCCGAAAATTAACTTCTGAACTACCATATTACAATCCTGCAAATCCGCTAATCTTGCAAATCCTGATCAAATATGTATAAACCACTAAAAACGAATTAGTTCCAATTATAAAAACTTCCGGTTTTCCGGAAGTAACCGGAAGAAAACCCGCAGTTTTTCACCCAAAACCAGAAGCAAAACCAGAAGCAACCAGAAGTAAAACCAGAAGTGCACTAGAAGCAAAACCAGAAGTTTTAAAATGGCAGAATGCAATAGTTATTAGCTTAATATAAACAACAATAAACTAACCCGCTCCGCAAAATTTTCGTCTAAAAAAATTAAACGTTTGTAAATCAATAAGTTAAGCCAAATAAATCTGCAAAAAGACGCAATTTTCGACAAAAAGACGCAATTTTTTGAACGAAAGACGCAACAATCACGCAATTTTTTTGACGAAAACACGCAATTTTATGCAGAAAAGACGCAATTTTTTAGTCGTAGACGATTCTCAGTTTTTATCTTCTCAATAGCTTTTTTCAATAGCCGTAGTTTTAATGAAGGCTATAGCGAAGGCAAGTACATAGAACTCCCTGCCTGGGGTGCGGTAATGTTGATTCTACATTGCAGCATGGCACACATCAGCTTCAGTTCCCAGAAACACCGAGTCCTCCTCCAGCGCACAAAATGGCTTTATAAAGGAAAGACATCAGCTTCAACGGTACTGAGGCTGAGCAAAAATATAAATTACCCAGTTGGGGTGTAAATGGGGCTTTTTATTTTTCAATCAAATGAGACATTCCATTTTCCTGTAGCACAAAGTGAGAAAGACCAGCCTATGATGGGGCCTTAATAATGCCGTAGAATTGCAGATGTATCCTACCAGCGCAGACAAGTCATATAACTTACAAAAGTTAAATAGTAGTATGAATAGGCAGAATTACCAGCCCCACACAGTTGAGAATAGCTGGCTGATACAAGTCGTAGGGCCCTTTTTTTTCAGCGGAGCGATTGAAAAAAAATTTGTTTTTCTTTGGTACTTTCTTTTTCAAACAAAAAGAAAGTACAATCGCACCCGGCAGGAAATGCAGATTAGGAATTACCAGAAGGGAGAGAAATGAGACTTTCTATTTTTTCCGCATGTATTACATTTTATCTTCCCCGCAAAGCTCAAAAAATAACATTAAGATAAACTACCGCCATTGTATTCCTGATTTTTGAAAATAAATATTAAAAATCAAAAAAAAGATGGATTCAATAGCTATTCAAAATAAACTTTACCCTAAATTTGGTGCATGAACTACCCGGAAATTACGCAAGACGATCTTTATGATCTGGGATTTGAACCCATGGAACATGAAAATAAGAAATCAATGCACCTTGAGCATAAAGAAACCGGTGTAGTGGTTTGGAAAGGTATGTTCAATCCCGACCCCGCTTCCCGCTTCTGGAAATGCGGTTATGGCAAGGATAAGGTCCAGTTCGAATCTCTGGATGAACTGAAAGAATACCTGGATGCCAGGAGGTAATTATAAAGTCTGTTAAATCAGCAAACCTGTAGGTCGTCTACCCAACCTTTCCCTGATACTGAGTGTCTTAATATGCAACTCTTATAAAGAGGATAATATTTTTTGAACCTCAAATATCGGATTATGAAAAATTTACCAAGGTTTTCAGTGTTATTTTTAGCTATTGCAGTTTTATCAGGAGCCTGTACAAAAAAATCTGCTCCCAGAACAACTTCTACTTATTTTGTCTCTGCAACAATTTCAGGCGGAAGCCCCTATTATTCTTCAGGGAGCAATGTGACTACAACCGGTACATCAGGTGGAAATGTCAAAATATCCAGCTACGTACCCGTTGGCACGTCAGACAGGCAGCTTGAGTTTTATTTTATAGCTTATCCAGGTACGGTTGGCACATACCCCTTAAATGGCGTTAGCCAGGGCGCAATTTACGCAGGCGTATCGCCAGAAATAGGCCGTAGTGCAGTGCATGGCACATTAACCTTAACATCTGTCACGCCGGATATTATAGGTACGTATAACTTTACCTGCACCGATTCTACTTTAGTTTCAGGATCATTTGATGTGCCAGCGCTTTGATAGTTTATTTCCCTGTATCCTGTTGAGATATCTGAAAAGCACACAGTAGCTTAATAATTGGCAAGCCTGTAATAGGTGATTTTAATTTCGGGCTTAAAATATTTTGCTTCAGAGTGCAGCATAAAGCCTTTGATGTCTTTATTCAGTTTCAGATTACCAGCCATAAAATTTTTCAGCTCGGCAAGATCGCCTATAAACTTATTGATCAAAACCGGGTTTTTTATTATTGGCTTTATAATCCGGTAGTCAAGCGTTACAGAGGAATCGGGGTATAGGGTCATACTTATGGCAGGTGGCTGATAAATGTACTTTATAAGCAGTCCTAAGGCATTATAATCCATATCCACTGTCATATAAACCGGTATACTGTCGGGGAAATTTATGGATACTCTTTCTTCAAAATGGATTGTCTGCTCAGCAGTTTTTTCGAATACCGGATAAACAGGGGCGCTGGTTTTAGCTTTTAGCATCAGATAATTCACCATAGATGCTTTGCCAAATTGCCGGGCCAGGTTACTAAATACGAGGTTATCGAGATAGTTATAATTCAGGCGTATGGCAGCCTTGGTAGCCGATTCGTCCCAGAAGGGATATCTGTTATCTATCGATTCATTGCGCATCATCAACAGCTCCGGCCTGCCGGGATTGCAAAAATGCCGGGCGTTCAGTGAATCCAGGTAACCTGAATATGCGGCATAAGATTGGGGTACCGGCCTGGGTGAATAATTAAGGTTATTGATTAATAAAGATGCAATTTCGTGAGGGAAAATATCGACTGTTGATTTGCCAATATCAGCCAGCCTGCCGGTAGATAATTTTTCATTGACTGGCGCTGTAAAAACAGGATTTTCAAAAATCCCCTCCAGATATATTGCAGGGTTGATGTAGCCAGCTATAGACTCGGGTTTTTTGGTCTCAAACAGGGGCAAAACAAAATGAATACTCGACACTAATATTATGAGTGAAGAAAACGTTTTGGCTGTTTCGTATTTGCTGAAGTCAAGGATATAAAACACACAGGCAATAAATAACGGGAAGACCGAAAAGAAGGAAGCATTGTGTCCGTATTCACTTCTGGTAAATCCGTTTTTATATAAAAGAAAGGCCGACAAACTAAACAGGCATACCGAAGTAATAGTAAATATAGTGTTGACTCTGATGTGCTTTACCAGGTAAAAGAACATGAAACCAAGGAATAGAATCAGAATAGATATGGCTGATAAGAAAGGGAATCCGAAAGTCTGTATATCGCTCCTCATGGCTTCATCGTAATACCTGATCAGCTCTGTGCCAGACCTGATGTAGCCGGGGATATTTATGTACAACAGCCAACATCCGGAAATAAAAAGTATGGCGACAATGGGAAAAAACAAAAGGAAAGTTTTCCGGTCTTTTACAAGCAGCAGTATTGCCGCAACCATTAATAAACACGTAGAAACCAATCCGTAATTTACTTTGATGAAGAACAGTAAAACGCCAGACAGGGCACAGTAAATCAGCTCGAAATAATTACTGAAATTATTTTTAAGGTTCATTAAAACGAAAACAATAAAAACCAGGTAGAGGCCTTCAATATAATGCGCTCCCTTAAACAGAAATACAGCGATCAATAAAACAAATAACCAGCCCTTTGTGTTGGCAAGTATTTTACAGAGAATATAATATAACCCGGCAAGCAAAAACAGATCTCCGGCCAGGAGCAGAAAGTTGCCCATGTACTGGGAGTTTCGTGTATTTAAAAACCCCAACGGGCCATAAGTAAACAGAAAATCCCTGCCGAAAACAAGGTGATTGTTTACTGCAAAGTTTATAGCCCTGATCCATGAATTATCAAGGCCGGCCCCTATGCGGACAGTAAAAACGGGTGGTAAGCTAATAAAGGCCAGGATACCGGCCAGGATGCAGCTACTGTACCGGAGCCAGAACCTACGTAAATTTCCCGAAGCCAATTTATCTGCTGCCATTCAGGGTGTGATATCTTTGGGTAAAGTGTATTGAATTATTCAGTCTTAGTTTCGATTGTGGTCGAAACTAAGAACTAAAAGTAAAACATTTCTTGATAAGCCCTAAAGCAACAGTCCTGCAAAGATTATAAGACTGCTTTTTCAACGGCAGCTAATGTTTCATCAATATCCTCTTTCGAGAGGGCAGCGCTGATAAACCAGGTTTCGAAAGCCGATGGAGGCAGATAGATACCCTGATCTAAAAGCGAGTGGAAAAACTGATTGAAATACGTATTATTGGCAGAAGCAGCAGAGGCGAAATTGATCACAGGCTTATCGCTGAAATGCACGCTGATCATTGATCCCAGCTGATTGATAACAAAGGGTGTGCTTCCCTTGCTCAAAGCTTTATCGAGCCCCTTATGAAGGTATTCGGTTTTATCATCCAGTTCTTTATAAATGCCTGGGTTGTCATTAAGTGTTTTCAGCATGGTATAGCCAGCTATCATGGCAATTGGATTGCCACTTAATGTACCAGCCTGGTATACATTGCCCGATGGAGATATGTGCTGCATAATCTCCCTTTTGCCACCGAAAGCGCCAACAGGCATACCGCCGCCTATAACCTTGCCGTAGGTAACCAGATCGGCATTGACACCAAGCCGCTGTTGTGCGCCACCCGGGGCCAGACGGAAACCGGTCATTACTTCATCAAAAATGAGTACAATGCCTTCCTTATCGCATATAGATCTTAATCCTTCCAGGAAACCAGGTGCCGGAATTATGCAACCCATATTACCAGCTACAGGCTCAACAATAATGGCAGCTAACTGACCTGCATTTTCAGCCACAAGCTGTTCTACTGCCTCAAGGTCATTGTAGGGTGCTGTTAGTGTATCCATAGATACACCGGCAGTAACACCAGGAATTGTCTGGATGTTGAAGGTAGCAACCCCACTCCCCGCCTTTACCAGGAAGGCATCGGCATGGCCATGATAACACCCTTCGAACTTGATAAACTTATTACGGCCGGTAAAGCCTCTTGCCAGTCTTAACGCGCTCATGCATGCCTCAGTGCCGCTGCTTACCATGCGCACCATATCCACATTGGGCGCCATACTCACAATGAGTTCAGCCATTTCTATTTCCAGCTCAGTAGGCGCACCGAAAGAGGTTGACCCCAGCGCTTTTTCCTGAATAGCTTTTACTACTGGCTCATATGCATGGCCCAGTATCATCGGTCCCCAGGAGTTGATATAGTCTATGTATCGTTTGCCATCGGCATCATACATATAGGCGCCTTTGGCACGCTCCATAAACAGGGGTGTGCCACCCACACTTTTGAATGCCCTTACCGGTGAGTTAACACCACCCGGTATTGTCTTTTGTGCACGTGCGAATAATTCCTGGCTTTTAGTCATGATATTTTGAAATGTCTGTATTTGGGTATGTGATTTGTTACTTTTTGGCTGGGAATGAAACTTCGAAATAAATATCCTGCATCTGTATTCTTCTGTTAATGGTATTAATCAAAATGGATGATTTAGGATCGTCGACAATGCTTTTTATCCAGTTGCCGTCCTCTTGTTTCCTGTTTATCTCGACCAGGTATTTTTGTGAATCTACAATAATATATTCCATCAATGATGGTATCTGCAGGTAGTAAATGCGCTTGTAACCACGATCATATTTTTCTGTAGAAGGACTCGTAACTTCTATAATAACGGTAGGATTTGTTACTGTTGTAAATACACCTTCTTTCTTTTCCATTTTTCCGCAAATGATACTTATATCCGGATACATATAGGACTCGAAATGAGGAGTAGTTATTCTGATATCGGAACCATGAGCCCGGCATCCATTTCCTTTAATAAAGTTTTGGATGTCACTGAATAAATTACCTGTGATTGTATCATGATCTTCTGTAGCTCCAGCCATAGCATAAACACAACCTTCAAAGTATTCATGCTTTTCAGGTGCATTTAATTCCATAGCCAGATAATCTTCAGGTGCGATATATTTGAAAGCAGGGAATCCCATAAGCTCTGTATTAATAAAACAAAATTAAGCAATTATCCATTAATCAGCCTGGCGGCATCCTTTGCAAAGTAGGTGGCTATGAGGTCGGCCCCGGCGCGTTTGATGCTTGTAAGTGATTCCAGAATAGCTTTGTTTTCATCCAGCCAGCCCATTTTGGCAGCGGCCTTGATCATGGCATACTCACCGCTTACATGGTATGCGCTAACCGGTACATCTACGTTGTTTCTGATCTCACGGATAATATCAAGGTAGGCCATAGCCGGCTTTACCATCACAATATCAGCGCCTTCTTCCACATCCATCAAAGTCTCTTTTATAGCTTCATTCCGGTTGGCGTAGTCCATCTGGTAGGTTTTCTTATCGCCAAATCCCGGAGCGCTGTCCAGTGCATCGCGGAAAGGGCCATAGAAACAGGATGCATATTTGGCGCTATAGGCCATAATACCTGTGCGGGTGAACCCATCATTTTCCAAAGCTTCTCTAATAGCCAGTATACGGCCATCCATCATATCGCTGGGCGCTACAAAATCTGCTCCTGCCTGAGCATGGCTCACACTCATTTTTGCCAATACTTCCACCGTAGGGTCGTTCACTATTTCGTTGCCCTCCACTATGCCATCATGCCCATATATCGAGAACGGATCCAGCGCCACATCAGTCATGACAATCATTTCGGAATGAGCGCTTTTTATAGCCCTGATACTACGCTGCATCAATCCGTTTGGATTAAGCGCCTCTGTACCCTTATTATCCTTCAGATCATCGCTGCACTTAATGAATAGCAGCACGCTCTTTATACCCAGCGACCAAAGTCCTTTTACTTCCTGCAGCGTATTATCAATGCTCATGCGGTAGTATCCCTGCATGGAGGAAATCTCCTCCCGCACACCAGTGCCTTCGGTAATAAATAATGGCGCAATAAAATCGGCCGGCCTTAAAATTGTTTCCGCTACCATTGCCCGGATGGCAGGTGTCTGGCGGAGAATACGGTTTCTTCTTATTAAGTGCATATCTGTCTGTTTTTCTTTCTATCTATAGGCTACCAGGTGTGCCACACTTTAAAAGTGTAGCACACCTAAGCGTTTTACACCCACTCCCGCGGTTTATAATACTTCATCATCTCCTCCTCCTTACTCCCCGGTTCCGGATTATAATCATAATACCATCTGGCCCTTGGTGGGAGGCTCATCAATATACTCTCAGTCCTGCCATTAGTTTTTAATCCAAATAAAGTTCCCCGGTCATGGATCAGGTTAAACTCCACATAGCGCCCTCTTCTTACTTCCTGCCACTCTATTTCTTTCTCACCATATGGTGTATCTTTTCTCCTTTCCACTATAGGCAAATATGCATCCAGAAACGCATTCCCAATAGCCTGCTGGAAAGCAAAATGCTTTGCTTCATCTGCTTCATCAGCCGGACGGAGATAATCATAAAACACACCACCTATGCCCCTCATCTCATTGCCCCTGTGTGTGTTTATAAAATATTCATCGCAATGCTTTTTGCACTCAGGATAAATATGCTCACCAAAAGGGGCCATGGCATTTTTAAGGGTTTGGTGAAAGTGCTTAGCATCCTCTTCAAGAATATAATTTGGTGTCAGATCTGTACCGCCACCAAACCAGCAGTCCAGCCGCTTGCCATCCAACTCATACAATTCAAACATGCGCCAGTTGGCATGTATGGTTGGCACAAACGGATTGAGCGGGTGAATAACCAGAGAAAGCCCCGCAGCAAAAAAGTTGCTGTCGGGCACATTAAATGATATCTGCATCGCCTTCGGCAGTGTGCCGTATACTATTGAGGTATTCACTCCACCCTTTTCAAACACATTCCCATCAGTAATTACCCTCGTCTTTCCGCCGCCGCCTTCAGGCCGCTCCCATTTATCTTCTCTGAATTTTGCCTTTCCATCTATATTTTCAAGGCCTGCACAGATACTATCCTGCAGGCCATGTATATATGCAACAAACTGGTCTTTTACACTCATACCTTATTGGTGGAATTGGTGGTTTGGAATTTCGGAATTTGGAATTTGGAATTTGGACTTTGGATTTTGGATTTTTGGAACTTGGAATTTCTAAGCGTATTCTTTCACTGCATCAACAAATGCCCTTGCATGATCTACAGGTATATTAGGCATAATACCATGCCCCAGATTGGCAATATACCTGTTCACGCCAAATGCATCAATCATTTCCTTCACCTCCTTCTTTATCTGTGGTATAGGTGCAAGCAATTTCGACGGATCAAAATTACCTTGCAGCGTAATACTGTTATTTGTCATTGACCGTGCCATTTCCGGAGTGATGCTCCAGTCTATGCCCAGTCCGGCAGCGCTAGATTTACTTAAATCAGGCAATGCATACCAGCTGCCTTTCGGGAACAAAATAACGGGAGCATGACTGCTTACTGCATCGGCTATCTGCACCAGGTAGGGTTGAGCAAATAACTTAAAGTCGGCCGGACTCAGCATACCGCTCCAGCTATCAAATACCTGCACCAGATCAGCCCCGGCATTAACCTGCGCCTTAAGGTACAATATTGTAATATCTGTAATTTTCTGCAGCAGGCTATGCGCCAGTTCAGGTTGGGTAAAGCAGAATTGTTTAGCCTTATCCCATGTTTTACTGCCTTTGCCTTCCACCATATAGCAGAGTAAAGTCCATGGGGCTCCGGCAAAGCCAATCAAGGGTACCCGGCCATTCAGTTCCTGCTTAATAAGTTTCAATGCCTTGTAAACATAATTCAGGCTCTCGTCAACTTCAGTGCAGTTCAGCGCATCTATGTCTTCTTTTGTTTTAATTACATTCGGTAGTACTGGTCCTTTATTCTCCTCCAGCAATACTGTAAGGCCCATAGCCTGAGGTATAACAAGTATATCAGAGAAAAGGATAGCAGCATCTACACCTACCTGGTCTACCGGCTGGAGGGTAATTTCACAGGCCAGTTCCGGAGTCTGAACGCGGGTAAAGAAATCATACTTTTCCCTCAGCTTAATATAATCGGGCAGATACCTGCCTGCCTGGCGCATCATCCACACCGGCGGCCTCGACATTTTCTCTCCTTTCAATGCCTTTAAAATCAGGTCATTTTTCAATTCACTCATGGTTTAATAATATTAAATAAGCTTGGCAGCTGGTTAATTATGTTTATGAAAATGTTCAATTACTTTCTCAACAATATTTTCTTTCGACGGAGTGTCGGCTACAATAATGTCGTTCTTGGTTTTTGTACGCAAAGCAGTTGCTGTAGTATTGCCGATAGCAAATAACACAGTATGAGGCCATATTTTATTAACCCTGAAAAAGCTGTTTACTCCGTTGGGGCTGTAAAACATAATTGCCTGGTAGTGTTTTACCAGCTGTTCGGGAGTCTCTTTAGTCCTGTAAACTACTATTTCACGAACCATTATGTCGTGTTGGTACAAATATTGAGGTAAGGCATCCAGCCGTTTGTCTCCGCAAAAGAAAACAACACTGGAAACTTTGTCTGCATGAATAATTTTAGCCAGTTCTTCACCATCAAAAGCAATCCCTTTAATGGCTGAAGGGTCGAAATATTCGGTAACTGCTTTTTTTGTTGCATTCCCGATGCAATAAATATTCCAGTTTGGCTTAGCGGTTTTAAAAATGCCAGCCATTGCACCAATAGCATTGGCACTGGTAAATACCGCTGTAATCGACATTTTACATAAGTCCAGCAATTCTTCATTCAGGGTATCTTCCCTTATATGCTCCACCTGCACAAATGAAATTGCATCCAGTTCTATTCCGTTTTCCAGCGCCTTAGCTATCAGCTTCTTATCAAGGTCGGCTGTGCTAAGTACATAGGTGTTAATTTTCATTCCTAATACCGTTTAAAATTTCCTGGCCGCCATCTGCCAATAATTCCTGAGCTGCAATATTTCCTAAATTCATTGCCTCAGATATAACCGCTGTTTTTATCACTTCCTTTTTTTGCTTGCCGTCCCTGCTGAGTATGTTCCCTCTGAAAACTACTTCATGTCCTTCCACTTCTGCCAATGCACTTATAGGTGTAGAGCATCCGCCCAACAAAGCCCTAAGAAAATCACGTTCAATGGCTGTGCAAAGCGCCGTATTCATATCATGAAAATGAGCACATGCCTCCATGCAGTAAATATTGCTTTCTTTCGACACAACAATAATAGCACCCTGGGCAGGCGCGGGAAGCATCCAATCAAGTTCTACTGCGTTTTCGGGCCTCAGGCCAATCCTTTCAAGGCCCGCTGCGGCAAATATTGCACCATGCCAATCGCTTTCTGCCACCTTGCGCAAGCGGGTATTTACATTCCCTCTCAGGTTTTCTATCTGGTCGTTCGGGTATCGGTTCAGCCACTGTGCCTTCCGCCTTATACTGCTGGTAGCAATAACTTTACTGCCAGATAGATTTGACAACTTTTCAAAAGTTGTCAAATCTTGCACACTTACGCCACTTTTTAAAACAAGCAAATCCTTATGAGAAGCTCTCGGCAACACCGCAGCCTGCACTATTCCCTTTGCCATTATGGTAGGCACATCCTTCATAGAATGTACTGCAATATCAATTTCATCACTTAAAAGGGCAATATCAAGTGCACGCGTAAAAATCCCCTGCACGCCTAATTCGTACAAAGGTGTTTTCAGATCGATGTCTCCTTCACTCTTGATAAGAACTAACTCTGCATTGTACCCGTTTTGAGATAAAAGTTCCTTTACCGTGTTGGCCTGCCATAAAGCTAGCTGGCTTTCACGGGTACCTATCCGGATTGTTTTATTCATACTTATGCGATGTATTCGTTTATGGCCATGATGTAATGGCAACCGAAAGTATTATTTTTTCTGATCTTAATGGCTAAAGAATTGATTACTTTCTGGATTTTCTCATCATTTACCTTTTCAACGTGGCAACTTTCCACCAAAACAGGATCAATAATTATTTCTCTGAGTTTGCTTTTTACAGCTTTTAGTACAGGAACATGTTTCCGCAGGTCATACCACTCAGTAAATTCGTTGATTATGTCATTAATTATGGCTACAGCCTTTGGCACTTCGGCTTTACGCTGAGACAATGTTTCATCCTTAATTTTAGACAGTATATCTACATCCACAAAGTGCACATTATTCAATTTCTGCGCATCTGCCGATACATTGCAGGGAATAGAGAAATCAATTACCAGTTTCTTGCCCTTATTCGCCAGATGGTTTGCTACAATTACAGGTTCAGCGGCGCTGGTTGATACCAATATAATATCAGCATCTGCCATTTCAGCTTCCAGGTTTTCGATTGTGGCAGATTTAAGGCCTAACTCATTTGCGAGGTTTTTAGCTGTTTCTTCAGTCCTGTTGATTAAAGTAATATTATGAGTATTCAGATAATCTACCAGGTTGCGGCAGGTTGATTTGCCTATTTTACCTGTACCCAACAGCACTATTTTTTTATCTTCTATGTTTATTTTATTTTTTGCTATATAATGTTCGATGGTAGCCGGAGTCATCATGTGAGCCGATGATGGACACCTCATACCAGGTGTATTGGTCGGGCCTTCAAAATACTCTCTTAAATATTGTACTGCTGCAAACGATACTGAAACTGTACCACCGCTCAGAGCAGTATGCGTTTTAATGGCTTTGGATGCCTGAAGCACCGAATTGATCAGCCTTTCCATAAATGGGCCTATAAATCCCTGAGCTTTAGCATTTTTAACAGCAATCTTTATCTGCCCAAGTATTTCATAATCGCCTAATATCTGTGAATCCAAGCCGGCAGCTACATTAAAAAGGTGCTCAATCGCACTCCTGTTGTTCTTTGTATAAGAAATACTGTTAAATGTTGCTTCGTCGCCCGCTGTTACTCTACATAAAAGGCTGGTCAGTTGTTTTGGGGAAGCTGCAAATCCATAAATCTCGGTGCGGTTGCAGGTAGAAAGTATGAAAAATTCATTTAATCCGTAATCGGGGGCAATGGCTAAAAGCTGATCGTATTGTTCATTATTAACTGCAAAAGCACCTCTTAATGAAGCGTCAGTTTTTTTATAATTAATTCCAATTGCCCAAAAATCCTGAATGTTCTGTGTGTCTTTCGTATTCATAAACTTTGATTCAAAACTCTGATACAAAAGTACTCCCACAGCAGCCCTGAGCCTAATTTTTCAGTCATATCTTAGTCATAAACGCAGGTGATTGTTGTCATAAAAAAACCTGATGAAAACTAGGTTTTGCACAATTAGATAAGAAAGAAATAAGGATTGTTGTCCCGGCTAATTGCATCTATTGTGCTTCAGGGGCAGAGCCTGCCCTGAGGAATCGAAGGGGCACCATTCAAGTTCGGATACCTATTGAGCCTGCTCAATAAATACCGTCATTCCGACGAAGGAGGAATCTCCTGAGTCCCTGCACCTCGCCCAATCAATGCTCTTATTCCAATTGCGGTAGCAACCTCAAGAAATGATGGTAATAATTGAGCCCATCAGGAAATTTGCAACTAACTCTCCTCCTGTTTTTAGGAGGAGTACTCCTGGTGTCCCCGGGTGGGAGGTGGTCATCTCCTGTTTTTTCTCGGATCCCGGAGCATTTCGGGAAGGAGGGGACCGGTTGAACGAGGCGAATGCCGAGTGCAACCTGAGGTGGTTAACCCGCGTCCATCAGGATAAAATTATCATAACCAAATTAGCCCCCAATATTAGACCGATAAATCAAAACCCCAAAATCCCCGCCACCCCAGCTTTGACAACTTTTAAAAAGTTGTCAAAGCTATGCCCACAGTGCCTTTTCAGATGTTGAATCATATTTATTGAATGCTATTTTAAGAATATTGATAGAGGATTATTAATAGTCATAATCGCAGGTTATTGTCATCATAAAAAAACTGATGTAAACCAGGTTTAGCATGAGAATGAGAGGTGAGGCAGGAAATGGTTATTGCTAGCAAAAATAGTATTGCCACTAGTCACAGTAATTCACTTGATTAGTAAAAAATATAAAATAAATAATATAAAAAGTAAACAAAGATTTTCTACCAAATTTACGTCTATAAAAATGTACCAATTCTAACAATACATAAAACTTAGTCTTATGAAAAAAATGTCCATTAAAGTTGCATGTTTCTACACTGCCATCGCCTTAACATTTGTAACCCAAAGCTACGGACAGGTTCCACATATTGAGTGGCAAAAACCAATTGGTGGAACAGCGGGCTGTGAAGCCATGGCAGTAAAGCAAACATCCGATGGTGGGTACATCAGTGCCGGAAATAGTGAGGCAAATCCTTATATACATGACAATCATGGAGGTAGTGATTTTTGGGTTGTGAAAATGTCGGCGTATGGAATTACAGAATGGCAGGTATCACTTGGGGGAAGCAACAATGACGATGCCAGAGCTATTGAACAAACATCGGATGGTGGCTATATAGTAGCAGGTTCTGCATCATCAGCCGACGGTGAAGTGACAGGAAATCATGGTTTCGAGGATTGCTGGATTGTTAAATTAGATAACACAGGAACCATTCAATGGCAAAAGTCTATTGGAGGCAGTAATTATGACGTTGCGAATGCGATCCATCAGACAACTGATGGCGGATATATAATTGCCGGCACCAGTTACTCAGCCGATGATGATGTACCTGCCAACCATGGCAGTTCAGATTACTATATAGTAAAGCTGGACGCTACCGGAGCAATAGAATGGAAGAAAAGCTATGGTGGGTCTGGTGATGATGTTGCTTTATCAGTTATACAGGCATACGATCATGGTTATGTTGTAGCGGGCTATTCGAACTCAACTAATGGGGATGTTGCCAACCATCACGGCAACTTCAACGACTGCTGGATATTAAAGCTAACAACTACAGGTAATATAGAGTGGCAGAAATCTTTAGGAGGCACAAATGATGATTATGCCTATTCTGTTATCCAATCATCTGACAGTAGTTTTGTTTTGGCATGTACTACTGACTCATATGACGGTGATGTAACGATTAATCATGGAGGTTTGGATTGCTGGATAGTAAAATTAAATGCATCCGGAAGCATTTTATGGCAAAAATCATACGGTAGCAGTACAGGCGATGACTACGCAAATTCGATAAGTGAAACAGCTGATCATGGCTACATTTTTGCCGGTAACAGTAGTGGATATGACGGTGATTTAACTACAAATCATGGAAGTTTTGATGTCTGGGTAGTTAAGATAAATGGTGCCGGAAGCCTGGAATGGCAAAAATCGATTGGGGGGCCTGGCGATGATGTTGCCAATATGGTAGAACAGACAGCTGACGGTGGCTATGTTATGGCTGGCAGGGCAAACGGGAATGGAGGGGATATTTCGGGAGAGCTTGCTTGTTGGAATTATTGGATATTGAAAATCGGTAATAATATTTCTACCAAAACAAACTCAGTTGGCATAATGTCATTAATAACACTGAAGCCCAACCCAACAACAGGTGAAATAATGATAAACGGTGCAGGTAATGCCGGTGTAAAGGTGCTCTCTGTCACAGGTCAATTAATAAAAGACTATGGCCATACCGAAACTATTTCAATTGCTGATTTACCTGCCGGAATGTACCTGGTTCAGTTATTTGGTGAGCAAGGAGCAATGGAATACTCAGAGAAGGTTATAAAGCAGTAACGTACTCTTTCTGAGATTTGATTATTGATTTGCGTTTTGAATCATCTCAATGACTATTTGATTACATCCAAAACCATATCCGCCAGATGACCAGCCCAAACCGCATATTCCTTCCCCGAAGGGTGCAAACCATCACCCGCAAGGTATTCAGTCTTATTGCCATTTTCGCGGGTACTGCCGGTAATATCCAGATAATGGCATTTATGGGCAAGGGTAATTTCTTTGCAGGCAGCATTGTAGGCATCAATTTCAGTCGCAATCTGTTGTCTGTCACGGCCCTCGGCAAATGGCGTTGCTCCCCAATCGGGTATGGATAGCACAAATACCCTATCAGGCTTGCCACCGGCAAAAGCTATAGCCTGATTGAGTAATTGCAGATATTCCTGCCGGTAATTATCAACGGTCTGGCCCCTGTACTGATTATTGACACCAATCAGTAAAGAAACGAATGAAAATGACTCGCGTAGATTATGTTCCCTGATTGATGCAGCCAATTCATCGGTTGTCCACCCGGTGGTGGCAATTATTACCGGATCAGCAACATCCAGGTGCTGCTGCCGCAACAAACCTACTGTCTGGAAAGGAAAATTATCTTTTTGAGCTACTTGTTCGCCAATAGTGTAAGAATCGCCGAGAGCCAGATATGTGTGCATGTGTTTTGGTTGTTTCGGATTAATAAATGAAAAGAAACATGTAACAATCAAACATAAGGCAATTATCAAAATAACCCTCGTTTGCGTTTTCATGTTTCAAAGCTATAAATTACCAATTAAATATTGATGCTACTTCACGAACACCGTCTTAATATTCACAAATTCCCTTATACCGAATGAGCTTAATTCCCGCCCATACCCACTGTGTTTGATACCGCCAAATGGCAACCGGGGATCGGAATGAGCGAAGTCATTTACATAGCAATTGCCTGCCTGAAATTCTTCAGCCGCCAGTTTTTCGGCATAAGTTCTGTTCCTGGAAATGATACCACCTGCTAGCCCGTAAATAGTGTCGTTGGCAATTCGAATAGCATCTTTTTCATCCTTAGCCTCAATAATAGCGGCCACCGGCCCAAACAATTCCTCGTCGTAAGCAGGCATTCCTTTCTTTACATTGGTAAGTACTGTTGCAGGATAAAAGGCTCCCGGTCCATCAGGCACAAAACCACCACAAAGCAATTTCGCCCCGTTCTCAATACTTTTTACAACCTGACTATGTAATTCATCCCTAAGGTCGATTCTTGCCATCGGGCCCATCCTGTTTTTACTATCCATAGGATCGCCATAAGTTACGGACGTCATCTGTTCGGTATATCGCTGTTCAAATTCTTTCCTCCGCGATTTCAAAACCACAAACCGTTTTGCAGCAATGCAGCTTTGTCCGGTATTGACCAACCGACCCCTCAAAGCTATCTCAACCGCCACATCCATATCAGCATCATCCAATATGATGTAGGCATCACTGCCACCCAGTTCCAATACACATTTCTTAAGGTTTCGCCCGGCAGCCTTTGCCACTTTGCTCCCAGCATTGGTACTTCCAGTTAGGGTAATAGCTGCCACAACCGGGTTATCTATCAGCTTATCGATTCTGGAGGAGGGTAGTATCAAAGTCTGGAATAACCCGACGGGAGCGCCTGCTGCAATTATTATCCTTTCAATTGCCAATGCACAGCCGCTCACATTGGAGGCATGTTTCAGTAGCATTACATTACCAGCCATCACAGCAGGGGCCATTGCCCTGAATACCTGCCAGTAAGGAAAATTCCAGGGCATAACAGCCAGGATCACGCCCAACGGCTGAAAAGTAACATAGCTTTTGCGGGCATCAGTTTCGGCCATTTCATTGGCGAGGTATTTTGCCCCTTCGCTGGCATAAAATTCCAGCGCCTTAGCACATTTTTCCACCTCATCGCGGCTTTGCTGTATTGGTTTGCCCATTTCTGTAGTGGCCAGCAAAGCCAGTTCTTCACAATCCTTCCGTAAATGCCGGGCAATATTTTTGAGCAGGGTAGCCCTTTTATTGAACGGCAACCTGTGCCATTCTTCAAAGGTTTTTAGGGAATTTCTGAGCGCTTTATCAACTGATTTTTCACTAAGGACATTATAAGTACCTATCTTTTTATTTGTGGCCGGGTTAATAGAAACGAGATGTTCTGCCATGGCAATATTTTTTGATCAAAATTAAATAACCCTTTCCTAACAAAACGTTTTTATAATTTCGCGATTCACAATTTTTAACTATCATTTTCTACCTGATTTTCAAAATAAGTAATGACAACAGATAAAATAAAATTCGGAACAGACGGCTGGCGGGCAATCATAGCGCTTGATTTCACGATTTATAATGTGTGCAGGGTGAGCAAGGGCCTTGCTGATTGGTTATTAAAGGATCATAGTCACCCAACTGTGGTTATTGGCCATGATTGCAGGTTCGGAGGGAAATTGTTTACTGAGGCGGCTACAAAGGTTTTGTGTGCCAATGGAGTTAAGGTATTGGTGGCTAAAGGTTTTGTGAGCACACCAATGATATCGTTAGGTGTTCTGCACCTGAAGGCACAGCAGGGCGTTGTTATCACAGCATCGCACAATCCGCCAACCTATAATGGATACAAGCTGAAAGGCGCCCATGGTGGCCCATCGAGCCCGAAAGATATTGCAGCTGTGGAAGCCCTGATACCGGATGAAGTTTCGGTGCCGAATGAACCCCTTTCTTATTGGGAAGGCAAAGGACTTCTGGAATATATAGATCTGGAGGGTATGTATGTCAATTACCTTAAAGAGAAATTTGATTTTGAGGCTTTATCAAAGTCTCCTTTCAAAATGGCCTACGATGCCATGTATGGGGCAGGGCAGAATGTAATACGCAGGCTTTTGCGTGATGCAGTATTAATACACTGCGATGATAATCCAGGTTTTCACGGCCAGGCGCCTGAACCACTGGATAAAAATCTAAAAGAACTGGCCAATACTGTTGCCACCACTCCCGAAATTAAAATAGGCCTGGCAACTGATGGCGATGCCGACCGTATAGGTCTTTATGATGGCGATGGCAATTTTGTGGATGCACATAATATCATATTGCTGCTCATCCACTACCTGCACAAGTATAAAGGGATGACGGGTAAAGTAGTTATAGCTTTTTCGGTTACCGATCGGGTAAAGAAGTTATGTGAGCATTACGGGTTGCCTGTTGAGGTTACTGCCATTGGATTCAAATATATAAGCGAGATAATGGTGCATGAGGATGTATTGGTGGGAGGTGAGGAAAGTGGGGGGATTGCTGTGAAAGGGCATATTCCGGAGCGCGATGGCATTTATGACGGGCTGGTGCTGTATGAATTCATGACCAGTTCAGGCAAGACCTTGAAAGAGCTTTGCGAAGAAGTATATGAGATAGTTGGGCGTTTTTATTATGACCGTAATGATCTGCACATTGAAAACGAGAAGAAAAATGCCATTATACAAAAGGCAGCAGAGGGTGGTTATGCCCGATTCGGTAAATACAGTTACAATAGGGTAGAGTCGATAGACGGTATCAAATATCACCTTGATAACGGCGGCTGGATTATGCTGCGTGCTTCCGGCACTGAGCCTGTACTCAGGGTTTATGCAGAGGGAAACAGCAAAGAAGAGACTCTGGATATTCTGGAAGATGTAAAGAGCACTATTTTAGCGTAAGAGCCAATCATGTATAAGTGAATAAAAATCAAACCAATACTTCGAAGAATGAATCCCGAAAGGGATTCATTCTTTCGGATCTTTCAAATATAAATTGGTTTTCTTTTTCTTTTTTTGAAAATAAACCAAAAACAATTTGGTGGGGGAGAATGGGACCCCTATCTTTGCACTCCCAAAAAGAAAAACGGGGCAGTTAAAAAGTTCTTACAAAATACAGAGAGAAACGAAATAGCTC
>CAIVEH010000201.1 GCA_903904855.1 uncultured Bacteroidota bacterium | reverse complement strand
GCACATTGTAGATGGTATCGTTTACAAGAAGATCGGAGATCAGGAATACTACAGCCAGGAGCTTTTTCAAAACGAAGAACTGATAGGCTACCTTAAAAGTAATATGTTGGAAAGCACCAAATCACCATTTGAATATGTGGTGTATGATAGCGGAATAGAATCGGAGCTGGCAAAAGAGTTTGAAAAGAACGACAACATCAAGGTATATGTCAAGCTGCCCGCCTGGTTCAAGATAGACACCCCTCTGGGCACCTACAATCCAGACTGGGCAATTTTGTTTGAAAAAGATGACCAAGAGAAGTTGTATTTCGTGGTTGAAAGCAAGGGCACCCTCGGATATGAGTTCCTGCGCCCATCAGAACAAGGAAAAATAGAATGTGGCAAGAAACATTTTAAAGAGCTATCTGAATCTACAGGTGAAAACCTGGAATTGATAGTAGCCAGAAACATAGGTGACGTTGTTGACCACGTACTGGCGGAGTAAATAAATTTGTCACCAGCGAAAATTAAATAAGAGATATGAAAGCAAATGAATTGCCAATAATAAATTTCCTGCAAGCCCCTAATGTACAGTTTGTAATACCTGTATACCAAAGAAATTATGACTGGACTAACTCCGAGTGCAGAGAACTACTAAATGATATTCTTTCAGTAGAAAGGGAAAAAAGAGGCACCCATTTTATTGGTAGTATTGTATTTATTCATGAGGGCACCTACAGTACAAATGAGGTTAAGGAATTGGTCATTATTGATGGGCAACAGCGTCTTACAACTATTAATATCCTTTACGTTGCATTGTATCGATTCGCAAAAGAAAACGGGAACGTACAAGATGCAGAAAGGCTATACAATATGTTCCTCACCAATCAGTATGTGAGGAATGAATCAAGTAAATTAAAACTCAAACAAACAGATACAAATTCGCAGGCTTTCAAAGCAATCTTGCTCAGTTTGGAGAGTGGATTCCCAACATATTCAAACGTAATTGAGAACTACAATTATTTTCGAGAGATTATTAGTGACGAGAACTTTGAAACTATATTAAGCGGATTAAACAGACTCATTTTCGTTGAGATATCCCTGGAAAGGGATAAAGACGATCCGCAAAGAATTTTTGAAAGCCTGAACTCTACAGGATTGGATTTATCTCAGTCAGATCTAATCAGAAATTACATTCTAATGGATTTGCCCCCTAAAGACCAGAATAGAATTTTTGAAACCATTTGGAGCCCGATTGAAGAAAATGCAAGGGATTATGTAAGGCAAGTATCTTTGGTGTCTGAGTTTATCAGAGATTATCTAACGCTTCGCAATAAGAAGATACCGAACAAGAATAAAGTCTATGCTGATTTCAAAACCATTTACACCAACAAAAAAAATGAATCCTATCAGCAAGAGTTAGAGAACATAAAGTCGCTTTCCGTCCATTACAAAAAGCTTAATAACCCTGATTCTGTTATAGACGTAGATATCAGGAGGCAGTTGGAATATATCAATCGGTTGGAGATAAACGTTGCATACCCTTTTTTACTTCAGGTTTTTGAAGACTATGATAACGGGTTACTTCCTAAAGATGATTTAATCAAGATACTGAAATTAATCCAAACCTATGCCTGGCGGAGGTTCATAGTTGGGTTGCCAACGAATGCTTTGAATAAGATATTTATGACGCTGTACTCCGAGGTTGACACTGAGGAATATTTTAGTTCAATAGCCAGTGCATTAGTAAAGAAGAAAGGAAGTGCCAAATTACCTACAAATGAAGACCTGAAAACTGCACTGAAGGATAAGGACTTATACAACACCCAGCCCAAAAACAGAAACTACCTTTTTGAGTTGCTGGAGAATCACAACAATCGTGAGTATGTAAACACGAATAGTGATTTGATCACAATCGAGCACATCTTCCCCAAAACTCCTAACGAAGAGTGGAATAGCGCATTACCACAGGAGGATTTTATTCTGTTTAAAGACAAGTTATTAAACACCATAGCAAATTTGACACTGTCTGGCAACAACGGGGCGTTAGGAAATCGATCATTCTTGGATAAAAAGGCAATGAATATAGATGGCAGAGAACAGGGCTATCAATTCAGCAGGCTATGGCTAAATACTTTTTTAAGATCGATCGATGTTTGGGATATCTCAAAATACGAAGAGCGATTCAATATTATCTACTCACGTTTTCTGGAAATATGGCAGTACCCAGATGTTGATGTTAACGAAGAAGGAGAAACGGAGGAGCAAAACATTTTTGATGCCGACAGCCCGACCTTCAAGAAGTTGGAGTATTTCATTTTTGAAAACACCAAAATTGAAGAGGACGCTGTTGCTCAGATGTATTTTTACATCATCAGGCGGTTGTTTGAAAAAAACTCACAGCTACTACTCAATGGACAAAATGTCCTTAAAATAACAAGACAATCGTCCGACTTCAGAACTGCCCAGGAAGTTCTAAATGGTTGGTTTATTGAATCGAACATTGACAGTAACAGTAAGTTCGTCATCCTGAAAAAACTCCTTAGTCTATTTGAGCTTGAAGACGAGTTATTTGTTAAGTACTCATCAAGCGATGAACATGTAACAGAACCCAACCGCTTTGGAATAAGAAAAAGATATTGGCAACAGTTGCTGCCATTGCTGATTCAAACTGATTTGTTCGATAAAGTAAATCCTTCCAAAGATCATTGGTTAAGTACAGGTGCAGGTATAGGTGGGTTGGCATATACACTGATAATTACAAAATATTCAATAAAAATTCAGTTAAGCATATCAACTTCAAGCAAGGAAAATAATAAAGCATATTTTAGAGGTCTGGCAAAACACAAAGAAGCAATTGAGCAATCCTTTGGGAATCCACTGGGATGGGAAGAATTGCCTGAAAACAAAATGAGTAGGGTAATATTTGAATTGGAAGGTGTTAGTCTATTTAATGAAGCTGATTGGCAAAAGATGAACGATTTCTTTGTGCAGTACCTTTCAAAATTTGAAAGCGCCTTTCAGCCTTTTATAAAAAATAGTAAACGATTGTAAACCCAGCTTATGATGGATGTCACAATTATATATCAAACAGATTTAACGCACCACACATTTGACGTGGATTCCTACAAACTCTCTTCGGTTGAATTAAAGAGTATGTGTGCTAAAATGATTGAGCAGTCAGTATTGGTTAATGGGAAATACTATGAGTGTAGAAAGCTATCGTATTAATCTCTGATCATAAAGAGCTTTTGAAAAACTCAGGTACAGATATTCCAAGTAATACAGTTGAGAACACCCCCATTTAGTGCAATGCTGTTACTGTCAATAGTTTCAATTCTATAATGAGGGAAAAGCACAGACATCTTGGTTTTTGCGATTTCATCTTCTTCAAATCCAAAAGTGGGAAGCACAATCAAATCGTTCATCTGTAAGTAGTTGATGTAAATGCCATTTGCATGGTAGGTCGTTTTATTACTATATGGATTATATGGCAACGTTTCATAGTCAATTCCAATGTTGTCTAAAGCAATATAAAATGCCCTTACAAATTGCTTGTTTTTTGCTTCACGCTCCCAGTTATAATCATTAACAACCAATTTATTATCATCAACAAAGCGGATCATTCCGTCCGCATGCCCTATAACATCAAGCGGGTCTTGTGGCACAAAGAATACTTTTTCAACTTGAAAGAGTTCATGTAGTTCTCTTATTAGTTCTTTCCTTGAAAATTTATTTAGATTAGCAAAAATAACTTTATCACAAAGTATCACTTTGTTATTACTCCTTACTACATTTCCCCCGTCAACAATAACGTCAGACTTCTTTACTTTGATATTAATTCGCTCGCAAATTTCATCAACATTAGATATTGAATTTAACTCGGCTTTTGAATAGAGGTAATCGGGCTTATAATCAAACTGTATAAATTCCTTTTTGCTGATTTGGATAGGCATGAAATCAACAGCCCATATGTCTTTTGTGCCGATTAGCCAATCATAACTTATGTTCGATTTAATAAGTAAATTAGAATTGAAACATGGAAATAATGGTTCAGGAATTTGTTGGGGGGGATTGCAATTGGCTGTTTATCATGAATTATTTAATACACTGAATGCGCTGGATACTCAAACACTTTTTTGTAATATAAAAGAACTAATAGAGCAAAAAGTGATTTTAGATTTATTGCCAGAAAATGTAATGTCTTGCTTTAATGGTAAAAACACATTTAATAGTGTCAAATCTTGTTTAGTTGTTGCTGAACCAAATTTTCGAATGAATTGTTGGGATAAAATGAGGGACGTTATTAGCGCAATTCCTGTTGCCTTTCGCTGTAAAGTTTTAACCATGGATAATGATTGCAAATTTTCAATTTATTTGTAGTGGGTTTCTAAGTAAATGCTGGTGCGCTTCATTGCTTTATTGGCTTTATTCCACCGCTCCATTGCGAACTTGGGGAATTCGAGAAATCATTCGAATATTATAGTTTGGGTATGTCACAGTTAGACCCTAATTGCGATCTATATGAACAAGATAAAGAATTGTACGTGGGGCTACGGGAATATATTGAAGATGAAAGTTCAAATACTTTAGATACAGATAAAGGAGAGTGAGCGCTCACTGTAGACCATGTGTTATATATTTTTCTTCGAAAAAAAACACAGGGGATAATGGTTCGGAAATTAAATCCTGTTTGCCAATACAATATTTACGCTGGTTAGATTCATTGAGAACTTCTCATCCTTTTTATTGATTCCTATTTAATTTTAGCGTAAATCTGTTTAATGAAAGAGGTTCTCCATATATACAAAAGAGTTTCCAGTCAGGTACAAACTGAGGGCACATCATTGAAAACACAGGAAGAAATCGGAATTAAACTTGCCCAGCAACTTGGTATGGAACATCAAATTCACAACGAAGGTGGTAAGAGCAGCGCAAGTGACGACTTGTTGAATCGTCCAGTAATGTCCAATTTATTGAAGTTAATGGACAAAGGCATCGTCAGACATCTTTACGTTTATAACACTGATCGGCTATCAAGGAACCAAATTACATGGTATACAATAAGACAAAAAATGGTTACAAATTTAGTGACCTTATACACTCCTAAAGGCATTCACAAGACCGAAGATAGCATGGAGAACATGATCTTGGGTATTCTATCAGAGATTTCACAGTATGACAATAAGATAAGATCAGAACGAAGTAGACTTGGGAAACTTGAGAAGGTCAAACTAAATTACTGGCGTGGTGGTGATTGTCCATTCGGCTACACACTCGAAAGTGATGGCAAAGGCAACAGACTTGCTGAAAACACAGCGGAAAGCATTTGGGTAAAACGAATTTTTCAAGAATACGCATCAGGCACTAAAATGAAGGATATAAAATTAATGCTTGAGCAAAACAATATTCAAACCAGGCGTGAAAATAATAAGTGGTCGCTCGGCAGTCTTCAACTGATGGTCAGAAATAAAACATACACTGGTGTAGATGTTTTCTATGATAAAAAAACAAAGGAAACTGTATCGAATCGTATACCACAACTTATTTCAACAAAACTCTTTGATGAGGCAAATAAACACCGTAACGAGCTATTGATTAGGAAAGGACAAATGAACAGAACAAGTAAATTCTATTTATTCAGAGATTTTCTTACGTGCAGTTGTGGAACCCCTATGAGTGGTCGGATTAAAAACAAAGACAAACAACAGTTATACTATTGCCCGATGCCAGAACGAAGATTCAACAGTAATAAGCTGGACGGGATTGAGTGTGAAATGAAACGATCACTTAATATCCCCGCAGCAGACAAAGAGCTTTGGGACGTGATCTTTTCCTTTTTATCAGATTCAATCAAAATAAAAAATAAATTTCAAGATGAAGGGATATTTGGTAAAGGTCTAAACACAACACAGATCAAGAGGTACATTGAGGATATAAAGTCGCAGATTCAAATCAATTTCGCTATAAAGGTTAAAATAGAAAAAGCACTTGTAAATGTTGAATCGACATATGCAATGGGAGAATACTCGTCAATCACCGTATACCAAGGTGTGAAGCGAGATCTGGAAACAAAATTGAAAATGATAACGATTCAGATAGAGTCATCCCAGGCTGAGCTTGAACACCTTAATGATAAGGATTCATGGCTGGAATGGCTGGATGAATTGGCAATCGTTATGAATGACAGTGCCGAATTAAGTCCCACACAAAAACGGAAGTTCTTAAAGTTAATCTTGAGGCGGATTGACGTAAGCCACCAGAGTGCGACTAATCTGCACCGACTCAAGATTAATTTCAGACTTCCTCTATTGACAGATTTGAATGGAATTGTAAAGCATAATCCTGCCAGCACGACATACATTAAAAATACCGCTAAGTATTTTCAAACGGCTGGAAGCATTGATAATACTGGGGCACCAGATATTAGCCGAACGCTTCACTCCACTGTCACACTCTTGGCCAGATTACGCGGCTGGTCCACATTGCAGCCACGCATGATGGCGATGTGGTAGGCCAGCAATTGTAGTGGCACTATGGTGATGAGCGGGGAGAGTATCTCTTCGGTTTCCGGTACTTCAATGATGTGGTCTGCGAGGGCGCGTATCTGTGTATCGCCTTTATGCACCACCGCTATGATCTTGCCTTTGCGGGCTTTTACTTCCTGCACGTTTGATACGATCTTTTCGTAAGCGCTCTTATTGGTAGCGAGGAATACCACCGGCATGTTCTCATCTATCAATGCGATAGGGCCATGCTTCATTTCCGCGGCAGGGTAACCTTCGGCATGTATGTAGGATATTTCTTTCAGCTTCAATGCGCCTTCCAGGGCAACGGGGAAGTTATAGCCACGGCCCAGGTACAGGAAGTTGGTAGCGTCTTTATAAATGGCTGCTATTTCTTTTATCTGCGCATCCAGCAGCAGGGTCTCTTCTATTTTCTTAGGTATGTTCTCCAGCTCATACAGTATCTCGCGCAGCTTTGAGGTAGGTATAGTGCCCTTCACCATAGCTATTTGCAAGGCTATAAGGGTGATGAGGGAGATCTGTGTAGAGAATGCCTTAGTGGATGCCACACCTATCTCAGGCCCCGCGTGGGTATATGAGCCGGCATGTGATGCACGGGCTATTGATGAGCCAATAACATTGCAGATGCCATATATCAGTGCACGGTTGTCTTTTGCAAGGGTTATGGCAGCAAGCGTGTCTGCAGTCTCCCCTGATTGTGATATGGCGATCACTACATCGCTTTCGCCGATGATGGGATTGCGGTACCGGAACTCAGATGCATATTCTACCTCTACCGGCACACGCGCCAGGTCTTCGATCAGGTATTCGCCGATGAGGCCGGAATGCCATGAAGTACCACAGGCCGTGATGATGAAACGCTCTGCTTTATTGATGCGGTTGATATATTCGTTGAGGCCACCCAGCTTTATCCAACCTTGAGCCGCATTCATGCGGCCACGCAGCGAGTCTTCTATGGCTTTTGGCTGCTCATAGATCTCCTTCAGCATAAAGTGTTCAAACCCGCCCTTCTCGATCCGTTCAAGTGAAAATTCCAGCTTCTTGATCTCGTGCGATTTCTCTACGTTGCCCAGCGTACGGATCATATAAGTGCCATCGCGGTTGATGACTGCATATTCCTGCTCTTCAAGGTACACTACGTTTTGTGTATACTCTATAATAGGAGAGGCATCGGAGGCTATATAAAATTCATCGTCACTAATCCCTATTACCAAAGGGCTGCCTTTACGGGCGGCTATCAGTTGGTCCGGATTGTTTCGGTTAAGCACTACTATGGCATATGCGCCCACCACCTCATTGAGGGCTATGCGCACAGCATTGTCGAGTGTGGTGTTTTCTTTTTTCTGTACTTCCTCTATGAGGTTCACCAGCACTTCGGTATCAGTATCTGAGTGGAAGGTATACCCGCGCTTGGTCAACTCTTCTTTGATGGAAGAATAATTCTCGATGATACCATTATGAATAATGGCCAGGTCGCCGGACTGTGATAGATGTGGGTGCGCATTGCGGTCGTTCGGCTCGCCATGCGTTGCCCAGCGGGTATGCCCTATGCCTATGTTGGCCATCGTATGGGCAGGGTCTACGATCTTTTCAAGATCGCTCACCTTGCCGGCCTTTTTAAAGACAGTCATAGCTCCGTTGAGTAGCGCAACACCTGCGCTGTCGTAGCCACGGTATTCAAGGCGCTTGAGGCCCTTGATGAGGATGGGAAACGCCTCTTTTTTACCTATGTAACCTACAATTCCACACATAGATGAATTGGCTATAGTTTAGAATATACTACAAATAGTTTCGGACGGTATAATGTATCGTTGGTATTGCTGTTGCCGTAGCTACCCCCTGCTGCTACCAGGTGGAAGGCGCCGTAGAAATCTTCAGTGCCGTTGATGTGCAGGTGCAGCACATCATTGCCTGCGGCAATGGAGTTGATCACCTCGCGTGGCAAGTCCATCGTGAAGGTCTGTATCGTGGTGGTGGTATGCGTTATGCTATCTGTGTAAGAGACAGGATGTAAATAACCATCCATCACTATAAGCGGGGTGACACTGGTAAGCGGATACCTGTCTGATAATGTATAAGCAAGTCCTTCAGAGATGCCAGTGGGGTAAATACCATTACCTATCCCCAGTGGATACAGCCGTTCCGGCAGCAGCGCCCCATTAGGATTAGAGTAGGATAATACGCTGAATCTCAGCTCTGCCTTATTGATAACGCCTTTAGGCAGGCTTTTGATACCGGGTACTACTACATCAAAGCTGGCGCCGGGCTGGTTTTGCAATGCAATAATAGAATCGTTGGCAGCAGTAGAGTGCAGTAAAGCATTGACCGGTGAGTGGTTGAAGGATTTGGTAATGTTATTAAAATGCGCGCAAAAGCCGGTATTGAAATAGTAAGGCTCGATCAGCCCGGTATCGCCAACTACATTGCTGACATGATAATAGACCAATATGCCCGCCTGTGAATAAATGCTTGAGCCATCAAGCTGAAAATAAGGAATGGCAGTAGCGCTATGCCTGGAGTCTGCAACCCTTACACAAATGCCATTGAAATTATTCAGGAAATCCTGTGAAGGGTTCGTGCTGGTTGTTGCTGCCTGTGCATTCAAAAGGAGTTTTGTGATCGCAGGTAGTTTCAGCTTTATACGCAGACCCGGATAATTCTGGGGCAGCACATTAGGATGCAGTCCTACAGAGTCCCTGAGATGATAAACATTGATCGTGGTAGGGTCGCTGAGCGGATGGTTGATGTCTATAGGCTTTGTGCTGTAATTATAATAGATGGAATTGAGGCCCATAGTATCCAGCATATAAAAAGCCTGGTAAGTTTGGGTGGTACTCTCGTTTACTGTATCGCCGTAGGTGAAACCACTGTAGGGCAGTATCAGCACTGCGGAGTCGATCACATTACTGTCGGCAGCGGCCAGTATTGCAGGGCCGAAGTCGGTAGGGATCACCTGGAAATAAGTAGATCCGGTCATTGTTCCGAAGAAAGGATCGTTATATACCCCCACGCCCTGGTATACTGCCAGCCCACCAATGTTGGTGCTGGTGATGGTGCTGTCGTCGTAATAAGTATGTGTGATACAAGGCAATGATACAGAATATACACCTACCTGGTTGCCGGCAGGGGATATTTTTGAATTAAGGATAGTATTTTCCTTACAGCCCTGCACGATGGCTGCCATAAGTAAGCATATAATGATGGCCCTGAGGCTGCGAAAGCGGATATTCAAAATGTAATTTTTTTTGCGCGATAAAGATGACGAAATAAATACTAAGAGTCTGTTAAGCTTTTATAGAGGTCTAACAGGGGTG
>CAIVEH010000200.1 GCA_903904855.1 uncultured Bacteroidota bacterium | reverse complement strand
CCATCACGATGGCGGCATTGCACCATTCTCATTGCTTACCTATGATGAAGCACAGATCAATGCCACCAGTATGGCCCATGATGTTACTATAAAAAAGATGCCACCATGGCCACCCGACCCAACCTACTCTCACCTTGCCCACGAACGGGTGCTTTCGGCAGCCGATATAGCTACAATCAACGCCTGGGTCGCTGGAGGAATGCCAATGGGCGATACTACCCTTGCGCCGCCAAAACCTGTTTATTCCAACAACGGAATGATACCCGGCACTCCCGATCTGGTAATTACCTGCCCCACCTATTCATCAACTGCATCAACCAGTGATGTTTATCAGTGTTTTGTAATACCTAGCGGATTACTTGCCGACAAATACATCTCTTCATTCGAAGCCATACCTGGCAACCCTGCATGTGTACACCATGTTCTGGTTTTTGCAGATACTACAGGCGTATGTGCCGGCCTCCAGGCTGCAAGTACTACCCCACCCGGTTATCCCGATTTTGGAGGTTCAGGCAGCAGCAACTCATCTATGCTGGGAGTATGGGTTCCTGGCAGCAACCCTATGAGTTATCCGCATGGATTTGGGCTCAGAATACCCCGCCATGCCGACATCGTTGTGCAGGTACATTACCCTGCAGGTACAGTAGGCATGAAAGACAGTACAAAGATCCACTTCTATTTTACGCCTTCTGCTGGTGTACGTGAGGTTTTTATGGAGCCCATATTGTATCATGACCTCGACCTGCTTGGTGGCCCGCTTATGATCCCGGCCGACTCTGTAAAAACCTTTCAGGAACAATTTCCGATGCCCTACGATGTAACATTGCTTGGTGCCTTCCCTCATATGCACCTTATAGGCCAGTCAATAAAAAGCTATGGTGTACTTCCATCTCACGATACCGACAAATACATCAGTGTTAATAAATGGGATTTTCACTGGCAGGGCTTTTACATGTTTAGCAAGTTTAAGAAAGCACCGGCCGGAACAACTTTAAGAGCAGAGGCAACCTACAACAACACGGCTTCAAATCCCGACAACCCATATAGCCCTCCACGAAACATAACAGTAGGTGAGAATACCACCAACGAAATGATGATCGTATTCTTTGTGTATACCGGTTACATGCCTGGTGATGAGAACATTATTGTCGACAGCACCATACTAGCCAGCCCTAATGTGCAAAACACCAACTACTACCATGGCCAGCAGTTGCTAGATGTGTGCCCCAACCCTGCAGTAAGCAGCATGGTGGTAAAATGCTTTATGGTGGATCCCGATATTGCCAGCATGGACCTCGTGGACATGCAGGGTAAAGTAGTGCGGCAATACATGACCAATACTTCACTTAAAGAGGGTTACAGTGCCTTCAATTATTCAGTTGAGGGTATTCCTCCTGGCACTTATACATTGGTAATCCGTACCTCACAACAGGTGCTAACCAAAAAGATAGTCGTCGTGCATTAAAAGTCGAGTCGTGCTTCTCTATATATGTTCAGTTTCTGCCCCTGCAAAGCCAAATTGCAGGGGCTTTTTATTTGCGTTCTATGCGGCCTATGATTTTAAGCCTTTTTTTGGGGTTGAGATTTAGAAAAGACATCCATACTTTCATGCTCCATAAATGAATATTATGTATTATCGCAGTGGAAAAGACACCAGTTTATGCGGTTTTATCAAAATATTTTTGCTGCAGCTTATAGGGTTGGAGGATCGGGAATTCTATTTTTCTCAAGGCGGTGGTATGCTATCGGAATTATAGTTTTGAACCAATTACTGCTGGTGCTACTAATCAATGAAATCATAGACAGGATAACCGCTACTGATATAATTAGGGAAGTGATTGTGCGGTGGAATTTATTGTTGTTTGCTGCTTATATACTTTTTACTTTCTTTTATTTATCGGGAGAAAGAAGCGCGCAATTTTTAAAAAGGTTTGATAGTAAAAGCCCGGGTGAAAAATTGATCTGGAAAATAGCGGGTATAGGGTCGCCTTTCTTTTTCCTGCTTTGCTGTGCACTGGTGGCTAAAAATGTACACTGAAGTTGTATAACAGAGCATCTAATAACAACTTAATAACCCAGTTCTTTTATCATCCACAAATCGCAACCAAAGTGGCCCGAATTGCCAATTGGCCCGGGCAGGTATTTAAAGCCACAATGTTCATACAGGCCCATGGCAGTGGTAAGCTCCGGCATGGTTTCAAGGTACATTTGTTTATATCCCAACTGTAGGGCGCTTTCAAAACATCGCTCTATCAATTGCTTCCCTATGCCAATACCCCTGGCTTCAGGCAACAGGTATAGTTTCACCAGTTCGCAGCAACCTTCCGGCAATCCTTCAGTAGGATAAACACCTGAACCACCAACCATCTTTCCATCCTTTTCAGCAACCCAATAAGCCGAGCTCGGTTTAGAAAAAACAGAATACAGATCATCTGTCGTAGGGTCATAATAAACAGTACCGGGCTTATTGGCTTTAAACTCAGTAAGCACAGCCCTTATGATACTGGCTAAATCGGCATTATCGTCTTTCTGAATAGGTCGGAGGGAGACAGTTTGCATTTGAGAATTGGATTATTGGAATTTAGAATTAGACCCTCAGAAAAACCTTCTTCCGGTACATAAAGTATAAAAACGCCCATTTTACAATAATAAAACCAATAGACATAAATACGACATTATATGGAGGCCCAGCCAGCTGCCCCGCCCATTTGAAAAAAGCATTATTGGCATGGTCCCACTGTATGAAGCGGCTGGAGATATAGATCATGATACTATTTACCCCGATGACCTTGAAGAAAAAAGCCCATTGTTTATAGCCTTTCACATCTATAACGTAATAGAAAAAGGCAAGAAGTAACAGACTTAAACCACCGGTCTGCAAAACAAAGGAACTGGTCCAGAGGTTTTTGTTGATCGGGAAAACAAGATTCCAGAGCTGGGCAAGACCAAGAAAAGCCGCGCCTGCAACAGCCAGCAGCAATGCTTTTCGATGCATATCCATGGGGTTGTTTTTCAGCAGTTTGCCTGCCATTATTCCCAGAAGGCAGGTACTGATGGCAGGCAGTGTAGATACCAGCCCTTCCGGATCGTGTATGGTGAGATATAGTTTGCCCGGCAGTATAGTGCGGTCTATGAAAGAAGCAAAGTTGCCCTGCATGGTAAGGTCGCCAACCGGGAAGCCGGGTGCAGATGTAAAACGGAGTAATAACCAATAACCAATCAGAATGCCCGCGAACCAGATATACTGCACCTTATCCCTGGCGTAAAGGAAGATGATATTGGCAAATATATAGGCAATACCTATCCTGCCCAGCACACTGCAAAACCGCCAATCAGCAAGCGGTTTTATTACCAGGCCGTTGTTGCAATAAATACCCAGCAGCACCAGTATTATACCCCGGCGGATTATTCGTACCAGCACCTGACTACGCATTTTACCATTCTCCAGGTCCCGGCCAACAGAATAAGGTGTTGATACACCTGCCAGAAAAAGGAAAAGAGGAAAGATAAGGTCGTAAATATGAAATCCGTTCCAGTCGGGGTGCTCAAACTGGTCGGAAAGGAATTTCCAGAATGGCGATCCTGTAGCTTTGGCCATACCATGAAACAGGAATTCACCGCCTATGATCCAGAACATATCAAACCCCCTCAGTGCATCAACCGATTCAAGACGGTTATGAGTGAAACTTTGCGAGCGGATTACCGGAGTTGTGAATTTCATTTAAGGATTGTATCGTTCCTAAAGATATTCAATTTCCGGTTTTTATAGAAATCAGATAAAATTAATTACAGTCAGCTGTCTTTTCTGTAAAGTCATGCTGATTCAGATTCCCAGCCATTTGAACTTTAATTTGTTTTCATCAATGTCGGATTATCTTACATTCTATGCCTTGATTTTTGGTCATAAATTTATTACCTTTGACTAAGTGAAATATAATGAATTTATCAGGATCCTCAAACGAAATGGCTGGTATGAAATCAGGCAAACAGGCAGCCATGTTACGATGCATCATCCCGATAAAAAGGAGCCGATAGTTGTTCCTGATCATGGAAGCAAAGAAATAGGTAAAGGATTGCAATTGAAAATCATGAAACAAGCAGGATTAATAAACTGAGTTATGAAACAAATAAACGTTACAGTTGAGAAGACCAATACCGGATTTTCAGCAGGGGCAGATAAGTACCCTGTTTATACTGCGGGAGACAGCCTGGAAGAAATCAGATTGAATATAACAGAAGCCCTCAATTTATATTTCGATTACAAAGGGGCACACCATGTGAGCAAAGAAAACATTAAGCTGGTACTGGATCTTGCCTCTTTTTTCAGTTTTTATAAGGTCATCAATGCCAAAGCCCTCAGTGAGCGGATAGGGATGAATCAAAGCCTGCTGGCCCAGTATATAAACGGAGCAAAAAAACCTTCAGCAATTCAAACACGACGTATACTGAAAGGTGTGCAACAAGTGGGTAAGGAGCTTATGGAAATGCAGTTTCTGTTGTAAAATTCGGAATACCTTCCCTTACGGCGTCAATGGGTTTTCAGTAAATACATACTGTATCAGGTTAGCGCCCATCTGCAAGGCCGCCTGGTGTTTTTCGGGCGGATCGCGGTGCACATCAAAGTCTTCCCATCCATCGCCCAGATCAGTTTCGTAGCTGTAAAAGCAAACCAGGCGACCTTTGTATATCATTCCGTATCCTTTGGGTGGTTTGCTGTCATGCTCATGTATTTTGGGCAGGCCATTGGGGAAATCATATTTCTGGTGATAAATGGGGTAACTGAATGGCAGTTCCACAAGTTCAAGTTCAGGGAATACTTTTTTCAGAGCAGGGCGCACATAGGGGTCAAGACCATAGTTATCATCAATATGCAGGAAGCCGCCTCCTTCGAGGTATTTACGCAGGTTCTGGGCTTCGGCATCGCTAAGCGCCCAGCGACCGTGACCGGTCATGTGAACGAACGGGTAATTGAAAATATCGGGGCCGCCAACTTCTACCTGTGCTTCCTTGAGATCGAAACTGGTATGCAGCTGTTCATTGCAGAACTGAGCCAGATTGTGCAACGATGTAGGATTGGCATACCAGTCGCCGCCGCCATTATATACCAGCAGGGCCAGCTTCATGGCCTGGGCATAAAGGGCATTGCCCGAAAAGGCAAAGAGTATAGTGAGTATAAGGATTTTAAATTGCTTCATCGTTCATTACATTAAAAAAAGCCGCGGCTGTTATTGCTGCGGTTTCGGTGCGCAACCTGTGGTTTCCTAAAGATACAGGTTTAAAGCCACGCGCCACACACAAAGTTACTTCATTGGGGGTAAAATCGCCTTCAGGGCCAATAAGTATCACCGTTTCTCCTGCAGGATTTAACATTTTACTTAGCGGTGTTTTAGTCTGTCCGTGTATGCAATGAGCTATTAGTTTATGTTCTTTATCCTTCAACATGCCAATTGCCACTTCCAGCTTTGTAGGTTCTGCCAGATGAGGCATGTAATATTGCTGCGACTGAAGTATGGCTGATTGCAGAATTTTCTGCCAGCGATCGGCACGTATATGTATTTTTTCGGACCGGGATACAATAAGCGGTATTATAGACGTTACACCCAGTTCTGCAGCCTTCTCCAGTAGCCATTCATTTCGGCTGTTGTTCTTTGTAAAGGCCACGCAAAGGTGAAGCCTGACACCGCTTTGGGATTGTAGTTCTGCCTTGGTAATGGTTACCCTGCATGTCTGCCGTTCGGAAGTATTAACTGTACCTGTAGCTAAAATACCTTTCCCATCAGTCAATAGTAGCTTATCACCGGCATCCATGCGCAACACCTGCCAGATGTGCCTGGCGGTATCGGCATCCAGAGTAATATCAGTATTTACGGTAAGCGGACCGTCAAAGAAAAACAGGGGTAATTGGGTCATGAAGCGAAAATACAGCAAATCCTAACGTAAAACCAACTGCCTTTCGGAGATTAGCCTGCGGAGGTTAATCAGGGCATACCTCATGCGGCCCAGGGCAGTATTAATGCTTACCCCGGTAAGGTCGGAAATCTCCTTGAAACTGAGGTCGGCATAAATGCGGAGCACAATCACCTCCCTCTGCTCTTCGGGCAGGTCTTCAACCAGTTGGCGCACGCTATCGTGAACCTGGCGCTTTTCAATGCCGTCGGCAACAAGGTCGCCGGCACCGAAAAGGTTGGAGATATCCTGGCCATCGGGCAGAGTAACCGGTATCTGCTGGCGCGACCTGCGGAAGTGGTCCATACAAAGGTTGTGGGCAACCCTTATGGCCCATGGCAGGAATTTACCCTGTTCGGCATATCTGCCTTCTTTTATGGTTTTGATCATTTTCAGGAATGCATCCTGGAAGATGTCTTCGGCGAGGTACTTGTCTTTAACAAGCATGTATACAGAGGTGTATACCTTGTCTTTGTACCTATTGATGAGTACTTCAAGAGCATATTCGTTGCCCTTAATATAGGCACTGATCAGATCGGAGTCCGGTTGTTGTATAAGCTGCATAACTACTACCTGTTTTAACGGTTACGTAAGTATCACGCCATTCGTTAGTATTGGATTAAAGTAGAAGTTTGCGCTATAGAAGAGAATTTTTGTGAAATAATTTTGATGCAAGCAAGTTAAAAAATGTGAATCCACCAAATTTTTTTAAGGTTTTATTCTATTTTCTTTAACCCTCTGTTTATAAGAAGACAGAAAAAATTGAAAAAAGGTTAGGAAAATGATCAGATATTTTTAAATACAAAGTATTTAGTAGTAAGTCTAAAGTATGTACTAAAGTCAAGTGGCACAATTACTTTTTTTTAGATGGTAACAATAAAATCTCTTTTAAGCACATTGATAACATCGCCGATGGGCAGGCCCATTACGTTATAGTAATCGCCGTTTATTTTTTCGATGCCGGTTACGCCTATCCATTCCTGTATGGCGTAGGCGCCTGCTTTGTCGTAGGGCTTGTAGTGGGTTACATAATGCTCAATCTGACCTGTTGTCAACGGGCGGAAATATACTTCTGTTGTGATTGAGAAACAGACCTCCTGCTCATTTTTGCGGATGCAGACCCCTGTTACCACTTTGTGCATACGGCCAGATAGCTGGCTTAATATGGTTTTGGCATCAGCTGCATCAGTGGGTTTGCCTAATATGTGATGATCGAGTAACACAACTGTATCGGCGGCAATAACAATGGCATCCTTTACCAGGTGCGCTACGGCATCAGCCTTTTTACGGGCAAGAAATTCAGGTACTTCCTCGCCCGGCATACCGGGCGGATTGGTTTCATCGACATCGGCAATGAGTACATCGAATTGTATTTCAGCCATTTCCAACAGCTGTTTGCGGCGGGGCGATTGCGAGGCGAGAATTATTTTATGCGGCATGGTTTAAAGTTAACTGAAGATGATAAATAAACAAGGAACAAATGCCCAGCAGCATAATCACTTTTAGCCAGTTGCTGGCCTTATGATAATGGTTGGAAGTAGTATTCCTGAAAAGGTAAACTATCCAAACAATTATCGGGAGTATGAGAATGGTAATAATGTAGACTGGTAACCAGGTTTCGTTGTGCCGGAAAAGCAGATATGATGCTGCTGATAGTGGGAACACTACCAATATCCCAAGCATTGAGGTAAACCGGGAGGAGTATTTTAATCCCCTGACAACAGGCATTGTCTTACAACCTTCCTCTTCGTCGCCCCTTAGGTCTTCCATATCTTTTACTATTTCGCGCATCCAGGTAAGTATAAAAGCAAAATAGGCATAGATCAAAAGTACCCATCCTGGTTTCGAAAGTATAGTACCAGTATATAATTGCTGTTCCTCATCATGCCCCCTGATGGCCGGCTCATAAACCAGCAAGGCTATTACCGTCAGGGCTGTAAGCAACGATACTGCAATATTCCCGGTTATGTACTGCCGCTTGAAATGGGTAGAATAAAACCAGAGCAGCACAGTACATCCTATCTGCATGAGCAGCCATTGGGGATGATGGGCTGCCAGCGCTACCCTGCCAGCCAGCAGGAATGCAATAATATTGAGCACAGCATGGGCTATGATAGCCTGCTTGCGGGGTATTGATTTTTCGAGTACTACCTTATCCGGCTTGTTGATAGCATCTATTTTGATGTCGAAGTAATCGTTGATAATGTAACCAGCTGCAGCAATAAGAACTGTGGATAAAGAGAGCAACAGAAAATTGAGTGGTGTAAGTACTACGGGTGATTCGGGCAGCAGGACACACCACCATACCAGCAACTGGGTAAGGAATATGATGATGAGGTTATTAAATCTTATAAGGCGCAGCCAGGGCATATTTTTTTATGGAATTGGGGTTTGGGAATTTGGGCAAAGGCAGTGTTAGGAAATTTCTTTCAGAGGATACCTGAAGTAAGGTTATCAAAAATTTCATTTAGTTTTTGCTGAAGCATTTTTTTGTCAGGCAGCTTGGTTTTATATTCCGCAATCAATGTTGGAGATAATGACCGGCTAAGTGCATATTCCACTGTTCCTTCATCCTTGTCTTTACATAATAAGATGCCAATGCTTGGGTTTTCGTTTGTTTTTTTCACATCCCGGTCTAGCGCTTCGAGGTAAAAGTTAAGCTTGCCCAGGTGTTCGGGTTCAAAACGGTCTGTTTTAAGTTCAAACGCAACAAGGCATTGCAGGCCCCGGTGATAAAATACAAGGTCAATAAAGAAATCCCGGTTACCAGTTTGCACCTTAAATTCCTCGCCTACATATAGATAATCCTTTCCCAATTCAAGAATGAATTGTTTCATTTGTTTGATAAGCGCCTTTTTCAGTTCATGTTCATTGTGATCTTCGGGCAAATTAAGGAACTCAAGTATATAACTATCTTTAAAATGATTGACGATGTCAGGATGAATTTCTTTCAATGCAGGTGAGATATTTTGGTTGCCTATCATAACCCGTTCAAATGTGGAGCTTGATATTTGCCTGTCTAACTCACGCTTACTATATCTCTCTTTTATACTTAACTTGAGATAATATTCCACTTCTTCGAAAATACGGCATCTGGACATAATCAGCAGGTGGTGCGACCAGCTTATTTGCACCAGTAGGGTTTTTCGTATATCAGATAAGTTAAATTGTGTCGCCAGTGGTGACACAATTTTAAGTGTCTGTTTTTCAATTGATTGTAATTGTGTCTCCGCTGTTGACACAATTAATGAATTATTATAAAGTTCATAAAATTGCTTCATCCGGTAGAGGCCACGGCGGTTGAAACCTTTGATATCGGGATGGCGGCTTGCAATGTATTCTGCCAGCTCATCGACTGTTTTATCACCCCATTCGGCAGCAACCAGTTGCCGGCTGATATATTCACCTACCTGCCAATAAAGATTGATTAGTTCGGAATTGACCGCACGGATTGCATTGGCCTGAGAATGCCTGATGAGAGAGATAATACTGGTAAACTGGTCGCTGAGCATAAAGGGGCTTATTATAAATATTGCTGTAAAATTATATCATGAATATAAATGTCGTGCTTTTTATTTTGAATATAGGCTATATAAATTACTACTGCTTCCTGGCTGCATCATTCGACGGGCGTTGCCCACCACTTTGGGATTAAGGCCCTTCGCTATGGCGACACGTAGTCAGGCCGATTCCAGGAAGCAATTTAGCGGAATGGGAACAACCATATAAAAACTTCCGGTTTGCTTCCGGATCGCTTCTGGTTTTACTTCCGGTTGCTTCTGGTTTTGCTTCTGGTTTTGGGTGAAAAACTGCGGGTTTTCTTCCGGTTACTTCCGGAAAACCGGAAGTTTTCAAAATTTCAACATGTTGATTTTCAAAATCATATACATCTGACCATGCTTTTCAGGATTAAAGGATTTTCAGGATTAACCGGCAAGATCCAATGGGTAGGGATTTTCAGATCAGTGCAGGTGCAATGGCAAGCTATCTGTGCCGGGCTAAGTGAGCAGTTTTTTGTTTCAATAAATTGGGTGATTTTATGGTTGATAATCATATAGTTATATTAAAAAAACTGGACAAACACTGAACAAAAACTGAACAAAAATTGTACACTTCATTTGGTTATTATATTATATTGAATCATTTGGTTTTAGAGTTAGGGTATAATTGAAAAAATGTTTCTAAAGTTATTATACTTAAATTGCTGGTTATCAATTTTTATACTTAAAATTTATAATGAAAAATAGGGTATAATCAGGTATAATTAGGTATATTTAGGTATAAAAAGGTATAAAAAGGTATAAAATGGGTATAAAGCAGGCAAGTGCGGGGTAAATTGCACTTCGATATACTCAGAATGAAATAATAATTGTTTCATAGTTTAATAAATCGTCAATTATCCTATTAATTTGGAACAAAGATAAGATGACTAATTGATATTTCCTAATTTTCTGGCTTATTTATTTTTACTGGAAATAGCAATTGTAAAATGGCGAAATTATTAATACACAAGTAGGCTATGTACGGGTCTTTGTTACAGACCGCTTGCACGAGACTGAGCGAATTGGCTATATACATGCCAAGGCGCCAAACTGGCGTCAGGTTGAATACATAATATTACTCTACTTCGGCAATTTGGTAATCTGCTTTGTCAATAAACGTTTATGAAATTCATCAAATAATGTTACTGAATAAATACCACTTGGAAGATCGCTGATATTTACCTGGCTGGCATTTCTGATTTCTTTTACCAGGTTGCCTTCGAGAGTTGTGATGCGGACATTGACTTTTTTACACCAGTTTATAAAAATTATTTCGTTGGCCGGATTTGGGTAAATCTGTATATCAGCTGCATTGCATTCTGAAATTAAAAGAGGTCCCAATTCTGCTGCACAACCTGACGAGTTAATTACTATTACTGAATAAGTTCCGGTATCGGTAAAGTTATATTTTTCGGTAACTGCATTATTTATGGGTTGTCCGTTATCCAGCCACTGATAGGTATTAAAGCCTGAAGGTACAGACAGATAATCTCCCTGCCTGCTGATGATTCCTGCTGGCGAAGGATAAATTAAGAGTGGATAAGCTGCAGAAGTAGTGCCACAGCTATTTGTAACATTGTACAATATAGTATCCATTCCCTCAGTGGCACCTATAATATTTGATAAACTGGAAATAGTGCAAAGTTTGTACGCACTGCTCCATATACCACCCCCAATTGAATCAGATAATGCAATGCTATCTCCGTCACATAATGTTTGGGGTCCGGAAACAATGCCGGCATAGGGAAGCGAATCAATGGTAATAATATGATTAGCATATGCAGCACCACAATTATTGAGTATAACATATGTAATTGTATCGGTACCGGTAGTTATACCGGTTGCTACATTGTATGACATGTTGACGTTTGTATTATATGCAGCCCATGTTCCTCCGGCTACTGAAGAATCTAAAGTAATTTGAGCTCCGACACATACTTCGTCCGGACCAGTAATTGTTCCTGCATCAGGCATCGGATCAATTGTAACTACTACATAAGCAATAGCCGTATTGCAACTGTTAGTGACTGAATAGATGATAGAATCAACACCGCTTGAAATGCCTTTGACATGGCCATTGTGTACTGTTGCATTGTTGTTGCTTGTAAGCCAGATTCCATTGCTGACGGTATCAATCAACCATGTTGAATCGCCGGGACAGATTTTGATGTTGCCGTAAATCTGATCGGCATATGGCTGAGGCAGTACTTTTATTGCTTTAATGCTTTTAGCTGTGCACACAGCTGTTATGGTATAACTGACTGTATCAATACCCTTTGTAAGACCCGTAAATGTGCCACCAAAGATGTATGCATGTGTGTTGCTTACATTCCAGATCCCACCTGATGTAGTATCTGTAAGGGTTATTTCTGCATCCATACATACACTGTCGGGGCCGTTGATAACACCAATCGTCGGTAATGAATTCACCTTTATCAGCCTGTTATTATGATAGACCCCGCAACTATTGGTAACTGTATAGATAAGCGAGTCGTAGCCTGCTGCAATCCCGGTTACCTTGCCTGTAAGACCCACAGTTGCATTGGCGTTGGATAAACTCCAAAGCCCGCCAGGGATGGCATCGGCCAATGTTACGGAGCTGCCAATACAAACACTATCAGTGCCTGTGATGGGAGCAACAGTTACCGGCACTTCGACAGAAACATACAAGTATGAACTGTTTACCCCACAGCCATTGTTCATTGTATACAATATCGTATCTAATCCCGGACTTATTCCAGTAAGAACACCGGCACTATTCACACTTGCATTACTATTGGTGGAACTCCATAAACCGCCACTCAATGAGTCTGTTAAAGTTGCTGAGCTTCCAGCACACATACTGTCTGGCCCGCTAATGATGCTGGGCAAACAATTCATAATTATTTTCTGAATTCTATTGTTGGCTATATCTGCAAAATATAAAACACCATTCGAATCAACATCCATGCCTAATGGCCCATTAAGTTCAGATGTGGCGGCAAGAACACCGGAACCGCCATACCCTCCAAAACCATTACCAGCAATGGTATTAATAATGCCATTGGCATTCACCATACGAATAACATCATTCTGATAGTCGGAAATATACAGGTTCCCGAATTTATCCAATGCTATGCCATCAGGGCCGTTCAATTCTGCATCTGTTGCAGGGCCACCATCACCACTATATCCACCAATACCCGGACTGGGAGAATACCCATTGCCTGCCACTGTAGTAATGATACCCGTATTGCTGATTTTACGAATTACCATATTACCGTACGCTGCAAAATACAGATTGCCAGAAGTATCAAATTTTATATTGACGGGAGCCTGTATTTTTGCGGCAGTTGCAGGTCCGCCATCACCAGAATAACCCGAGACGCCTGTACCTGCAATTGTAGAGATAATGCCTGATGTATTTACTTTGCGTATTCGGCCATTACCACCATCTGAAATGTAAATATTCCCAGCCTTATCAACAGCTAATCCGGCAGGATTATACAGGTTTGCATTTGTGGCAGGTCCTCCATCGCCCAATGATATACCCCCACCGGCAACGGTAGAAATAATACCTAATTTATTTATTTTTCGTACAACATTATTTCTATCGGCTAGGTAAACGTTTTCGGCAGTATCAACAGCCACAGCCTTGGGAAAATTAATGGAACCCGCAGTGGCTGGGCCGCTATCTCCTCCATAACCCATTATGTGATTGCCGGCAAAGGTAGTAATGATACCTACAGGATTGATTTTTCGTATTACATGGTTCAAATTATCTGCAATATAAATGTTGCCTTTTCTGCTAATTACCACATCTTCCGGATTCCCGATCTGAGCAGACGTTGCAGGCCCGCCATCTCCGGCATAATATTCACTTCCATTCCCACCAACCGTATAAATCATCTGGGCTGCCAGTGGCCAGGGTAGTATCATAAAAAGCAAGTAGAGTATATGCCTCATGGATGTGTTTTTGTTTGATAAAGATAATTAAAATTCATAAATCGAAATAGTTTTTCAAAAAATATATTGCTCCGTTTATACCCATTTTATATTTTGATTGCAACACTTTTTGTAACGATTATTGGTATTGCTCCTGCGCACAGTTCCTGCGCCATTTTAACGGTCGATTTTATGGAACAGATTTTTTCTGCGTCTTCTTAGATTGACCCTTTATAATTTTACCCAAGAACTTATCGGACAATCCTCCTGTCAGATAGAAATTCAGTTGCCCCTTCGTTTCCACAATGATGAATTGAAGGCTCTCTTCATATGTCAATATCGTCTCATTGGCTCTCTTGGCAGTGACTGTCACTTGAAACAAATATGTAACAGAGTTACCAAGTGTTTGTTTTTTGAAGGAGGCTACTTCAATAAGCGTCCCCCGTTTTAGTGCGTTTCCATGAGGCAGCTCCCGAACTTTTAATATATTTCGACAACCATAGTTTCTCATAGTTACGAACACTGCCGAATCCGTTTTAATATACATTCGCCGATCCTTAATTTCAGCGGAAAGATAGTTAGTAACAAAGGAGTCAATTTCAGGCACAACATTGCAGAAAACATGTTCCGAAACGAACAAAAGTAGGCCAATTAATAATAGTCTGCCATGCATAAATTATTTAGATTTGGTAGGTTCATTGTTGTTGATTTTTTCGACAAGCTGCTTATATTTTGAATAATCACCCCTGTATAACGATCCCTTGCTATTATAAATGTCAATCATTTGAGTTTTTGAATCAGTGCGATTAATCCATTTGCCGACATTACTATGGGCCGCTGTTTTATCGGAATTTGAAATGTTATCTTTACTTTCAGGTCGAATTTCGAGTACGACAACAGCAAATCCAGCGGGGCTACTTACCTTTTCATCTTGGCCTGAATGTCAATCTCCGGACGTTAAGAGATCACCAGAGAGAAGTTCCTTGATCGCATTTGGGTGAGAGTGTACTATATATGCGGAGCCTGACCCTCCAGCCTTGTGATACTCATCTAAATTTCCGGAGGTAACTACATTGTAATCTGGAATACCGCTCTGTGAACCGTTAGAGCCCTCCCCAATTGATGATGAAACTTGCCCTCCATTCGTCGCAGTTCCAGCTGCCATGCCATACTCTTTACCGTTTCCGTTATTTGTTTTCGAAAAAATTTCATCGTACTTCTTCAGGGTGGCTGCTGAGGGAACGAGATGTGTATTTTTTAATTCGAGCATGCCTAAAGTAGCTCTACTATTTTCTTTCATTTGTCGCTCTATAGACCTTGTGGTACTACGTTTAAGAACCAATAGTTTGACTCCATTAGATATCCCATCAGTTCCGATGTTACCCCCTTTTATATTAAAATAATCTGTGTTCCCATTTGGATCGGCATAAATAAGTGGATTATTACTAAACGTTGAAAAATCGCTAGCCCAAGCCTTAGCAATAGGATCTCGGTTCAATCGTCTACCAATTCTAGCGTCATATTCCCAAAACAAAGCGCTTGTATGATTTCCCAACCCTGCCCATTCATTGACCTTCATCTGACCGTTATACCCATAATGATACCTGTCCTCATTACAAACCGAAGTTACAACATCTTCCAAAACTGCGCTATCGAAACGGGGTAAATAAATGCCCTGGAGATTAAGATGGTAACGCATATGGGGAGTACCGGTTGGGAAATGCTCTTTTATATTAAGATATATTGTTGTAGATGTAGGCAGAAAGTAGATTGTTGTTATTCCGCCCACAACAGAGTATATACCTCATGGATGTGTATTTGTTTGATAAAGATAATTAAAATTCATAAATCGAAATAGTTTTTCAAAAAATATATTGCTCCGTTTATACCCATTTTATATTTTGATTGCAACTATTTTTGTAACGATTATTGGTATTGCTCCTGCGCACAGTTTCTGCGCCGTTTTAACGGTCGATTTTATGGAACAGATATTTTCTGCGTCTTCTTAGATTGACCCTTTATAATTTTACCCAAGAACTTATCGGACAATCCTCCTGTCAGATAGAAATTCAGTTGCCCCTTCGTTTCCACAATGATGAATTGAAGGCTCTCT
>CAIVEH010000199.1 GCA_903904855.1 uncultured Bacteroidota bacterium | reverse complement strand
GAAGCCGTAGGGTGTACTTTCACAGAAGAAAAATAAAATAGGTTTAAAATCCTATTCTACGCCCTTCCTCAAGTCGTTTTAATGCGATTGCCCTAGTGATTTGGCTAGGATTTATTGTGTTTGGAACTGTAATGCATTAGCAAATTTACGTAGGTCAGGGTATGTTTTTCGCATAGTTTCAAATATTAGGTTAGGGCAAATTTGAAATCCGGCTGCAACTAATCGTTCACTTACGCGTTTTGCAATTCTGGCAATAACGCCTTCATTGCCGATGCTTGTGTAATAAAAGCTGACCGGATGTAATCGTGACCGAAGTGGAGCTATGATTTTTTCTGGCTGATTGACCGTGAAAATAAATCTGCAATTGTCGCTGACTTTTTCGATCAGCCCCCTTAATGAACTCTGAGCACTACGGCTTAAATAGTCTGCCTCGTCGATAATGACAAGTTTGGGGCAGGACTTTAATGATGAGGTGGTAGAAAATTTTAATATTGAATGACGAATCACATCGATACCGTTATCAAGAGATCCGTTGATAAAATATGCATCAAAATCCCCAGATTCAAAAATTTTTGCAGCAGTGGTTTTTCCTGTTCCTGGATTGCCGTAGAACATCATATTCAACGCGTTGCCCGAGGAATACATTTTTTCAAGTTGCTGAATTACATTTTCTGGTAAGGCTAGATCACAAAATTCAGTTGGACGGATAACTTCAGACAAGAGTTTGTGCTTGTTCATTTTATTTCTCCTTGTTAGGCTTCAATGCCAGATTGTTTCAACATCGCGGTAACAACAGACTTGCTGAAGGTCAAGTCGTAACGAGCAGCAACTTCCTTAACATCTTTTACGATACGATCAATATCTTCTGGGGAAAATGTCTTTGGAACATTCAGCGCTAGGGAAAATTTTGTTTTAGGCTTAGTTTCCACCAATTTAAAGCCTGCATTCCTAAGCTCCGTTGTTAAGTTGATTGCGGTAATTTCACGGTTGATTATCTTTTTATCGATAGCAATCGTGAATTCATCGGATGTTAATTGGCTTAACTTGTACAGTGTCGTCCAGTTATTCGGTAATGAGTCGACTTCCTTTATTAAATGGTCAGCCGCTTTGCCAATTGCAATATACTTACGGCAAGTGGATGATTTCGAATCAATCTTCGTCAGCTCGCAGAATTTAGCGAATGTTTTTCGGTCTTCATTTTTTGCCTCGGCAACCGCGCGTGACATTTCTATGATCGATTTAGCTGTATCTTTTGCGAACGAAATAAAAGTGTCCGCCAGAGTGTTTGCGCGATCAGTGGTAGTGTTGAGTGTAGTAGTCATTGTGATACCTTTCATATTTAATTGCGTTCCATTTGGAACGATAAAAAATGCAACAAAAATTCAGTTATTTAATTTATATTCAATTGCTTAACTGATGTGAGTATTATATGTTTTTCAGGATTTAAGCTGTATCCTGCGATTAAATAAGCTATATAAACTGTTAATAAAATGACCAAAAAACGCGACCATTTAAAACATTTTCCGTATAAGCATCCGACCTTTGGAACAAAAAATAGACCCAACCCTAAAGCTGCGTGGGAAAGCTCCGTTTATTACTGGTGGTGGGCATATTTGAAGAGAAATACGGCATATTTGGACTGTTGTGCAAATGCTGGTCAGGGTGAGCTTGCTTCGATATATGCTGATTTTGGTGATGTGCGCGGTGACAGTTTTAAGGATTGGTGGATGGATGCAAGGCGCGGGGTGCGGTTGTTCGCTGAACCCGTGGCAGATGATACGGTTCGAATTTTGGCTGAGGGTGAATCTGCCTTGAGTTTGGAACAAACGCTAACAGTGAGCGTGCCGTTGTATTTACCCAAGCGATTTATTGAGCGACGATTTCGGGAATTACTAACTGAACATCATTTGGGGGAGCGTGGAAGGCAATTAGCGAAGCAAAGCCGTGCCAAATATAAGTTTCAGGGGCAACCTAACCTTCAGGGGTTGAAAGTGACACTCGCTGTTTATGACTTTAGGCAGGCAAACCCAGAGATGAAACTATGGGAGATCGGAGATCGCATTCCCTTTCTTCTGGGGGATAAATCCCCGCCGTGGAAAATTACGCCAACTCAAGATAAGGTTGTTCGGGCTTCACTTGCGGCAACGGTCAGCCGATATTTGAAACGCGCAAAGGAAGCTATCGAATTCACTTCTGTGGGCGTATTCCCGCGTAATGCTGATAATTGAGCTGTTCCAATTGGAACGAAAATGCTAGCGAAATGACCTTAGCCTAGGCATTGTTGATGGTTTGATTTTTGGTGCAGGAGTTGAAGCCGGCGTCACTTGATTAGTGACGCCGATTCGGATTTAACTAAATTTTTCCTTGAAAAACAATAATCGGTATATCGTCATTAAATGATACAACCTCGCCGACAAGATGTTCAATAGCATCAAATCCCTTTGCTTTTGAGCGGTCAGATTCGCCTGTGGCGGTGATATGGTTAACAGGTCGTATAGCCTTAATCAGTCTAACATGGGGCTTCGGTGTTTCACTTAAAACTTGCTTGAGGTGGGTGCGGAATTCGTTCTGACCACTTGGATTGCAACCCCAGGTTGATATGGGTACGCTGTACGTAGTCGTCTTGGTTTTCTTATCATATTTTAATTCATCCTCCCAAACAGAAATAACAAATTCTCCATTCGTTGAAAATGCAGATACTGACCATTGACAATTATTCAGCGTAGCACCGTAGTGTGTGAACGCGTCGGTGTAATCTTTCAATCCCATTGCCATTCCTGTAATGTTTTAAGAAAATTATCAATAGTGATAAATGCCCGACTGTTGTAATTTTAAATTACTAACATTTCTGGGTTGAAAATCGCACTAAAAAACAACTTAACTATTTGATTTTAAATATAAATGCGGTCTCGCAGAGAGTATAATAATGG
>CAIVEH010000198.1 GCA_903904855.1 uncultured Bacteroidota bacterium | reverse complement strand
TACAACAATGGCACCGAAAAAGCTCAGATGTATTGGGACCAAACGAACACATTGTTTGTATTCGGTACTGACGCAGGTGCTCCAGTTGTATTTAAAGCTGCTACTGTTGAGCGCATGCGAATCTCTACCGCTGGTGGTGTGTCTATAGGAACAAGTACAGACGCTGGTGTTGGCAATTTGCTAGTAAACGGTAGCGCAACTGCTGCAAGTTTTTCCGGAGCAGGCACAGGGTTAACCGGCACAGCTTCTAGTTTGAGCATCGGTGGTAACGCAGCAACAGCCACTACAGCATCAAACGGCGGTGTTACTTCTGTTAATAGTTTAACTGGGACTGTAATAATTCCTAGTGGCGGTCAATTTTTTACTTCTAGTGGCACATTTACTATTCCTACTGGAGTTACTAGAATTAGAGTCAGAGCCGTTGGTGGAGGCGGTGGTGGTGGTGGAGGCTCTATTTCAAATGCTGGAGGCACTTCTTCTGCTGGTTCTGTTATTGCATATGGAGGCAATAGTGGCAATAGCGGTGGCGCTCCTGGCAGTACTAGTGGTGGATATTTAGGGGTTATTGGTGGTTCTTCACAAGGATTTTTTGTTATAGGATCTTATGGCATTGGAGGTGCTGGTGGTGGATGTAGCACTGGTGGTGGTGGAGGTGGCGTTGTAGGAGTTATATCAGTATCATCGGGAGGGACTGTTTCAGTAACGGTTGGCGGTGGCGGTGCGGCTGGAGGTTCTGGGTTTCCAGGCAGTTATGGGAGCCAAGGCTATGTTTTATTAGAATGGTAAAAATATTATGACAATCCAAAATTATTTAATGATTCAAGATGATGTGGTTACTAATTCTGTTGTTTGGGATGGTGATGTAAATACATGGACACCACCAACAGACGCAACAATGTTAGTACAGGCAACTACCCCAGCAATTATTTGGCAATCAGATAACTTGATTCCTCCATCTTGGATATTAACTGAGGTAGTGGGTGCTGGCGGTATTGAATTTACTTGGAATGGTGCAGTTTTAAAAACTGCTCAACCTAAACCAGTAAACCCACCACCTATAGTTGGAACACAATCCGCATGATAGTTTCAAGCATTAAACATACTTTTGCTTACGCTGGCGCACAATTTAATGTGCATCACGCAGATAAAAATGAGGGATTACCTAGTCATAGCCATTCTTATTCTCATGCAACTATGTGTAATAGTGGTTCTTGTTTAGTTAGTCTTGAAGGTCGTAGTTACACCATAGATAAAAACTCACAGCCTTTAAATCTTCCCACCGTTTGTATATGGCAGAAACAGAAGCCGGTCTTCTATAAAGCGACTTGATGTAATAATGCTATGCTTCAAAAGCGCCAAGACTATATATCTTTTCGACGAAGTCTATACTAATCCCTGGGAATTAAGATCATTCATTCAGCAGGTTGTAATAGATAAAGTGCCTTATGTTCCCTATACTATCCACAATGTGCGGCTAAGTGACATTAGTTCAGAGTCATTTGTATTATTTAGAGGTAACCAATTTAGTTGCTGGCGGGGTATCCTTATGTGGCTTTCCTGTATTGGATTTATCGTGTTGCTGTCCCTTTGTTATCAAAGCGAAGTTTTACAGGGAATTTGCATCATCTTGTTTCCCATCGTCGCAATTGTATTCTTTTCTTCTTCATCAAAAATGAATTTCTTCGGAGTAGGGAAGAAGTACCTGATCGTAAAAAAGCATAACCTGCGTTGGTGGGATAAGGTTTTCTTGATTGAAGATATAAAGGAGATAATTTTTGAAGAGCGCTCAACATTTAATGATGCAGTAACCATAATCACCAAAGATTTCAAGGCATGGCCTTTTGTTGCAGCTTCATTGCCATTTAAAGATTGGTTAAAGCTCAAGGATGAACTGGAGCGCACTGGAATTAAGGTACAGAATACCTGCATCAATGAGTATTACAGGGAATAAGAGAAACACAGTTCTAATTCTTGTTACTCATACCGGTTCTGGCCTTATGCAAAGTCAAAAAACAATTTGCCAATAACAACCCCTCACCTATTACAAATAACCACCAGTCGAAATGTACGGGAACATAGGTTGAAAGATTGGCCAGCAAGGATGCTCCTCGCCTCAGATTGCCGAACAGTAAATCACCCTCCTGCTTTATATAGTCTTCAGTAAATGAATAAATTACCACCAGGCAGCCGGAGACCATTAAAGTAACTTCAGACCATGACAATTTTACAAGTTTTCCCATGCCGGAGTAATGGTTGATGATCAGGGCATACAGAATTAATGTCAGCGAAATAATAACCGGTGCCAATACCGGCCCTACCCATGGCACGGGTATAAGAAACAATATATCCCAGGAAAACAGTGATTGCGGCCAGCCCAAGAAAACATAAAGAAAAACATAGTAAAAGATATCCCAGACCGCAAAGGAAAATATAAACCAGGCAAACCGCTCTGCGAGGTTTTTACCCGATAATACGCCTATTGCTACCAGCATAATAATGGTAGCAGCCTCCCTGCATAACTCCACTACTGCCAGGTGCTGGTTCAAGGGCTGCAACGGAAAGGTAAAGCCATTGGTATAACATAACTGCCGCAGATAAATAACTACTGCCGACTCCAGGAAACCCATTGCAATGCTGAACAGGGTAATCCAAACCAGTTTCTTTGTGTAATTCATTTTCACTTTGTATTTCAAAGTGGAATAACTGGAAACGGGGAATTTTATTGTACAGGGAGGTGCATAAATATTTATTCACCACTTTTAATTGCCCCAATCTATAAATTTCTTTATTTTTCTTAACACCCGGTAAAACGAGATTACTGGTACCGTGAATAATATTATTCCGGAAATTATTATCATTGCAGTATCAATTCATGATCACAATTACAGATTAAAGATGCTTTACAGGAAATTGATCCTGCTGGTGATCAGCATTACATTAATATATGCTGGTTATAAATCTCCTTATGGAAGTTACTGGCTTGGTAACTATATTCTCGATAAGGGTAATTCTTTTGTTGTTCAGTGGGATAAAACATCGATAATAGAAAGAGAAAAATACCGCTATGGGAACTTATATATACTGGATAATTTAATAATAAATTCACTCCAATCCAGTAAAGTTGATCCTGAAACTGTAGTTATACTTTTTCCTCCCTACAAGTATTTAAGAGACAGAGGTGTTACGGTATTCAGCATTCCCGATCCATCTGTATTCTACTGCCTTACCCGGATAAAATCAGTCTGGACAACGAGCCCCGATGTAAAGCATGCAAATTGGGTTGTGCTCCCCGTAGGTAATAACACTATAAATTTCACGCCCATAACCAGTGATATTAACAGGAACCAATTGTTAGATTCATTTTCAAAATACACACCTTCTCTATGAATATTGCCGGACTGTTTTTTTTGCTGATTATACATTTCATTACCGGCAGAGGTTTAATAGAGCTATTCCGGATTGAGTTGTCACCTGTTCGGAAATTCTGCCTGTCTATGATTTCCGGTGTGGCAGTCGCCTCCGTTATCCCCTTCTTAATGGAACTCATGAAAATTGAGCTTACAGGGGTTTCTGTTGCCATAGCATTATTGATTCCCCCTTTAGTTTTCATTATAATATTGTTTCGTAGCCTGAAGACATGGAAATTTGAGCGGATTAAAATCAAATTGCCTGAAATTTATGAACTACCCTTTATTGCTGTTTTTGCAGGGCTGATTGTATTAAGCATCTGGCGCTGTTATTATAATCCACCATATGCCTGGGATATGCTTTCTGGGCCTGAAGCCATGGCCGATATTGCTATACAAGAAAAGCACATAATCAATTCGTTTTTCGATGTAGACCTTCAATATACGAACAACTACCTGAAACCGCCTTATGTTACCAGCCTTCAGATCATTTACAAATTATTTGTACAGCAGTTTGGCCAGCTATGGCTGAGTGTATTATTTGTCAGTTTTACATTGTTTCTCTTTTCAATGCTCAGGGAGCGGCTGCATCCTGTAATTATGTATATAGTAATGGTATTTTTCTTTGCTGCACCCGAAATATACCCTTATACCTATACCATATTGTTTGATTACAGCAATATGGTCTTCTTCTTTATGGGTTTTTACTTTTTGACCAGGTATTTTGAAAAAAACAAAAAATCAGAATTCGCATTCGCAGTTTTCTCCTTCTCAGTGGCTACCTATATCAGATCTGAAACCCTGGTTTTATTGCTGCTTATTTTGCCCATGCTGCTGCTAAGATTTTACCAGCAAAAATTCACATTAAGACGCCTGTTATTGAAGTCAACAGCCTTTATGGTATTCCCTGCCATAATCTATTTTGTATACATGAATATCTATGTCCGGTATTACATTCCGATCCACTTTGATGTTGGACAAGAGGTAAATAAAAACCTTGGAGATATCAGTGTACTTTTCCAGAGATATTCTGATATGACCACGAAACTATTATTCGGCCAATCGGGTGAAGCATTATTCGGAATGCAGCAATATCTTTTTATTGTAGTTGTTATTGCTGATTTAATTCTTTTCAGGAAAAATTTCAAGGAAGGGCGAACAGCACTCTTTGGCATTTTTATTGTGTTTACAGGGCTTGGTTTGCTCGGATATTTATTGCCATTGGTAGATCTGATGCATACTACCAAGCGCGGACTGTATAAAATATTCCCGCTACTGTTGCTTTATTACAGCAGCAGCGGTTCGCTTATTAAATTATCCGCTTTGATCAGCAACTGGGAAAGTGGGAAGCTAGGTACACCCAAACCGAATGCCAAAACACTGGTGAACAAAACTGAAGTGTAAGAGGGGTAGCCAGGTGGAAAAGAGACGAGACAATGATTGGGTGAATCGAATTGGATTAGCAAAGTGAACGACTCTACTAATATATATTTTAACAAGGCAACCTATAATGCAGCATAATCTTTACTTAAATTCTCAGAAGTTTAAATTTACATGCATTTTTTTTCTTAATTGATTACCTCAAAAATACAACTTCTCGATCTTCAAAATTCATATAATTTAATCCTGCTTTTTCACACTTTGTGTTTTATATCCTAAATTGTACCACTGATTTTTTTTCGCCAAAACTATGCGTGAAGGCCAATTCATAAAACATAACCTTACCCGCTGGGAAAATTTCCAGCAACCTACGGAAGACCCAGACGAGGTTGCTAAAAGGTTTACCTACCTGGTAGATGATCTTTCGTATGCCAAAACCTTTTATCCGCATGGTAATACTGTTAAGTATATCAATGGAATAGCAGCCAATATTTATCTCTCCATTTATAAAAACAAGAAAGAAAAAAAACACAGACTTATTACTTTCTGGACAACAGAATTGCCGCTGGTTATTAGGCGAAGACACAGGGTACTTTTATTTACATTTTTATTCTTCCTTTCATTTGTGCTTCTTGGTGTTTTCTCGGCCTATAACGATCAGTCATTTATCCGCAATATTCTGGGCGACAGTTATGTGGACATGACCGAACGCAATATTGCCAACGGTGATCCATTTGGTGTTTATAAACAGGGCAATTCAACTTCTATGTTCCTCTATATTGCGTTCAACAATATCCGGGTGGCATTTATGTGCTATTCCATGGGTATTTTCGTAAGTATAGGCACGCTATATTTTTTGTTTAGCAATGGGGTAATGGTAGGCGCATTTGAGTATATGTTTTTCCATCACAATGTGGGCTTCCAGTCTATACTTGTTGTGTTTATTCACGGAACTCTGGAGCTGTCTGCTATTGTTATTGCTGGTAGCGCCGGAATTACAATTGGCAACTCAATATTGTTCCCCGGCACCTATACGCGCCTGCAATCGCTGAAACATGCTGCGCGCGACAGCATAAAAATAATAGTAAGCCTTGTACCCATATTTATTGTTGCAGCTTTTTTCGAGGGGTTTGTTACAAGGCATACCGGTATGCCACTTTGGCTCAGCATAACGATATTGCTATTATCTGCGGGTTTCATTACCTGGTATTTTATCATTTACCCCATCAGGGTCAGCCGAAAAGTAAAAGAGCTCTATGAAGACCCGATCATCTGATAGTGTTTTATTGCTGCTATCTTTATTGTTGTTTTTCTTCTCCCTGGATGTGGTAGCGCAGCCGGCAGAGAAAATAACACCCGATCAATGGCATCAGCTCAATGAAGACAAGTCGCTCAATTATAAAAATGATAAAGAACCGGTTTCAACACATGATGCTGCCAATCAGAGTGGTCTAAATTCAGAGCCGGCAAAGAAAATAACACCTATTCAGTGGCGCCAGCTAAAAGAGGATAAAGCGCTGAATTATAAAAGTGAAAAAGAACTGGTTTCGCCACAGGTAGACTATAATCAGGGCGGTGTCCAGAAAGCGATAATGAAATTTATAAGTTTCCTTATGGGACCGGCAGGTGCAGTTATTATGTGGTTGTTTGTGATCGGGTTGGTAATTTTTATTATAGGTATAGGCACTTAGGTCGCAATATCAATCCTTTGATAACAAGCGTATTGGATCATTTTTGACCATTCTTTTTATAAGGGTATCAAAGATTAC
>CAIVEH010000197.1 GCA_903904855.1 uncultured Bacteroidota bacterium | reverse complement strand
TGCATTGCGTGAAAAAATTGGCTATGTATTTCACTTAATAAGGACAGTTAATCACATTCCTGAAAAATTCCTGAAGCACCTGGAAGGGACGGAGGGACTTTATGAAATCAGAGTAGAACTAAGCAACAATATCTTTAGAATAATTTGTTTTTTTGATAAAGGAAATCTGGTTGTATTATTGAATGCATTTCAAAAGAAAACACAAAAGACGCCCAAAAATGAAATTGTTTTAGCAGAAAAATTAAGAAATGAGTATTTCGCTCAGAAAAAAATAAAAAAATGAACAAAGAATCAGCAATCAGAAACGCCAGGAATTTCGATGAAATTTTAGATATTCAATATGGGAAAATAGGAGATGTAAAGCGGGATGAATTCGAAACAAGGGCCCAATATTTTGTAATCAGTGAAACTTTGAAGTCTGCGCGGCATGAAGCCAGCATGACTCAACAGCAACTTGCTGATAAAGTGGGTACAAAAAAAAGCTACATTTCAAGACTCGAAAACGGCAAATGTGATATTCAGCTTTCCACACTCTACAGGATTTTTGAAGACGGACTTGGCAAAAGGGTGAGTTTATTAATCGGATAATCTGTTGTGATGGGAATATTACGCTAGACGGGCTGTTTTCAGCCACTATTAAACCTTTCCTAACAGCAGCACTAATGTTGATTAAATTTTAGCTGATGATGGTCAGGGAAAATTTAAAAGTAATCCACTGCTACTTCTTTATTCTTTTTTAACTTTTAACTTTTAAATTTAATTTACCTTTGCGGCATTATTTTAAAAAACAAACTTATATATGTCGAATTGCACATTCACAATGATTAAGCCCGATGCAGTAAAAGCAGGCAACATTGGTAACATTCTCCAGATGATTAATGCCGGCGGTTTCCGCATAGTGGCTATGAAATACCTGAAAATAACCAAAACTCAGGCTGAGAAATTTTATGAGGTTCATGCTGCCCGCCCATTTTATGGCGAGCTTACTGAATTTATGAGCAGCGGCCCGATAGTAGCGGCTATCCTGGAAAAGGATAATGCAGTGGCTGATTTCCGTAAATTGATTGGAGCTACCAATCCTGCTCAGGCAGAAGAAGGTACTATCCGTAAAAAATACGCAGCTTCAATAGGTGAAAATGCAGTTCACGGATCAGATAGCGATGAAAATGCAGCTATCGAAGGTAATTTCTTCTTCAATGGCCTGGAAAGGTTTTAAACATTGTTTTTATAGAATTATTATTAATGTTAAAGCCAGTCCTCCGGGATTGGCTTTACTTTTATTAAGCAAATATTTCAGCCTGGGAAAATTGTTTCTCTCAGGTTTAGACCGGGATAAAAAGCTTTTCTCTGTTGCGATTTTGGTTTAGTTAGTAACATACGAAAGCAAAAGGACCTTATTTACTACTACACAAACCTTACTTTTGCATCCACAAATATTAAGAATGAAAGACTTTAAAAACGCAATCATAGAGTGTGTGCCCAACTTCAGTGAAGGGCGCAATATGGATATCATAAAGCAGATAACTGATGAGATAGAAAAAGTGGAAGGAGTGAGGTTGCTGGATGTAGACCCCGGTAAGGCAACTAACCGTACCGTAGTTACTTTTGTTGGCAATCCGCACGATGTGGTTGAGGCTGCTTTTCAAGCTATAAAGAAGGCAGGCGAAGTGATAGATATGCGCAATCATACCGGTGAACACCCAAGAATGGGCGCTACCGATGTTTGTCCGCTGATACCGGTTTCGGGTATTACTATGGAGGAGACTGTGGAGTTTGCAAAAATACTGGCTAAAAGGGTAGGAGAGGATGCAGGAATACCCACCTACCTTTATGAATATGCAGCAAGTGCGGATTATCGCCGCAATCTTGCTGATATACGTAGCGGAGAATATGAAGGGCTGGCTGGTAAAATAGTAAAACCAGAATGGAAGCCAGATTATGGCGCGGCTCAATTTAATGAGCGTAGCGGTGCCACCGTTATAGGTGCGCGCGATTTCCTGATTGCTTACAACATCAACCTTAATACTACCTCTACCCGGCGTGCCAATGCTGTGGCATTTGATATAAGGGAAAAGGGCAGACAGAAAAAGGATGAAAAAGGCAAAGTAGTAAAGGATGCACATGGAGAACCGGTATGGGAGCCTGGCCTGCTGAAAAATGTAAAGGCAATAGGGTGGTTTATTGAAGAGTATGGCATAGCGCAGATATCGGTAAACCTGACCAATATGCATACTACACCATTGCATATTCTTTTTAATACAGTATGTGAGCGTGCCACAGTAAGAGGAATGAGAGTAACAGGAAGCGAACTTGTAGGCCTTGTGCCGCTGGAAGCTATGCTGGAAGCCGGTAAGTATTTTCTGCGCAGGCAGCAAAGAAGCACTGGAGTAGGAGAGGCTGAACTTGTGCGTATTGCTATTAAGTCGCTTGGTCTGGATGAGTTGGGGCCTTTTGATCCTAAAAAGAAAATTATAGAATACAGATTACAGGAGTCCAGCGCTAAGAAACTGGTAGATTTTTCATTGACCCGTTTTGCTTTGGAAACTTCGGGCGAAACACCTGCACCGGGTGGAGGATCTATTGCCGCCTATTGTGGAGTTTTGGGTGCAGCTTTGGGTACAATGGTCGCCAACCTCTCCTCGCATAAGAAAGGCTGGGACGACCGATGGGAGGAGTTTTCGGAATGGGCTGAAAAGGGGCAGCAACTGATAAAGGAAATGCTGTACCTGGTAGATGAAGATACCAATGCCTACAATAAAATAATGGCCGCATTTGGTATGCCCAAAAGTAATGATGCCGAAAAAGTAGCAAGGAAAGCGGCTATAGATGAAGCAACTGTTTATGCTATTAAAATTCCGTTCCGCACTATGGAGCTTGCATTTGAATCATTCAATCTGTCAAAGGCTATGGTAATACATGGCAACCCTAATTGTGCCAGTGACGCAGGTGTAGGAGCACTATGTGCCAGGGCTGCAGTAAAGGGTACCTACCTGAATGTAAAAACGAATGCAAAGGGTTTGCCAGAAACTGCAGAGTTAAAGCACATTCTGGAACGATCGGAAGAAATGAGCGCTGCGGCCGATAAGCTGGAACAGGAAATATTTGAGATTGCAGTGAGTAAGATGAAGTAGTTTAAAGCTGATATTTTTATTAAAACAAAAAAGCCTTGGGAAGAATCCTGAGGCTTTTTTGTTTCGGAAAACGGTTGGGTTTATAATTTTGGTCTATAGTTATTTAATTAATTTATACCCTAAGGTAAAACGGAAATAGGTAGATGAAAGTGCGCTGTTTATATTGTATCCTCCTTGCACGTTGGCCGATGTTGGTGTTTGTTGCATCAGGCCATCAAGCAGCCATCTTTTCTGGTATTCATAGCTGAAACCGATCATGTAGCCAACCCGGAAACTACTGGATGGGGTAGGCTGGAAGGGATATTTGTAATTTGAAATATCGGTACCGGTATATTTTAATACCTGGTTGACACTAAATTCTGCAGCAGGAGGTGTAGTTATTTCTATTGGTTGAAGCACAAAATGACTAGAGTCGTTTTTAGATTGTGTGCCCGAGTATGTATTTTCTACTATTTTAATGTATTTATTGTATACAAGATTTACTCCTCCATATACAGATATTCCGTGTGCAATATTATACTTTATCAGTATTGGCAACTCATATTCAGTGTATTTACCTCCAAATGAATAACTTTTTACTATGGAATCATATGTCTGTGAATATCTGAAATACCATTTTGAATAATCACCCACATAAGGTATATGAACTGGATATGGATCTTTGGTTGCAACTCCGATTGAACTATCGTTATTCTCCTTATAATAAGATTGAGGGGTGCCAATATTACCAGTTTGAAGCGTTCCTTTCTTTATAGCTGGTTGGACCATAATGGCAACTTTAGGCGTCAGGTTAAACTGGATATATGGAGAAACAGCAAGTTTATTGGCAGCAGTAATATTAAATCCGGTTTCATACCCGGCTTTAATACCAGCCTCAAACCTTACAAAACGGGGTTTTGAAGGTTTGATTTTTGTATTGAGTTTGTTATTTGGCTTATCGGCATTCTTTGGTTTATCAGGGGCTGGGCCTGGTTTTGGGATGTCTTTTCCTGTTTCCTTATTTGTATTCTCTGCTGGTGGCTCATTACCAGCATTTGAAGATTTTGCGGCATTAAAATCTTTTACAGATATATTGGCGGCGATACCATCTGTATTATTGGCCCCGATATCCTGGTTTTTCAATTTGTTATCGGTAGTATTTTGGGTGTTTTTTAATGCTGTAACGTTGCTCAGTTTTTTATATATAGGTGTATTGTTTTTATGGAGAGGATTGCTGTTTACTTTTGTTGTGGTATTCTCGGTTATATTGTTATTTGCCAGATTATTATCTGGTTTATTGAGTACTGTTTCTGTGTTTGTTTTCCCTGATGTTTGTACACCAACAGCTTCACTAACTGGCCTGTTATTATTGAGCTGTTTGCCGGGGATATCGGTCTGAATGCCTGTTGACACAGAAGCCATATGGTCTATATACATCTTCCTGGCTACAGAGATGCTAAGCAGCAGTAAAGATGTGATCATAACCATGTATAGTGCTTTGCCAGGATTAAATACTGCCCCTTTGGGTGGTATTTTGTCCAGTCTTTTCTCAAGCGCATCCCAGGCCATAGGAGGCGGAGTTTCGGCATAGCTGCCCAACTCATCTTTGAAAAGGTTATCAATATTTTTGCTTTGTTGTCCCATCATTTTATGATTACTTCAGGATATAATTCAGTTTTTCTTTAAGGCGCTTTCTGGCATCATTCAAATGCCATCGGCTGTTATTTTCATTAATTCCCAGTATCTCGCCTATTTCTTTATGCGAATAATTTTCGAAAACAAAAAGGTTGAATACTGTTCGTTGTGTATCAGGTATTGTTTGTATCACACTCAGTAGTTCTTTATGTGTAATCTTTTCCAGCGAGTCACTATGCACAAAGGCATCTTCAGGCTGCACTTCTTTATGCGGCTGGTCATCCTTAATATTCTTTCTCAGATGGTCTGTTATTGTATTAATTACTATTCGCCTTATCCAACCTTCAAATGCCCCCTGGAAGGTATATTGGTCCAGTTTTGTCAATACTTTATAAAAACTATCATTGAGTATTTCCTGTGCCAGGTTTTCATCTTTATACAAGTATCTCTTAATTACACCGTATGCTGCCGGGGCATATATATCATACATTTTTTTCTGGGCACTTCTTGATTGAGCAATACAATCCCTTATCAGCACACTGAGTTCACTATGAACAGCTGTAGTGCTTCTTTCAGTTACCCTGAAGGGAGTATGTATGTTAATTGCTTCTGCCAAAATGCCTGAATCAGTTGTGATTTTGAACTTTATAAATCTACAGTTACACCTATAGACGAGTCATTTATGGAAAATGTTAGTAACTAAAAAAATATTTTTTTTTAACTACAAATGTATGCCGGAATTCTCCTCAAATGCGATTAATCAAATGATGAAAATGGGCATTGAAATATTTTTTGCAGGATTACTAACGTTTGTCTGGAATTCCTCGTCATTATGAATAATCTGAGGTGGGTAAGATTATATATTAAAATTTTGGCACTATTTTTGCTGTCATTTTAATTATGTAACTCAAGTTTGGTCCGGTTTATTTATAAGGTAAATTGCGGCCTAAATTTGGTTTTGAATTTAAATTTTGTAAAAATTTTCATAACATGAAAAAAATCATTTCATTTACTTTATTTATTCTGCTTTCAATGGCTGGCTGGTGCCAATATCCTTTAACCACTTTAAGTCAAAACTTTGACGGGGTTTGTGCTTCTTCTTACAGTGTTCCCGCATCATGGTCTGAATACACACCTGCACATCTTGGGACTTATCCACTTGGTTCCTGGAGTTGTTCTGCGATTCATGGCAGAGGAGGGACTGGAGGCATGCAATGCACCGATACTTTTAGTGGTGCTGCCCATTTAGATACTTCATTTCTGCTTACTCCTTTGCTGAATTTGAGCAGCTATTCACCAGGTCATGTTTATTTGCAATTTGATACCAAAACTACAAATCTGTTGTTGGCCGGCGATTTGCACATTCTGCATGTTATCGATAGTGCACGACCCGATACTGGAACAATAAATCTTACTCCTGGTATGACACCTGTATTCACTAACCGCGATTCCACTGGTTGGGTTACCCATGTTATTGATCTGACTGCATTTGAAACTCCATCATCTTTTTATATAGCCTTTATGTTTACGTCTACTGCTACAACAGGGAGTATTTGGTTTCTGGATAATGTGCTGCTTACTACTCATAATATTACTTTGAATGAGCAAGAAGTAATGGACTCAGAAGTAAAAATTAGTGTATTGGGTAAGAGTACTCCGGACCGTATTGAAATTGGAATAGCAAATTCTGAAGGGGATTACCAACTGGCACTTACTGATATGGCCGGCAGGGTGGTTTATAATAAACAGATAAATATTCAAGGATCAAATTCAAAATATATTATCAGCGGTCTTAATCTTTCATCTGGTATGTATTTTCTCAAAATGGGAAATAGGCTAACTTTTAAAGTAGCAAAAGTTGTAGTACAATAATTTGATTGGTGATTTTTAATTGAAATATAATCTTATACACATGAAATTTATTATTTTGTTTTTCTGTCTAGCGATGACTTCGGTTACAGCCCTTGCACAGGGGGCAACTACATTGCATGAAAACTTTGATGTTGATTGTGTTTTATCTGGAGAAATATCAACGGCAACTGGCTGGGCAATATATACTAAGGAAATTACAAATATACCTTTGGGTCAATGGACCTGCTCTCCAACATTGGGAAGGCCAAACGAGGCCGGATATCCTACTCCAGGAATTATGTGTTCTGATTTTTTCTTAGGGCAAAATCATTTAGATTCTTCCTTCCTTGTTACGCCATTACTTAACCTATCTAGTTATACGGATAGTGTTTACCTGCAATTTGATATCAAGGCATCTAATATTAATTTGGGGGCTAATCTTAATTTATTATTGTCGGAAGATTCCACAGGTGCACCTTTTACATCTATTACTGTTGATTCTAGTATCGGCTTTTTATTGACCCCGCATTTGGGTGTTATTGATTCGGGGAAATGGGTTACCCATCAGGTTAATATTACAGGATTAATACACTTCCCTTTTTATATTGCATTCCTGTATGTTACAGCTAGTAATACAGGTAGTACCTGGTACCTGGATAACGTAAATATTTCTACTACACGTTTAGGTGTAACTGAAATTAGTGGGAAAAGACAACAGCTTACAGTAATAGGTATGCCTGCTGAAAATCATATCGAATTGTCTTATTACAATGAAACTGGGGGTGAATATCAGGTTGCTCTTACCGATATGCTGGGCAGGCAGGTATTCAGCGATATCAGAAATTTTTCTGCGGGCACACAAAATTTTAGCATTGACGGATTGGGATTGAAGCCCGGAATGTATTTTATTAAAATAACCAATGGTTCTGAATCAGGTGTTGCCAAAGTGGTAATCCGCTGATTGAGTTCAAAATGTATTACTGAGTATTTTCGAAAAAAATATGTTTAAAGAGTACTAACATTTTTCCCTTTCTATACGCCTTATATATAGTGGGTCAAACCACAATAATTGAGCCCAGCCCCTATAGTTAATATATTTAGCTGCTACCCTTGCAGTCCTTATCTTACTACATGATTACAAATAATCATGTTTTCTACCGGAATATCCATGCCAATGGCGGGGTTTATTTTTATAGTGAAATAATAATAAAAACTAACTTTGCAGCATACATTTTTCAAACCGGGTGTCCATTATATTCTCCTTCCAAATTTTATTTTCAGTTATTTTTTTTAAATAAAAAGATTTCCCTACCTTTGCAGTCCTTAAAAAAATATGGCTAAACAATCACTCATTAAACAGGACGGTACGATAGTTGAAGCATTGTCGAATGCTATGTTCCGGGTACGTTTGGAGAATGGCCATGAAATTCTGGCGACCATATCGGGTAAGATGCGTATGCACTACATCCGTATTTTGCCTGGTGATAAGGTAGGAGTGGAAATGAGCCCATATGATCTGAGCCGTGGCCGGATCATTTACAGGTATAAATAAAGTCTTAAGTCGAAAGTCTTTAGTCTTAAGTTGAAACCCGGAAATCGTAAGTTGAAAGTTAATAACAAAAAGTAAAAACATAAACATGAGAGTAAGAGCATCCATTAAAAAGCGCAGCGTTGATTGTAAGATCGTGCGTCGTAAAGGCGTTTTATACGTTATCAACAAAAAGAATCCTCGTTTTAAACAAAGGCAGGGATAAAATTAAAACCCCAAACCCCTAAAGGGGCTTCCCTTTTGGTGGAATGTGGTAATATTTTAGAAAATGAAATTATTTTTTTAACATAAAAATTCTCTGATTCCCCCTTTAGGGGGCTAGGGGGTTAAATTTTAGCATGGCTCGTATAGCTGGTATTGATCTTCCGAAAAACAAACGTGGTGAGATAGCGCTCACTTATATATTCGGTATAGGTAATAGTACTGCCCGTTACATCTTGGACAAGGCAGGCGTTCATTATGATAAAAAAGCACTCGACTGGAATGACGAAGAGCAGACCGCGATTCGTAATATCATCAATGCTGAATTCAAGGTTGAAGGACAGTTACGTTCTGAAGTTCAGATGAACATCAAGCGCCTGATGGATATCGCGTGCTATCGTGGTGTTCGTCATCGTAAAGGCTTGCCTTTACGTGGTCAGCGTACACGTACCAACAGCCGTACCCGTAAAGGTAAACGTAAGACAGTTGCCGGTAAGAAGAAAGCACCTAAGAAATAAATAGTTGCTGTTGCCGGATCCTTGTAGGTGAGGGGAGGAACAGCACGGAATTGGAAGTAAGAACTTTTAAGTTTTTGCTTTTAATTTTTTATACATAGTTTAATGACTACCTTTTTTAAAGATTAAAATGGCAAAAGCAAACCAGCAGGCATCCGCAAAGGCCGTAGCAAAAAAGCGGATAGTAAAAGTAGACACACATGGAGATGTGCATGTAAATGCAACCTTCAACAACATCATCATCAGCATTACCAATAAAGCAGGTCAGGTTATTTCCTGGTCTTCAGCTGGTAAGATGGGCTTCAGAGGTAGTAAGAAAAATACTCCTTATGCAGCACAGACAGCTGCTCAGGATTGTGCAAAAGTAGCATCTGATGCAGGCATGAAAAGGGCTGATGTATATGTGAAAGGACCGGGATCTGGCCGTGAAGGCGCTATTAGGGCTTTGAATAATGCCGGTATTGAAGTTACTTCTATCAAGGATGTTACTCCGCTGCCACATAATGGTTGCCGTCCACCCAAGAAACGTAGAGTATAGTTTTCAATTGGCAGTTTACAATTTACAGTTTACTGCATTTATATAGTTAACAATTTTATTCATCAAGCTGTCCCGGATCGGATTTTACGATTTTTAAGGAGACGAGGCAGCTAAAAACAAAAAATCGTAATGGCACGTTACACAGGACCCAAAAACAGGATATGCCGTATTTTCGGCGAACCAATCCTGGGATCAGGCAAGAGCCTCGGAAAGAACAGTAATCCTCCCGGCCAGCATGGCCCGACCCGCAAACGCAAAGCAGCGAGTGAGTATGCTGTGCAGCTTAAAGAAAAGCAGAAAGCCAAATATACATACGGCCTTCTGGAGAAACAATTTGCAAACACTTATGTTGAAGCTGCCCGCCTGAAGGGAGCTACCGGTGAAAACCTTATCAAGCTGCTCGAAGCACGCCTCGATAATACAGTATACCGTTTAGGTATTGCTCCTACACGGCCTGCTGCTCGCCAGTTGGTATCTCACAAGCACCTTATGGTAAATGGTGAGGTGGTAAATGTTCCATCTTATACCCTGAAGCCAGGTGATGTTATAGAACTGAAACCTAAGAGCAAGGCTAACAATACAGTTACTGCCATGATTCGTGGTAAGAATGCAAGGATCAACTGGGTAGAATGGAATGAGAAGGATATGAAGGGTACTTACCTGGCACATCCTGAGCGCGACTCTGTTCCGGAGAATATCAAGGAGCAGCTGATAGTGGAATTGTACTCTAAGTAATAATATTGGGGCGGGCCTTGTGCCTGCTCATTTGTTTTTCCAATTTTTTAAAATCACAATCAAAAATAAAATATCAATATGGCCATATTGAATTTCCAAAAACCGGACAAGATAGCACTTCAAAAAACGACTGATTTTGAAGCGCAGTTCGAATTCCGTCCCCTGGAACCGGGGTATGGTGTTACCATTGGTAATGCTTTACGCCGTGTTTTACTTTCCTCTCTGGAAGGTTATGCGATCACTGCGATCAGGATCCCAGGTGCCGATCACGAATTTGCTACGCTTAAAGGTGTACTTGAAGATGTGACTGAAATAATTTTGAACCTCAAGCAGGTGCGCCTGAAAGCTATAGGCGACAATGCAGAGTTTGCCGGTGAGAAAATTGATTTGAATATTAAGGGCATTGAAGTATTTACTGCAAAAATGATTGGTGAAGCATTACCTAACTTCCAGGTAATGAACCCTGATCTGATTATTTGCAATTTACATCCGGGTGCAAGTTTCCAGATTGAGTTGCACATTGGTAAAGGACGTGGTTATGTACCTGCTGAAGAAAATCATCCGGAAGATGCTCCATTAGGTCTGATAGCAATTGACTCTATTTACACTCCTATCAGGAATGTAAAGTATACTATTGAAAATACCCGCGTTGAGCAGCGCACCGACTTCGAAAAGCTGATAATGGAAGTGAATACCGATGGTACCATTCATCCTGAAGAAGCTGTTAAAGAAGCATCCCGCATACTGATCCAGCACCTGATGATCATCACTGATGAGAACATTTCACTGGACAGCAAACGCGAAGAGAAAGAAACAATTGTTGACGAAGAAACTTTGCTGGTTCGTAAGGTATTGAACACACCACTTGAAGATCTCGAACTTTCAGTTCGTGCGTTCAATTGCCTGAAAGCTGCAAAAATCAATTCACTCAGCGAACTGGTACAATATACCCAGGAAGAACTGATGAAGTTCCGGAATTTCGGTCAGAAATCTCTGTCTGAAATTGAGCAGGTGCTCCACGAGCGTGGCTTACATTTCGGAATGGATATCAATAAATTCCGCAGGGGAGAAGATTTAATGTAATTAGCAGTGAAAGGTAAAAAGCAGTAACCTGTTTTTTACCTTTCACTTTTTTATTTCAAACTTTAGACTTACTACTTTAGACTAAAGACTTTTTTTAACAACTGCCTCATAAATCACTGACCATGGTATGAGGGAATAAAACACAATAGATTATGCGTCACGGAGATAAGATCAAGAATTTAAGCCGCACCGCCTCTCACAGAGCCGCGTTGATGAGCAACCTTACATGCCAGATCATTGAGCACAAAAGGATCGTTACTACACTTGCAAAAGCAAAAGCTTTACGTGTTTATTTCGAGCCATTCGTTACAAGGGCCAAGACAGATAGCATGCACAACCGCCGTATCGTGTTCAGCAAATTGCAGGACAAGGAAGCTATCAACGAATTGTTCAACGTAATTGGAGATAAAGTAGCTGATCGTCCGGGAGGATATACCCGCATTATCAAGTTGCCACGTCGTATGGGTGATGCATCTGATATGGCTATGATTGAGCTGGTTGACTTTAACGAAATTTACGGCAGAGATGCTGAAGCAGCTGCCGCCAAGAAAACACGCCGTAGCCGCAGAGGAGCTGGAACCAAGAAAGCTACTACTGTACCAGTTGAAACTGCTGCTGTTGAAGCTGCACCTGAAGTTACTCATACAGAAGCTGCACCGGAACATACTCCTGAAGCTACCCATGAAACTCCAACAGAGGAAGCTGCTGCAGAATAATTGTAAAATAAGTATGAAAAAATATAGAATGGCTGCCTATCAGGTGGCCATTCTCATTTTACTATAAACTCCACCCTCCGGTTTTCAGCTTTATCAGCTGCGCTGTTGCCAGGTTTCAATGGTTTGGATGAGCCGAAACCTTTTGCGGTAAGCCGCTCTACACCCACCCCCGATAATACCAGTTGGCGTTTCACTTCACCAGCCCTGGCCAGCGATAGTTTTTCGTTTGATACTACACTTCCATCATTATCCGAATGTCCGTCAATTTCGAGCTTCAGGGTGGGGTGGTCAATGAGGTAGCGGGCCAGTTGCCGGATGAACTCCTTACTCTCTGGTTTGACCGTAGATTTTGCAAAATCGAAATTTATGGCGTGGGTAACCAGTTTTTTCTCGGTGGCCAGCTGTTCGAACTCATACCTGGGAATACCAGTTGCCAGGCGGAAGTTTCTCATTTTGGCAGGTCCACATAACCAGACATTAAAAATATGAGGTATGAAATTAATTTTCGCATTATCATATAGGCAATGCTGATCTACGTACCATTTCAGCTTGCCTTGATTGTAATAGATTGCAAAATGATGCCAGAAATCAGTATCAAAATGGCCGGGGTAATATTTATTGTTATAACTGTAGCGAGTTACCGTGTCCCAGATCCATAATTTACCATTATACTGAATTCCGAAACATGTTTTGCCATAATCCTCATCAATAAGATTGAATTCTGTTTCTACAAGATTATTATCTTCATGATCTAAAAAGAAATTAAATTCTAATGTAAAACTATCAGGTAGGTACTCATCTGGAAATCCTGTTGGTGTTATCCTTGGTTGATAAAGTCGGGGAACCACAATTTCTTTACCATTTCCTTCCTTCTCAACATGTATGTATTTAGTGTTTATTTCATTTTTAAACTCTCCAATTTTCACTATTTCCCATCGCGAAGGGATTTTACCAACCGAATCCTGGCTGAAATTATCTTCGAAAATAACTTGCTGCATGGGATGGAAATCATATCCGGGAACATGGGTAGCAGGTTGGGCAAAAGACGGATTCAGTGCAGCTAGCAGCAGGAGGATAAGGGCAATATATGGGGTATGTTTGCTCATTTTACAATAAACTCTACCCTTCGGTTGGCAGCCATACCTTCAGGAGTATGATCATTTGGTTTTAAAGGTTCAGAATAGCCCATGCCTTTAGTGGTAAGTCTTTTACCATCTATGCCTGACATGGAAATCTGGCGCTTTATTTCATCGGCACGAACCTTCGATAAACCCATAAGCATAGAAGGCTCGCCTGAATTATCGCAGTGTACCCTTATTTCAAGATTTACTGAAGGGTTAGCTTTCAGAAACTGCGCCATCTGTATTATGTGCCGCATACTGATAGCCTTGATGGTAGCATTGTTATCGTAAAAATAGATGTCATTCAGCACCATTTTTTTGGTTGTAAGTATTTTAAAGAATAGGTATAGGCACTTAGGTCGCAATATCAATCCTTTGATAACAAGCGTATTGGATCATTTTTGACCATTCTTTTTATAAGGGTATCAAAGATTAC
>CAIVEH010000196.1 GCA_903904855.1 uncultured Bacteroidota bacterium | reverse complement strand
GTAATCTTTGATACCCTTATAAAAAGAATGGTCAAAAATGATCCAATACGCTTGTTATCAAAGGATTGATATTGCGACCTAAGTGCCTATACCTATTGATTTATTGAGAGTTGAAATTAGCGATTGCCCTCAAATCCTCCATAAAAAAGTTCGAAATCTGTCCCTCTCTCTCCGCAGAAAATTGAAACCCGCGCTTGGCGCGGGTTTTGTCGTTCGAAGAGTCCCTTTGGGTAGCCGGGAATAGAAAAAATGCACCTTTAGTAACTTTATTCGAATAAGGATCATATATTTGTGGTAAGTACAGCATATCATGACACTTGTAAGTCGTTTTGTGTTCTTTCAGAGAAAGAACACCCCGAGAGGGAAAACGTCGAACAGGATTACAATGATGGAAATTTCTATCATTATTCCTGTTAGAGACAATCAAAAAGGAATCGACAGCTATTTAGATGAGTTTTTAAAAACGCATCAAACTGAACATTTTCCTAAAGAAATTATTATCGTTGATAATAATTCCTCCCCAACAATCACTCTTAAGGATAGGCATTTATTGCATACTCTTCCCATAAAACTTATTGTATGTAACAAAGTAGGTCCTGCAGCCGCAAGAAATCTTGGTGTGCTAAATGCCAAGGGGGAGTGGATTTTGTTTAATGACAGCGACTGCCTACCGACAAGTAGTTTATTGAGAGGATACCTAAAGGCGGATAACGGTTCGATTGGTTATGCGGGAAATATAAAGTCATTGGGACAGGACAGGCTTTCCAGATACTATCAAAGTCAAGAAATCCTTCTGCCACTGAAAACAAAAAACGATACCGGGGAAAATGTACCGCAGTATTTAATTACAGCAAATTCGCTCGTTTGGAAAAAGGCTTTTATTGAAATCGGAGGGTTTAACGAGGAAATAAAAATTGCAGGAGGAGAAGATATTGACTTAGGTTTAAGGCTATCCCAACATGGCAATCTAACATATGCTTTTGATAGCATCGCACTACACGATTTTAACGATGGCTTAATTGGGTTTTCCCAGCGCTTTAGGCGATACGGAAAAGGGAATCGGCTTCTCGAGGAGATTTGGCAGACAAACATGAGACCACATCTATTCTTGCCAAATAAGAAAACAGTTCCTAATGTAGTAATGGCGTTATTACAATACCTGTTTCTACTTGGAGGGTATGTTGCGGCCCATAGAGAAATAAAGCGCGATTCTGCGCAGACGAGCAAATAATATTCTGACAAACCAACTAAAAATTATACAATGAAACAAAAATCAGAAACCTTGTCGGCTAATGACAAGCGGTCAATTGTGAAAAATCCAAATAGTGAAGAGTATCTACTTGATATTACTAATAGGATTAAACTTGGACATATCCAACCAAACGAAGTAAAGATTGAAATAACGAAAAAAAATCGTAACTTATTATTTTGAGTAAACAAGCGGAGTAAACTGTGATTGAAACCCGCGCTGGTCGCGGGTTCTTTCGTTCTAAATGGTCCTGCGATAGAAGATATTTGTATGCTAATTTCCTTTTTATTGTTAATGGCGAATTATTCGCCCCAATAAATAATTTCATTTTTATTTCCCTTCCCAAAGCCAAATTTGTCAGTGTCACTTGAAAATATTTCCATCGGGTCATACATGAACTTTTCAAAAGATAAATATCTGAAGTACCATGAAACGGCGGGAACTTCGTCAAATAATGCATCAATAATTGGATGTACAGCTACTAACCCCGCTGATTGAGTGAAATGTAATTTATCCTTGACAGCATGCAACGGCTTTACCGTCGAATTTGGGTACGAAAATTTGCCTGAATAAAGGTGGTGAATACTCCAAGAATTTTTACTGCCATAGCGTTCCGGACGTTTCCCGTCAGCTATTAGAAATGCAGTTATCGCAGGTCCATTTGGACGACTATCAAGTGGAATTTTATATTTCTTAGCTACTTCTCTTATTAATTCCGGATAATGATGATATTTTAATTTGCCTTTTTGCTCTGGAACTCGATCTGCGCCTTTCCACAGTAGCAGACACTTTTCAGGCCACTTAATAAACTCATCCTTATTCTGATAGACAATAGATAAAATTCCCTTTATAGAATCGGGTAATTCTGCAATTTCATTTTTAAACCAAATTTCTAATTGGTCTGATTTGATTGACGTTCGGATTGTATTTGACGAGCTATTATAGAGCATAACGATTGTTTGGGATACCAAAAAAAATAAGTCCTACAATATTAATGAAATTCCATTATCTTCTTCAAATCCCGCACAAAAAAAGTTCAAAAGTTGTCCCTTACATTCCGCATCAATAACAAAACCCGAGCATAGCGCGGGTTTTGTTATTCTAAATTGACTTTACCCTCAGACCTCAAATCGCTTTTAGTGATAATGTCTGCCTTTTTATCCCAGCTATACTGAAAATGACAATATGCTCTGCGGTTTAGCTGATGCTTTTGGTCGGTATAGTTTACTGTTTTTTTACAGCTTTCTGGCTGATTATTTATTCCATATCCCTCGCTCCTAAGGCGATTCGCATTTATGCCTTTATCAGTAAGGTAGTGTAGCGTGGTTTTGCTGCGACGGTCGGCTAAGTTTATATTATATTCAGATGAACCCCGACAATCGCAATGACCGGATATAAGCAGAGAAAGGGTAGGGAATTGGTGAAGGTAATTCAAAACACTATCTAACTGTGCAATAGCATCGGGGCGTATCTGGGATTTGTCGAAATCGAAATGGATAATTATATCATTTGGTACAGCCACATTTATAGTTGCTACAGGTTCAGGTACAATAATTGGTTCATGCACTTTAGGTCTGTAACCAATTGTGTAAACAGACGTTACCAAACCGGTGTCTATGTTTTTATTTGAAAGTGTGAAATAGAAAATATCGTCATCGCCCAGCCCACCTGCTGTACGGTTTGAAGTTATATAGCCGGTTTTACCTTCTTTCAGAAACAGGATACCAAAATCATCGAAAGGAGAATTAATGGGTGCTTTCATAGGGATTCCCTTTGCCAAAATGCCTCCATTATTGATTGCCACGCAGATATCCATGCCTCCCAAACCCTGGTAGCCATCGGATGAGAAGTAGAAATTTTCTTTTGAATCCATTGTTGGGTATTTCTCCCGGCCAGATGTATTTACGTTTGACCCCATATTAATCGGCGGGCCCCATTGATTGTTTTCGCGGTTGCAATAATAGATATCAGTTTCGCCATATCCACCCGGCATATCGGATACAAAGTATAGTCGCATTCCATCAGAGGTGAGATAAGGATTAGCTACCGAATAGGTATTACTATTAAGATAAAATGGAATTGCTTTTTCCCATTTACCACCCTTAATTACAGACATGAAAATCTTATTTCTTTCTATCTCAAAAGCGGCTTTATTTTCGCCCTTCAAATCCCTGTTTACCCTTGAAATATAAATAGTATCGAAGTTTTTGGAAAAACATGCCGGCCCATCATTGAATTTTTTGCTGATTTTATGGCCGCCAAATGGCGAAGCATTTGAGAAATCCAAATCACCGGTGCCTTTTTGTGCATAATACAAGTCGAGGTAGTTGGCACCTGTCCACCCATAAACTCTGTTATGACCAGGTGTTTTTCGGTTGGAAGTAAATACTATGCCATCTTTATATAAAACCGGGCACAATTCTGCATTGGTGGTGTTGAGCAAGGATACATTACTCACTAAAACAGGTTCATCCCATTTATGGTCTTCGGCAATTATGCCTATTGATTCACTAAAGAATTTCCCACTGGTGTCGGATGGCGCCAATTCGGAATATTTGTCGAAAGCAATTTTTGCCATGTCATTCTTGCCATTGGTTTTCAACACCTGTCCGTAATACAGGTAAAACACCGGATTTTTATAAATGCCCGCGGCGTTTACCTTATCATAAGCTGCCTGCTCTTCTCTGTAATCTTTCATTTTACGGTAACATTCACCCAGCTTGAAGTAAATGTCTGCGCCGGGATGTTTAGCAGCTTCGTTTTTATATAGCTTAGCTGCACGGAAATAATCCCATTGCTCGAAAAGCCGGTCGGCCTTTTTTGTTTTTGCAATTGCTGCTATGCAAATCAGCAGGGCTATGATAGTAATGCTTATCTTTTTCACTACAGCGTTTATTGAAATTGTTTAAAAAAACCGGGGGCTTGATAATATAGTCTTGCTGAAACTGATGTCCCAGCCCAGCATGAATTCGTGTGTGCCACTATTATATTCGCCCGTCTGGTCTAAGTAATGATCATAAGAATAGCCAATGCGAATGCTGTGGGTAATCTCGAACTCCAGTATACCTATCAGCATATTATCTGTTCCTGGCATGTTTACTCTTTTGCCGGCCCTGTAACCAGCTCCAACAAATAACCTTTGATAAAAAATAAAAGTGCCGTCAATTTCTCCTACAGCCGGCGCTGCATTTACATATTTCAGCAGGAGAGATGGCCTGAAATCAATTGTTTCCTTTACCGGTACAACAAAGCCTGTGGTAAGGTAATATTGCCTGTAAAACTTTGCCAGGTCGGCACCGGCTGCATGTGTAAGCCCGAAGCGTGATTGCATCAGGTGGTTGACACTAAGCCCCAGATAGAACCTGGGTTTATAAAGGTAAACGCCTGCACCAGCATCGCCAACCCAACTCATTGCAGCGTTACCAGTAAAAGCAGGGTCTGCAGGTTTTTCAATATTGATTGATGACCATCCAACACTGATATTATTCAGCATACCGGTTATCCCGAAAGATAAAGTCATTTTGTCCTTTAGAGGGATATGATATGCATAGGTCACATTGACACCCGTGTTGTGCATCGGGCCTGCCTGATCGTTATAAATCTGCAATCCAAGACCTACTTTCACATTGGGCAGAGCACTGTGAAGTGTAAATGATTGCGTGATGGGAGCCCCCTGCATTCCTGACCATTGGTTGCGGGAAACAACTGTACCTGAAATCGCTTCCCGGCTGCCTGCATAGGCTGGATTTATATAAAGCGGGTTAAAAAAATACATTGAAAATCCGGCATCCTGCTGTGCATATGCTGCGATGGATAGAAATACCAAAGCAATCGTTGCAATCGGCCTATTGAAATGAATCATATTTTCAGATTTATATCATTTATTGGATGCGTGTGATAACGAGTGAAGCTGAAACTGCATGTGTGCCGCCTGCATAAGGAGTAATGGTAAGTGCAGGTGAATTGCCAGTAGGGTTCACAATTCGTAAAACACTATTTATGGAAGTGGTGGTGATTAATCTGTTTCCTGCAATCTGACTGGTGCCTGTAGCGCGACCAACAACAGTTGCTGCATTTTCGGTGCCATTAATTTCTATATCCAGCTGTCCCGATTCATCTAGGCTAACCTGCCAGCTAACCATATAAGTGCCAATAGCCGGAAGAACAAATTGTGTTGAGCTAGAGCGTGTAATAATGCCATTAGTAGGTCCATTCTGAGGAAATTCTACTGCAGTACCACCTGCAATTGTAGCTGAATTATCGGATGGCATGAGTGCATAAAAATCTGCAAATGCTACTACCGCATTGGTACCCGCTGCACCTGTAGCTCCAGTTGAACCTGTAGCACCAGTAGGCCCATTAATATTTGCTACAATACTCCAACTGCCACTACTCTTAAGATAGACATTGCCTGTTGAAGTATTTAAATAATAATCCCCGTTAGCACCGGTGCCGGCTGAAGGGGCAGTAGTACCTGAATACCATGTGTTGCCATTAGTTCCTGAGCTTCCTGCTACACCTGTCGAACCAGCTGCTCCGGTAGCACCCGATGCACCAGCAGAACCAGTAGCACCCACTGAACCGGTTGCACCAGTTGAGCCAGCAGCGCCGGTAGGACCTGTAATATTTGCTACAATACTCCAACTGCCACTACTCTTAAGATAGACATTGCCTGTTGAAGTATTTAAATAATAATCCCCGTTAGCACCGGTGCCGGCTGATGGGGCGGTAGTACCAGAATACCATGTATTGCCATTTGTTCCTGGGCTTCCTGCTGCACCTGTCGAACCCGCTGCTCCGGTAGCACCCGTTGCACCAGCAGAACCTGCAGCACCAGTAGGCCCTGTTATATTTGCCACAATACCCCAACTGCCACTACTCTTCAAATAAACATTACCTGTGGTGGTATTTAAAAAGTAATCCCCGTTAACACCAGTACCTGTTGAAGGGGCAGTAGTACCAGAATACCATGTATTGCCATTAGTTCCTGAGCTTCCTGCTGCTCCGGTAGAACCCGTTGCACCAGCAGAACCAGTGGCACCCGCTGAACCGGTTGCACCAATTGAGCCAGCAGCACCGGTAGGTCCTGTTATATTAGCCACAATACTCCAACTGCCACTACTCTTCAAATAAACATTACCTGTGGTAGTATTTAAATAGTAATCCCCGTTAATACCAGTACCGGTTGAAGGGGCGGTAGTACCAGAATACCATGTATTGCCATTCGTTCCTGGGCTTCCTGCTGCACCTGTCGAACCCACTGCTCCCGCCGATCCAGTAGCCCCGGTAGATCCAGCTGAACCGGTAGCGCCAGTTGAGCCAGCAGCACCAGTAGGCCCTGTTATATTAGCCACAATACTCCAACTGCCGCTACTCTTAAGATAGACATTGCCTGTTGTAGTATTTAAATAGTAATCCCCGTTAACACCGGTGCCGGTAGAAGGTGCGGTGGTGCCGGAATACCATGTATTGCCATTCGTTCCTGGGCTTCCTGCTGCACCTGTCGAACCCACTGCTCCGGCAGCACCGTTTGACCCTGCCGAACCAGTAGCCCCGGTAGATCCAGCTGAACCGGTAGCGCCCGTTGAGCCAGTAGCACCCGTAGGCCCTGTAATATTCGCGACAATACTCCAACTGCCACTACTCTTGAGATAGACATTGCCTGTTGTAGTATTTAAATAGTAATCTCCGTTAACACCAGTACCGGTTGAAGGAGCTATGGTTCCAGAATACCATGTATTGCCATTTGTTCCTGGGCTTCCTGCTGCACCTGTCGAACCCGCTGCTCCGGTAGCACCCGTTGCACCAGCTGAACCTGTAGCGCCAGTAGGTCCTGTTATATTTTCCACAATACTCCAACTGCCGCTACTCTTCAAATAAACATTTCCTGTTGTAGTATTTAAATAGTAATCCCCGTTAGCACCAGTGCCGGCTGATGGGGCAGTAGTTCCAGAATACCATGTATTGCCATTTGTTCCTGGGCTTCCTGCTGCACCTGTCGAACCCGCTGCTCCGGTAGCCCCGGTTGACCCAGCAGAACCAGTAGCCCCGGTAGATCCAGATGAACCTGTAGCGCCAGAAGGTCCTGTTATATTTTCCACAATACTCCAACTGCCGCTACTCTTCAAATAAACATTTCCTGTTGTAGTATTTAAATAGTAATCCCCGTTAGCACCAGTACCAGATGAAGGGGCAGTGGTTCCAGAATACCATGTATTGCCATTTGTTCCTGGGCTTCCTGCTGCACCTGTCGAACCCACTGCTCCGGCAGCACCGGTTGACCCAGCAGAACCAGTAGCCCCGGTAGATCCAGTTGAACC
>CAIVEH010000195.1 GCA_903904855.1 uncultured Bacteroidota bacterium | reverse complement strand
GTCGAAAGATTTTAAATCCGGAGAGGGTTTGATTCCCTATCAATTTATCTCACAAAAATAGCCGTTCCTGACTTTATATGTCAATAGAAAATACTTAAAATTTTCTGAAAAAAAACGTTGGTAACAGAACTTTACAACTTCGTTTGTTCTGATGGATAATCAATTAGGGTCACAATTAGTTCGCAACCTAACATATAATAATAAAAATCAGTAAAATATCAGACTTATTAATTAAGTCTGATAAAATCTCTGGCAGAATGCAGAATAATTATTTAATCAAAGAAAATTAAATGGCAACAATCAGACATAGAAATACCAGATGAAAAATACAATAGCAGAGGTTAATTCAAATTTCTATATTTTTTTAACCTTAATTGCATTCAGCCCTTTAGGACCATTTTCAACTTCGAAAGTAACTTTATCCTTTTCCTTCACAGGACCGGCCAGCTGGTTAACATGCACAAAAACACTCTCCTGGCTTTTCAGATCGTTTATAAAACCATACCCTTTGGCATCATTAAAGAAGGTGATTACGCCGGTTCTGATAATTTCAACTGGTTCACTATTATTTCTTGCAGCGCCCAGCTGAATATCTTCCAGATTGATCTCTTTCTTTTTCTTGGGATCCGGTGGAACATCCGACAGGTTGCCATTCTCATCCACATATGCCATCATAGAGTCAAGGCCCTTGCCTTTGTTATTATTCGCTTTGCGCTCTTCTTTACGCTGTTCCTTATCCTGCCTGTTCTTCTGCTTCTTCTTTTCTTTTTCTTTTTTACCCTGAGTTTCCTGAGCCATATTTACTATAAAATTTTTTTAGTTATTGTAAAGGTCGTCTATTTTTCATTCATATCGGGTTAAGTCTGAAATAAAAATGTATAATGAGATAGTGTGCCTATTTTTTCGTTTATGTATAGATGGAATTTCTTAATTTTATGCAATGGAAGTAAAAGAACCAGCAGTTGCATACGGTAAACGCAAATACACTATTGAAGAATATCTTGAATTGGAAAATGCTTCGGAAGATAAGCATGAGTATTACCAGGGGGAGATATTTGCTATGGCCGGTGCCAAATTGCCGCATATAGTTATAAATAAAAACCTGATGATTCTTCTGGGCAATAAGCTTAAAGGAAATAAATGCCAGCCATACGGAAATGATACCCGTATATGGATTGAGAAGAATACGCTGTTTACCTATCCTGATTTAACTATTATTTGCGGCAAACCCGAAAGCCTGAATGATGATGATTTTAATTTTATCAACCCAACACTAATTTTTGAAATTTTATCCACCACAACAGAGAGTTATGACAGGGGCGCCAAATTTGAATTGTATAAAGAAATTCCAACCCTTAAAGAGTATATATTGGTCGACTCAGAATCTGTTACAATTGAAGCATGGTATTTAAATGAAAATGGTAGTTGGGAATTAAAGAATTACAGCAATCCTCTTCAATCTCTTGAATTACGGACCTTAAATGTATCAATAGATTTGCGGGAAATTTATCAGGATGTAACTATTTAGACCGGCTGCATAACAGCTGATATTTTGTAAATACTTTGATAAAACCTTACTATTCATTTTCCCTTTCAGTTTCCCAGACTATTCTGATTCGCAAAACTTATATCTATTATACAGATCAGGCTTGGTAGTCATTATTATTTTAGCTTTGCAGCCTCAATGAAACGTTTCGATCAACTTAGAATTATATTTTATGGCACACCCGATTTTGCTGTTGCATCGCTCGATGCAATGGTTAAAGCAGGTGCAAATATTATTGCCGTTGTAACAATGCCCGATAAGCCTGCCGGAAGAGGCATGCAATTGCAGGCCTCGGCAGTAAAACAATATGCTGTGGCGCATGGATTGCAAGTGCTGCAACCTGAAAAAATGAAAGCTCAGGAATTCCTTAATGAACTTAAAGAGCTTAAAGCTGACCTCCAGATCGTTGTAGCCTTCCGTATGATGCCAGAGGCAGTATGGAATATGCCACTAATGGGCACCATTAATGTACATGGCTCCCTGCTTCCTCATTATCGTGGCGCTGCTCCTATAAACAGGGCGATAATGAACGGAGAAACCGAAACAGGGGTAACTACTTTTAAACTGAAACATGAAATAGATACCGGCGACATCCTGATGCAGCAGAAAGTTCCCATAATGCCGGAAGATAATGCCGGAACATTGCATGACAAACTAATGGTGGCCGGTGCAGAGCTGCTGGTAACTACGGTAAAAGGCCTTGCCGATGATACACTTAAGGAAATTCCCCAAAATGATATTAAGGCTACTGAATTAAAACATGCCCCTAAAATATTTAAGGAGCATACGCTTATTGACTGGAACCGAACAGGAGTGGAAATCAATAATTTTATCAGGGGGCTATCACCCTACCCTGCGGCCTATACTGTTTTGAACAACAAAACCGTTAAGATCTACTCTTCGCATATAACTCAGGAACCAATTCAGGCAACCTACGGCACAAGGCAAACTGACCATAGTACTTACCTTCGTTTTGCTGCCAGCGATGGATGGGTTTATATTGATGACCTGCAACTGGAAGGGAAGAAAAGGATGAAAGTGGTAGAATTTTTGAGAGGATACAGAAGTTAATTTAAATGGAGGAGCAATATTTTTTTTATAGCCTCTCTGAGTGTAGAATTTTATTAAGATTATCATCTCCGCTATAGCGGAACGGGATTTATGAAGATATTATTTTTAGCTAATCGTGTTCCATATCCACCTTACCGGGGTGATAAACTGAAAATTTATAATCTCGCCCGTAGATTAAAAGACCGCCATGAATTACACCTGCTCACTTTTGCCCAAACAGAAGAAGATCTGGGATACAAAACCGAACTGGAAAAAATTTTCAAAGAAGTTCACTTTATTTATCTGCCCAAGTGGAAATCTGCAATGAACTGCATTTCAGGAGCATGGGATATGAGGCCACTACAGGTACTTTATTTTCAATCAGGTAAATTGCAACAACTGCTTGATTCATTGCTGGAGAAACATAAATATGATGCAATTCATGTACAGCATCTACGTATGTCTCCCTACCTGGCCGGCAGAAAAGAGATACCCAGAATACTAGATTTACCAGATGCTTTTTCACTTTACTGGGAGCGCAGAAAAATGGTGAAACGCGGTCTTCTGACCAGAATATTTGAAAATATAGAACAGCGCAGGGTACTGAATTATGAAAAAGTATTAGAGCAATACAATCTATCTCTTGTATGCTCATCCGAAGACCTGGCTTATCTAGAAAAGACCCATAACACAGGCAATCTGAGATTATTGCCCAATGGTGTAGATCTGGAAACATTTGCTGCCCGCAACCACGATTACAGTCATAATAAAACAATCCTCTTTACCGGCAATATGGATTATGCCCCAAATGTGGATGCTGTAATCTATTTTACCGCCGAAATACTACCAAAGATAAAAGCTAAACATCCAGATTTGCAATTCATCATAGCTGGCCAACGACCTGTTCCCAATGTACTTGCACTTGCCAATGAGCATGTTATTGTTACCGGCTTTATTAAAGACCTTGCAGCCACTTACAATAGCGCATCAGTAGTGGTAGCACCCCTTAGGTTTGGAGCTGGCACACAAAACAAGGTACTGGAAGCCATGGCAATGGGTGTGCCTGTAGTTTGCTCCCATATTGGCTTTGGTGGACTTGGAATAAAAAGTGGTGAAGGTGCAATAATGCAAACAGCACCCGAAGCATTTGCAGATAGCGTTTCGGAATTATTAGATTCTGAAGATTTACGCAGGCAAGTTGGGACAGACGGAATGAGGGTTATCAGAACCAGATTTGACTGGGATATAATTGCCAAGATGCTGGAGGGGTATTTTGAGGAGATAAGGATTGGAAAGTAAGAGTGAGTGGAACCAGTTTGTAATTATTTTAGCATATTTTTATTAGCTTTACTAAAATATCTTACATTATGGGATTAGTATATGCGGATGTAGAATTGATAAATGGTTTTGATGAAGGTCTTGCATTGAAGCAGATGATTGGCGCAGATGAAGTTAAAAGATTCCCGGTTAATATCTTGGTAGATACAGGTTCTTATATGCTTGCCATCAATGAAAATATCCAGGAATATCTTCAGTTGCCCGTTGTAGATTCTAAAAAAGCCCAAACTGCTGATAACCGTATTATTGACTGTGATGTTGTGGCTCCCATAGTTTTATTATTTGAAAACCGCAGGTTTACCGGCAGCGCTATGGTATTACCTGGCGATTCAGAGCCATTACTTGGTGCAATTCCCCTCGAAGAAATGGATGTACTCATTCATCCATTGCGGCAGGAACTGATTGTGAATCCTGAACATCCTTTATACGCACAATTAAAACTAAAGTAAAAGGGCAAATGTATATTTTTGTCCCATCAACACACCACTGTCCATATTAGAGTCCCCCATTGAGTTCATTAAAGGCGTTGGTCCACAGCGTGGGGAACTGCTGCGCCAGGAACTTGGCATCAGCACTTTCGAAGACCTCCTGTATCATTATCCCTACCGCTACTTCGACAGGACTGAATTACTGAAGATCCGGGATATAAATGACAATATGGAATATGCCCAGATAGCCGGTACCTTAATAAACATGGGTGAAGAAGGCACTGGCAGAAAATTCAGGCTCACAGCAACTTTGTTTGATGAGACAGGACGTATAGAATTACTCTGGTTTCAGGGTACGAACTGGGTAAAAAAGAACTTACGCGAGGGTGAAAAGTATATTGTATTTGGCAAAGTAAGTTCCTTCAATGGGGTTTATAACATAGCCCATCCGGAGATTGAGCCATGGAATGCTGAAACTACCATTGCCGGTAAACAACCGGTATATTCTACAACGGGGAAATTACTGGTAAAAGGAATTACCAATCGGTCATTCGCCAAACTTACACAATCGCTTTTCGAGAAAATAAAACAAAGCGATATTACCGAAGTTTTGCCTGCCGATATACTAAGGCAATACAATTTGTGCAACCGATATCATGCCCTTAAGTGGTTGCATTTTCCCGACAGTAATGAGCACGAGCAGGTAGCCCGTCACCGCATGAAGTGGGAGGAATTGTTTATATCCCAGCTGATGATTGCCCGACTGCGATTGCAGCATACCGCACAGCGCGGATGGAAGTTTGAAAAAGTAGGTGAGAACTTTAATGAATTCTTCCGGATGCATCTGCCCTTTGAACTTACCGGAGCACAGAAAAGGGTATTGCGGGAAATAAGAACCGATACAGGCTCAGGTAAGCAAATGAACCGCCTGCTTCAGGGCGATGTGGGCAGTGGTAAAACCATAGTGGCAGTTATGACTATGTTGCTGGCACTTGATAATGGATTCCAGGCTTGTATTATGGCCCCTACCGAGATACTGGCACAGCAACACTTTTTTAGTATCTCGGAATTGCTCGCCGATATGGGTATTGCTGTGAGATTGCTTACCGGCAGTGTAAAAGGCAAAGTAAGAAAAGAAATACTTGCAGAACTGGCTGATGGCACATTGAAGATAGTGGTCGGCACTCATGCCCTGATAGAAGACAGTGTACAGTTCAAAAATCTTGGCATGGCGGTAATTGATGAACAGCACCGTTTTGGAGTTGGTCAGCGAGCCAGGCTGTGGAAGAAAAATGAGATGCCGCCGCACGTGCTGGTAATGACTGCGACCCCTATTCCCCGCACCCTGGCAATGACCCTCTACGGCGACCTAGAAATTTCGATAATAGATGAACTGCCTCCGGGTCGTAAAGAAATAAAAACAGTATTCCGTCGCGATGCCGGGCGTATGAAGGTTATGGAATTCGTGCGAAGTGAAGTAGATAAAGGGCGACAGGCATATATAGTATATCCGCTTATTGAAGAATCAGAGAAGCTGGATTATGAGAGTCTGCTGGCTGGTTATGAGCAGGTGAAAATCTGGTTCAACGAGAACAAGTATAAAATAGCCATGGTGCATGGCCGTCAGGAAGCAGGCGAACGGGGACGTAACATGGCGCGGTTTGTGAAGGGCGAAGCCGATGTGCTGGTGGCAACAACAGTTATTGAGGTTGGTGTTAATGTACCCAATGCCTCGGTAATGCTTATAGAGAGCGCCGAACGGTTCGGATTATCCCAGATGCACCAGCTAAGAGGTCGTGTAGGCCGAGGCGCCGACCAGAGCTATTGCATACTCCTCACAGGCAATAAAATATCGGAAGAAAGCTATAAGCGCATCCAGATCATGGTATCCACCACTGATGGCTTCAAAATAGCCGAACAGGATCTTGCCATGCGCGGCCCCGGCGATATGTATGGCACCAAACAAAGTGGTGTACTGAAATTCAAACTGGCAGATATTGTATTGGATGGCGGCATACTCGAAGAAACCCGTAAAGCTGCGTTGCAGTTGCTTTCACAAGACCCAAGACTTGATTTGCCGCAGCATCAGGCTTTGAAGTATATGATTTCGCAACAGGGGAAGGAGTCGCATTGGGGGAAGATAAGCTGATTCCACTACCCCAATTCAAACAAAGTAATCTCCGGCAATATCCCCAGCCTTCCCGGATAACCCAAAAATCCAAAACCTCTGTTCACGTAAAGGTTCTGTTCCCCTTCGGTATACAGCCCTGCCCATTCGTTATACATATACTGCACAGGGCTCCATTTATACCACTTTGTATCTATCCCGAACTGCATACCATGGGTATGACCGCTGAGCATAAGTGAAATGTCCTTAAATTCTTTCAGCACCTGAGCATGCCAGTGCGAAGGATCGTGCGACATCAGGATTTTAACAGCAATATTCTGCTCGCTGAGGCCATGATATGCTTTAACGAGGTCACCATATTTTGGGAAGTTAGCCTTTGCGCTCCAGTTCTCAATACCTATCAGCGCTATTTTATCACTACCCTTTTCCAGTATCACATGTTCATTCATCAATAGCCGCCAGCCCATTGTGGCCTGTGTTGATTTCAGTTTATCCAGATTATCTTTTTTAGCCTGTGCATCGGGCCAGTGCACATAATCGCCATAGTCGTGGTTACCTAATGTTGAGTACACTCCCAACGGAGCCTTCAACCCCGCAAATATTTCCTGGTACCTGGCATCTATTTCATCAGCATGATTATTCACCAGATCGCCTGTAAACAATATTAGGTCAGGTTTCTGGTCCATTATCCGCCCTATGCCATGTGCTACAGCGCTATGGTTATCGAAACTGCCGGTATGTATATCAGAAACCTGCACAATCCGCAACCCTTTAAAAGCATCGGGCAAGCCATTCAGTTTCAACTTTATTTTCCTCACTCTGTAGTTATACCTGTTGCGGATACCAAGCATAAAGCCCACCAGCGAAAGCCCGCCCAGTACCAATGCCGTTTGTTTCAGAAAAAGCGATCTGGATATACCTCCCTCAGCCGCATCTGGCGAGGTAGTGTTGCGGTAAGCAACAGTGGTTATAAGCCAGGTAAACAGCCTCCTGATGTCATCAATCAGCATTACCAGCAATATCAGTATCTTGCCAACGATAAAGCCCAGTACAAAGGCAATGTACAGATTGCGCCACAAATGAGGCAGAGTGGCCCAGTTGATCTGCCGGAACAGTATCAGCCCCAGCCAGCTGATTAGCGTAAAAGCCAGATAAACACTGATTGCTGCTGTACGGCCAGCCGGCGGAAAATTGCGCACAGCCGATCGCACCACTATAAAACTATAATATTCTGCTAAGCCTATAATCCCGAGTATAATAAAGAACCTGATCCACATATTTCCTTGTATAAAGCAATAATCATCTGTTATTATCTAAAAGTACCAAACCTAAAAACTCAATAAATCATCAACCTGCAGCACGATAAGCGCTTCAGTTTCCTTCTTTAATATGTCACCCTGCTTGCTTATTTCATCATTTACCTTCGACAGTATCAGTTTGTTGAAATGTACCTGCACCTTCAGATAATGCAGTATTGCGGTCATATGCTCAATGCCCCTGAGGTTACCGGCACGTCCGTCTGAAATACCCACAAGAATGGCCTTTTTATTCCACCAGCACTTTTTTACATCGCTGTTATCCATCATCACTTTCAGTATACCCGGGAAGCTGGCATTGTATTCAGGCATTACAAACACAAACTTATTAGCTGGTACCAGGAATTTTTTTTCCAGGTCCAGCATATCTGCTCCCCTTTCCCAAACTGCATGGTTCTCCATCGAAAGTACCTGCACCTCTTCATCTGTCTTTGAATTGAGTATTTTCTGATAGAGGTTTGCCGTTTTGAGCGTCATACTATCAGCCCGGTTCGTGCCTGCTATAATTGTTATCATCTTCACTCTTATTATGGTATGCAAAGTTGCTCACAAAATCTTGCAATCAGTGATTTAACGTCAAAATTCCCGAAACAATATTTTTATCCCGATATAGTAAATAACGATTGCCATGGCCAAATTCCCAAAATATTAATGCGCCACTTTGCTGGTGGCGCATTAATTTACAATTTCAGTATCGCTTTCTTAATTCTATACTACCTACTGATTAAAGGAATTACCTTCCTTACCCCCTTCTATCACATACACATCCTCACCATCATGCTTCATCCGGTAATTTTCCCTGGCATATTGTTCTATTTTCTTCGGATTATTCACCAGGTCATTCTTTTCGGCGTTCATCCTGTTGATTTCCGAATTCAGATAAGCTATATTGTTACTCAATACGTCCAGTTCTTTTTTACGTTGCTGTAGTGTCATATAATCGTTCTGGTCGAAATAGATTGTCCATGCCAGAAATGCCACCGATGTTAGCAGATACTTATTTGTCAGAACCTTCAATACCTTTTTCATATCGCAATATATAATAGGATTAGCTTACATTTTCTCTAGATACAATAGATTAAAATTACAGCAATCTTCCAATTGTTCCTGAATGGGTTTTCAACATATCCACAATTCTGCCCTTACTTACCGAATTTTAACGTCTTGCCAGGGTAAAATGCATTTTCCTTCAGTTCACCCTCTATGCGCAACAGCTGGTTATACTTTGCCATACGGTCGCTTCTGCTGGCCGAACCGGTTTTTATTTGTCCGCAACCCAACGCCACTGCCAGATCAGCTATTGTAGCATCTTCTGTTTCACCGCTTCTGTGGCTCATAATGGTATTATAGCCATTACGCTGCGCCATGGTTACTGCTTCAATGGTTTCGCTCAGCGTACCTATCTGGTTCACTTTTACAAGCAGCGCATTGGCAATACCTTCTTTTATGCCCTTCTCCAGGCGGGTTACATTGGTTACAAAAAGATCATCACCCACTATCTGAATTTTCTTACCGAGGGCGTCAGTGAGTTTTTTCCAGCCCTTCCAGTCATCTTCAGCCATGCCATCTTCAATACTGATGATCGGGTATTTTTTACACCACTCTACCCAGTATTCCACCAGTTGGTCGCTGGTCATCTTCCGGCCATCGCTCTTATGAAAATGGTATTTCTTGTCCTTGTCATTATACATTTCACTCACAGCTGCATCCATAGCTATACTCACTTGTACGCCCGGTTTGTATCCCGCCTTTTCTATTGCTTTCAGCACTGTTTCAATCGCCTCTTCATTACTCTGTATGTTCGGTGCAAAGCCACCTTCATCGCCTACATTGGTGCTATATCCCTTATCCTTCAGTACTGATTTCAGGCTATGAAATATCTCCACACCCCACCTAAGCCCTTCGCTGAATGTACTAGCGCCAACCGGCATTACCATAAACTCCTGAAAGTCTATTTTATTATCAGCATGAGCGCCACCGTTCAGTATGTTCATCATCGGCACCGGTAGTGTGCGTGCATTGGCTCCGCCAACATAGCGGTACAGTGGCAAACCCACAGACTGTGCAGCAGCCTTCGCAGCCGCCAGGCTCACACCCAGTATAGCATTGGCGCCCAGCTTGCTCTTGTTGGTAGTGCCATCTATATCAATCATCATTTTATCCAGCCCGTGCTGGTCGGTTACATCCCAGCCATACAGGTCTTCAGCTATAATGTCGTTCACATTACTTACAGCTTTCAATACCCCTTTGCCCTGGTATTTTTTCTTATCGCCATCACGCAGTTCCACAGCCTCATGTTTTCCGGTGCTGGCACCGCTCGGCACGGCAGCCCTTCCCATAATACCTTCGCTGGTAGTAACATCCACTTCAATTGTCGGATTGCCACGGCTATCCAGAATCTGCCGGGCTATAACGTCTGTAATAAAACTCATGCCTCTGATTTTTTGATTAAGGCTGCAAAATTAATCTTTAATCGCCGAAATGGGTAAATATGTAGAAAACAGAATATTTCAGGTTGAAGACAAAAAGGTTTTGTGGGCCAGAGTAATGAATAGCTGTTAAGCTTCAGTGGCGATAGCACCTTTCAAGTGAGGATATCAATTGAGCAAAAAAAATTGGAATCAAGTAGAAATACATTGAATTTGACTAACCCGTATACATCAGGAATTACAAAACACAAAACCCAAATTCCAAATTCCAAATACCAAATCTCCAAAAAACTACCTCTCAACCACCACCTTGGTTACATACCTGTAATCACTCCCCTCTATACTCAGTAAGTATACCCCCGATGCCACATCTATCTGCGCCGGTATCGAAACCGTCTGATCCTTAACCGTAAATACGCTCCATTCTTTTACCTTCATCCCTGCCACATTGCAGATGGTAATATGCACCGTTTCTTCAGTAGCCCAGTTAAGATCAATGACAAATCCACCATCTCCCGGATTTGGCAATACCCGCACCTGGTTACCCCGCTCATTTTCTGTTTCTCCGCTCTTCACATCCAATGTCCCGCTTCTGCCTACTGTTGGCATTACAGTCAGGTGCCTGGTAACATAGCAACTCCCTCCTGTATTATAAGTTATAGTT
>CAIVEH010000194.1 GCA_903904855.1 uncultured Bacteroidota bacterium | reverse complement strand
TCTGTTGCAGCATCGATCTTATCGTATTCTTTATGTGTGCCAAACCAGATAATATATGCGGCCAACTGCCTGAAATTAACAGATACGATGAGCCTGAAATCATTGCCCTTTATATTGAAAATCACCCGGTTATTGGCTACAATACTTGCACTGCCATATACTTCTTTTAGTTCGTTGAAGGTGTAAAACTCCTGTTTCAGAAATTCTTTATACCAGGTCAGCAGGGAGGTTTTAGCCTTGGGATACTTATTTATATAATAAAGCATCGCCCTTTTGACTATGATATTCATAATGCAAAGGTATCAAAAAGTTTTCATTTTGCAAACTGAAGTCGGGATGGAAAGTGGCGGAGCTTAGGAAATGACTTATAAAGAAAATGCCAGTTTTAAATCAGTTAATTGGCTAGACATTAATCGGTCAGACTCAAAGGTTACAAACGCCATACCACCGCATTCTCGTTATAAACGAGAACGGGTAAAGTTATAGAAATATCTATCCTACCTTCAGGTGCTCTTTTGTCATAATCGCAGCATAGGCTTCGTCAATAAATAAGGCGGCATCCAGGTTTTTGGCATTGTTTTCAAAATTGAAAAGGGTTTCATATTTGCCATTACTGAACATGGATTTGATCTCGAATTTGTGGGGGTGCAACCATAACGGTATTACTTCTGCGCTTTTGGTAACGGTGCAGGTAACTGTCTGAATATTCTCTGCTCTTTCAATGTTATACTTCAGCAATATTGATATTGTATCGGCCTTGTTGCTGGGTACGTAATTTATTGTTATTGACTTCTCCATATCTCCCTTTTGTCACAATCTAAGCTATTTTACTGAGATTATTAAAATTTTTCTTAAAATATAACACAAATATAGGCGCCGGCACCAACAATTATTCAGCTGATTTCTTTAATTTCAGGCTATTAAATTTGCTCAATGGGAAGATTCCGCCCTTTAATAATTTTTGTTTTACTGTTGCTTTCATTTCATTGTCCTATTCTGGCTCAGACAATCAAACTGATATCAGCAACCGATCAGGGGTGGAGTGGGGGCGTGGCTGGTAGACACGGGAATAATTACAACTTTGTTATTAATTGCAGCAATCTGAAACAGGAAATAGTACCTGAAGCCATCTGGATCGGCAGGGAGATGATTCAGCTAAATCTCAAAGATTCGGTAAGCCAGGGAAATACAATAATTCAATATTCAAAAAACAAATCAGCAGCAGTCATTAAGGTTGCAGTTTCCACAACTTATGACGATTATAATATGCATCAGGGGAAGGCATCTGCCAATCAACAAGCACCTCCGGTGATATATAAAGGTGTGACGCTGATCAGTTACAGGTACAATGGTCAGAAACATTATTATACAATTCGCAGGTTCACAGTGGTATTTCCACCCATAAATTATCCGTGATCCTATCTTATTCCCAGGGCCATTTCGGGTATCCGGTTTTATCATTCTGTGAATTTTCATTTAACGTTTGAATATCTGCACATTTTCACATTAAAACCCTTACCTTTGCACCTCGAATTTTAAATTCAATAGCTTTAACTATATCAAAAATGGCAGATTTACGCACACAGCGGAACTTCGGGATTGCAGCGCACATTGATGCTGGTAAGACCACTATGACAGAACGTATCCTGTATTATACGGGGGTAAACCACAAGATAGGTGAGGTGCACGAAGGTGCTGCTACCATGGACTGGATGGCCCAGGAACAGGAGCGCGGTATCACCATTACCTCAGCAGCAACTACCTGCTTCTGGAATTTCCCTACTACACAGGGAAAACCTTTGCCAGAATCACAGAAATACAAGTTCAACATTATTGATACTCCTGGTCACGTGGATTTTACTATCGAGGTAGAGCGTTCTTTGCGCGTACTTGATGGTCTTGTTGCCCTGTTCTCAGCAGTTGACGGCGTTGAGCCGCAGTCAGAAACAGTTTGGCGCCAGGCCAACCGTTACAAGGTTCCACGTATCGGTTTCGTAAATAAAATGGACCGCGTAGGCGCCGACTTCCTTATGGTGGTTCAGCAGGTTAAAGACATGCTGGGCGCTAAGGCCGTGCCGCTGCAGTTGCCTATTGGCGCTGAAGATGGTTTCAAAGGTATTGTGGATCTTATCCAGATGAAGGGTATCATATGGGATGATGCTACACAGGGTATGACCTACAAGGAAGTGGCTATTCCTGAAGATATGAAGGATGATGTGGATTTCTGGCGTGCACACCTCGTTGAGGCAGTAGCTGAATATGATGATCATCTGCTGGAGAAATTCTTCGCTGATTCAAATTCAATTACAGAAGCTGAAATTCATGAAGCAGTTCGTAAGGCATGTATCGATCTGAGCATTGTTCCTATGCTTTGCGGTTCAGCTTATAAAAACAAAGGTGTACAGGTAGCGCTCGATTGCGTTATCCGTTACCTGCCTGGTCCACTGGATGTTGAGTCTATCAAGGGTACAAATCCAGATACCGGCGAAGAAATAGAGCGTCACCCGAATGCGAAAGAGCCTTTTTCAGCTCTTGCGTTCAAGATCATGACTGATCCGTTTGTGGGTCGTCTCGCATTCTTCCGGTGCTATTCAGGTCACCTGGATGCAGGTTCGTATGTACTGAATGTACGTTCAGGCAAAAACGAGCGTATCAGCCGTATTATGCAGATGCACGCCAACAAACAGAACCCGATCGATTTTATCGAAGCAGGTGATATTGGTGCAGCTATTGGATTCAAGGAAATCAAGACCGGTGATACATTGTGTGATGAGAAGCACCCGATAATGCTGGAAAACATGTTTATCCCTGAGCCTGTAATCTCTATCTCGGTAGAGCCAAAAACTCAGGCCGATGTGGATAAGATGGGTATGGCAATAGCCAAGCTGGTAGAAGAAGATCCTACACTGCGTGTTAAGACTGACGAAGATACCGGCCAAACTATCCTTAGCGGAATGGGCGAGCTTCACCTGGAAATCATCGTTGACCGTATGCGTCGCGAGTTTAAGGTGGAAATCAATCAGGGAGCTCCGATGGTGGCTTACAAGGAAGCATTCACAATGATGGTAGAGCACCGCGAGGTTTATAAGAAACAAACCGGTGGTCGTGGTAAATTTGCTGATATCCAGTTCGAGATCGGGCCGGCATCAGAAGAATTCCTGGCCGAAGGCAAAGGACGTTTCCAGTTTATCAACGAAATTTTCGGAGGTTCTATTCCACGTGAATTTATAGCGCCAATACAGAAAGGTTTTGAAACAAGTATGACTTCCGGTGCGCTTGCAGGTTTCCCTGTAGAGAGCATGAGGGTTCGTATATTTGATGGTTCTTTCCACCAGGTCGATTCAGATGGTATGTCATTTGAACTTTGCGCAAAGTCTGGTTTCCGTGAGGCTGGTAAAAAAGCCAAGCCGGTAATCCTGGAGCCTATCATGAAGGTGGAAGTTACCACCCCTGATCAGTACATGGGAGATGTAACAGGTGACCTTAACCGTCGCCGCGCTATGCTGGAAGGTATGGACAGCCGCAACAATCTGCAGGTGATCAAGGCTAAGGTGCCATTGAGCGAAATGTTCGGTTATGTAACCCAACTTCGTTCATTGTCTTCAGGCCGTGCAACATCGGTTATGGAGTTCAGCCACTATTCTGCTGCCCCACGTAATATTGAGGAAGAAGTAGTAGCCAAGACACGCGGTAAAGGACATGGACATTAAGCCGAAAGTCGTTAGTTATAAGTATTTATTCTTAAGTTATAGGCCGCCCCTTTTTGGGGCGGTTTTTTATGTACGACTATTGAAAATTTTTCCAGGTTTTCAGTAAGGTAATCAGCGCAAATCACTATAGATTTGAGTCAGCTACCATCCTTGATTACAAGGCGGTTAGTAGAATGATGTGGCAATTCAATAACTATAAAGCCAAGAAAATCAGCTCTGCCTCAGTTTCTAATACTGGACTTGTATCGCAAGTATTTTGCAGGTCTGTACAGACAGGATATTACCTCACTGTCTTTCGCTTATTCCTTTCATAATCCTCAAAGATATAGTTGCCTAAACCATTGAGCGATGAATAGAAAGCCTTGCCGCCATTTACCTCAGTGAAATCGCGGACGAACTGCTGCAGGTAAGGGTCGTCGGCAATCATGAAGGTGATGACCGGTATCTTCATGCGGCGGAGCTGGCCGGCGAGATTGAGTGTGCGGTTGAGAATTTTGCTGTCTATGCCGAAGGCATTCTTATAATACTTATTGCCGATTTTTAGGCAGGTGGGCTTACCATCGGTGATCATAAATATCTGCTTATTTGGGTTTTTGCGGCGGCGGAGCAGTTCCATAGCCAGTTCCAGGCCGGCTACTGTGTTGGTATGGTAGGGGCCAACTTCAAGGTAGGGTAGGTCTTTCATTTCTATCTGCCATGCGTCGTTTCCGAAAACAACAATATCCAGAGTGTCCTTAGGGTAGCGGGTGGTGATGAGTTCGCTTAGAGCCATGGCTACTTTTTTGGCGGGCGTTATCCTGTCTTCACCGTAGAGAATCATGGAGTGTGAAATATCAATCATCAGAACAGTGGAGGTCTGAGACTTGAAATCGGTTTCATGTATCTCCAGATCATCTTCGTGAATTGCAAAGTTCTCAATGCCATGATTGATAAACGCATTTTTGAGGCTGCCGGTATAGTCAATTGTATCGAGCGCGTCGCCGTAAATATAGGGCCTTATTTCAGGATTAGGTTCATCGCCCTGACCGGTTTTGAAGGTGCGGTGGTTGCCTTGCCTGGCTTTTTTCAGTTTACCGAATATCTCTTCCAGAGAGCGCTTGCGTATGGACTGTTCTGATTTGGCGGTAATTTTATAGCTGCCATCATTTTCATTTTCTTTCAGGTAGCCATTGGCCTTGAGGTCTTCAATGAAATCGCCTATACCGTAATCCTTGTTGGTGAGTTTGTATTCCTTATCGAGCTGTGTGAGCCAATGCAGGGCTTCGGAAGCATCGCCACTAGTGAATCCCAGCAACTGCATAAACAAGTCGAGCAGTTGCTGAAAAGGCGATTTAGCGTTTTCATCGGGATTATATTTGGAGAATTGATAGCCGAGCATTTTTAGGGGAGTCTTAAGTCTTAAGTGGTTAGTCGTTAGTCTTTAGTCGTTAGTCTTTAGTCGTAAGAAATAAGAAAGGAGTAAATACCTTAGATTTAAGACTTTCGACAGGTAATGTAAAGTTACGGAGAAAGTTCCTGAGGATAATAGTAATTGGAGAATAACATTATCTTGTGCGGCTTATAGCTATATAGATGAAATCTAAACTCTTTTCTGCAGGTTTGTTTTGCGTGCTTTTCTGCAATGTTTCATTTGCCCAGTTCGGCAAACCATACTATCATCAAAGATCATACAGCAGTTATGGCGAAAAAGGGCGTACCTGGTTGAAACGGTCTTATATTTCGGCAAGCCTGCCGTTTATGAATCTGGAAATGGACTCCCATCTTACCTTGAACCGCAGCGCTGCTCAAACATACAACACTCCAGGCCCGTCGGTTGATACTTCGATTTTTTTGAATAAAAACTGTAAAGGCTCCTATGGTTTTTCGGGAGGTTCATTTTTTCCGCTTGCCAGAATGAATGATCACCAGATGATAGCTTTAGATGTATCAATGGGCGGATATCTTTATAATTTTGATTTCGGTCCGGTCAAATACTCGTCAGTTGATCTTGTAACCGACAAAGCCGAATTCTATCTGTTTGACCTGCCAGTTGCTTTCGTTTATAAAAGCGGTGGGGAAGTAGGCCTGAATCCTGATTTGCCGGTCTTATTCTCAATAGGTGCAGGGTTTGCGCCTACATTTACATTAGGGGGGTATAATTCGGCAGCCGGGGCTTTGTTCAAAACAAGAACATTTTTGATGGCAGAACTCGGCTATTATTTTGGGCTGGCAGCTAAGCTGCGGTTTACCTATTATCCTGGCACTATTGTAATGATTAATGATACCGAGGGTGGACTAACTCTTCCAAACAATTACGGGGCATTTACGGTAAATGCATTTGGTACCGGAAGTTTTCTGTTAACCCTTGTAGTATTGGATAATTCAATGCATTGGGGCGATGATTATTAGTTTTTATTTTTTTAAATTACTTAGGATCACTGTTGAAAGAGTAGCATTTTCCAAGGGAATCTAAATCCTTACCCCTATTACAAGCACATCATCCACCTGCTCAGTATCACCTTTCCACTGTTCGAAGAATTGCCTCAGGTGTGTTTCCTGCTCCAGCATATCCATAGGCTGAATTGAAAGCAGGGTTTCCCTGAATTTGGCTTTCATCAGTTTTTTGCCATGTGGGCCACCGAATTGGTCGGAATAACCGTCAGTGAAAATATAGATGGTGTCTGAAGGCTGCAGTTGAATGGAATGATTTGTAAAAGCCCTGTCTCTGGCCATCTGCAGGCCGCCAATTGGAAATTTATCAGGACTGTATGTTATGATTTCATTATTGCGCACCAGCCATAACGGGCGATTGGCGCCGGCATATTGTAATTCATTCATAGACTGATCGAAAGAACAAATAGCAATATCCATACCATCATTCGATTCATTCTCACTTTGTTTCAGGGCTTCTATCACAGCCTTATTGAGTTCAGTTAATATGCGGGCAGGTTGTTCAATTCCTTTTTCGTTGATTATCTGGTTGAGCAGCGAGCTGCCTATCATACTCATAAATGCCCCGGAAACCCCATGCCCGGTGCAGTCGCCAGCAATTATAAAAATACGCCCGTTCCGCTCGGCAAATGCATAAAAATCACCACTCACAATATCTTTTGGGAGGAATAGTATAAAAGATTGGGTCAGTGTTTTATAGATAAGTTTAGTATCGGGCAGTATTGCAGACTGGATGCGCTGGGCATAATCAATGTTGTCGGTAATGGCTTTATTCTTGAGTTCAATCAGCTGCTTCTGTGCAACTATTTCAGCTGTTCTTATGGCAACTTCCTTTTCAAGTACTTCGTTCTGTGTTTCCAGAATCTGTTTTGTTTCCCGCTCCTGTTCCAAAGATTTATCAGAGAGAATTTGGACCTGGTTAAGCTGGTTTTTGAGATCCTTATTTACAGTTGCAAATTTCCATGCAAGATAAAGTGACATAGAAACCGGTAAACTGAGAATGGCCATACCCATAAAAATCAGGTAGATAAACCCCGCAACTGTATTGCCGTTTACATTGTCATTACCCTTAACAATCTGCATAACAAACAAACTAAGGATAAACATACAGAAAAGAAGTACACCTGTGCCCAAAATTCTGGCTCCTTTAACCCTTCTGAAAATAGCAATAACAGTGAGCGTTACAGCTTCTATGGGTACAAATGCAATTATTGCAACAGCGCATATGCGTGCCGCATTTGCTTTAATAAACCACATCAGGATAATGCCGATGCAACATGCGGTAATGATCCTGAACCTTAGTTTGCCTTTGTTGAATAATTCGTTTAAGAAACCGCTCAATGAGTATGCTGCGGACATTCCTGCCAGTAGTGAGAAAAAAACGGAATTAATTGCAATACGCGGATCGCCGGATAAACGGTTTAAAAAAGCGATAAGGAACCCTCCAGCCAGCGACAGGCAGAAAATGCAGAAAAACAGGTTCGGTTTAAATGATCTGTGATAGAGAAATAAAAAAAGGTGCAAAAAAGCAAGAGAAATGAAAATGCCAAAAAACAGTATATAGATAAAGGTAAAAACCCTGGTTGCATTGTAGGATCTTATTATGAGATATTTTGCCTGTCCTATTTCCATTTTAAAACCAGCAAAATCCCTTCCATATCTGTTATGGTTATTCTGTGCTTCAAAGTTGGCATAACGCACAGCTAATACATGACTACCTGGGGTCTGGATAATAAAAACAGCGGGTATTCCCTGAGGGTCATAATAAACTGTATTGTGCCGACCATTTATAATGCCGAATGTATCAATCTTTTTTCCATCCAGGTATACCTCCGATGCTCCATATTGGGTCATAGAGAGGGCAAGTGGAATATTTGTGATACTGGAATCGGCTATAAATGAATAGCGAAACCAGCCAATACTGTTGAATGAATTTGATTTAGCATCAGGGTGCTTTCCTATTCTGATTTCAGGGTCTATTTCCTGCCATTTATTATCATCATATTCAGGTAAAGCCATTGCTGGTGAATCAGCTTCAATAAACCTCCATTTATTGAGTAAATAAGCTGAAGTTGAATCGTTGGTAAGCTTATTCAGTGAAAGTACAACAGTACCTTTCGTAGTTTCCTGGCCAATGGCAAAAAACGGGCAAAGGAACAGTAAAGTACAAATCAGTCTTTTAGTAGTTCTGAAATAGAGCATGAATTATTTATGTAGAAGCAATATAGTACATTCTTTGTCATTCCGGGCTACAGAAAATTATTATTGATTGCAAAATGCCAATAGTGAAATATCGGTTCTGAAAAATTCAGTAATATTACAGCCATGAATTCAGACGATAAACCAGTGGAGATTTTCTTTAAAATCCGGTTTAATACAACACATGGCGATACTGATCTTTACTGGCGCATAATTATTAATGACGAAGAAATTCTGGCAAGGTCATTGCAATGTTCGGTGCCTACTTATTCCGAATCATCTTTTGATCAGCGTGCAGGCGCTATAAAGTATCATATAGCGGGTGTGTGCAGTGAATTTATTCTGGATGAAGCGAAAAATGCTTTTTTTAAATAGTAGGTACCATGAACCATTTGGATGCGCTGGAGTCGGAGGCAATTTATATTTTGAGGGAAGTGGCGGGGCAGTTCAAAAATCCTGTTTTGCTATTTTCAGGGGGCAAGGATTCTACACTACTGATTCATCTTGCCTTGAAGGCGTTCTACCCTTTACCCCTTCCATTTGCGGTTATGCATATTGATACAGGGCATAACTTTGAAGAGGCATTGACTTTCAGAGATGAGCTGGTAAAGAAATATAATTTGCGCCTCATAGTGAGGAAGGTAGAAGATACCATAAGGTTGAAGAACCTTGAAGAGCCAGGTGGGAAATTCCCCAGCCGCAATGCGTTGCAATCTTACACTTTGCTCGATGCCATTAGTGAGTTTCAGTTTGATGCTATAATAGGTGGTGGCAGAAGAGATGAAGAGAAGGCAAGGGCAAAGGAAAGGATATTTTCGGTGCGGGATTCAAGCGGTGCATGGCTGCCACACAACCAACGGCCTGAGCTATGGGATCTGTATAACGGACATATCAGTGCCGGTGAGCAGATACGGGTTTTCCCCATCAGCAACTGGAGCGAACTGGATGTATGGCAGTATATAAGAAGGGAAAAGATTGAATTGCCATCGCTTTACTTTGCACATGAGAGGACGTGTATACGCTTTAATAGCCGCCTTGTGGCAATGAGCGATTATATAGTGCCAGATGCAGAGGATGTAATTATAACAACCTCTGTAAGATACCGCACTGTAGGAGACATGACCTGTACTGCGGCAGTGCAATCAACAGCTCAAACCATTGAAGAGGTTATTGATGAGATTGAACAATCGGCACTAAGTGAACGTGGTGAAACCCGGATGGACGATCAGATATCGGATGCCGGTATGGAAGACAGAAAACTTAAGGGGTATTTTTAGGCCAGGCGAAGGATTTTATACAGTAGAGACGTTGCATTGCAACGACTCCAACAAACAGCGATTGGCCGTTATTATAAATTCAAACAGAGACGTTGCAGTGCAACGTCTCTAAGAACAGATTGCAATGGACGTTTTGAGATTTATTACGGCAGGGAGTATAGATGACGGGAAAAGTACCCTGATCGGGCGTTTGCTGCTGGATACAGGAAATATCAAAAGTGATATTCTGGAATCGGTGAAGGAAGATAACGATGATGTGAACCTTGCCTTTATCACCGATGGACTGAGGGCTGAAAGGCAGGCTGGTATTACTATCGATGTTGCCTATAAATATTTTACTACGCCTAACCGTAAATTTATCATCACCGATGCCCCGGGTCATTTTCAGTATACCAAAAACCTGGTTACAGGTGCATCTGGGGTAGATGCGATGATCATATTGATAGATGCAACAATAGGGATATCTTCACAAACAAGAAGGCATTCGATGGTTGCATCTTTTCTGGGAATCAGGAATATAGTTGTGGCGATCAATAAAATGGATGTAAGTGGTTATGATCAGTCTGTTTATAATTCCATTAAGAACTCTTACAGCGAAATTGCCATCCGGTTGAACCTTGATCAGGTAACCTATATACCCATTAGCGCATTGAAAGGCGATAATGTTACCCGGCATTCATATCATATGCCTTGGTATACTGGCCCAGCTTTGTTGCAGTTTCTGGAAGCTTGTAAGCCCGAAATAAAGGCCGATGATGGCCGATTGAGTGTGACAGTACAGTATGTTGCAGGTAATAATATTTTTGGCAGGCTGGTATCTGGTACCATTAAAAGAGGACAAAATGTAGTGGTTTATCCCGGCAGGATAACTTCAATTGTAAAGGAGATAATAAATAATTATATCATAGTTGAAGAGGCCTTTACTGGTCATGATATTTGTGTGCAGCTAGAGTTGCAGGGTACTTTGATGAGAGGCGCAACAATAACTGGCATTGGTGAGGGGCCTGAATATAGCAATGAATTTGAAGCTGATCTTTGCTGGCTCGATGAACTGAGTGAAGTGGTCTTGAACAGGGATTATATACTAAGGATTGGCGCCAATGAGGTGGTAAGCCAGGTGAAGGAGATTATTTCAAAAAGGTATATTGAAACCTTAGGTTATAGCAATGATCAAAAATCTGTATCTGTAAATGAATTTGCCCGGGTCATTATTCACACTTCTTCCAATATAGCCTATGACAATTATAGTCAGGTACACGAGACCGGAAGGGGTATCTTGATTGATATAACTACCAATAATACCTCAGGAGCTCTTATAATTCGCTAATATAAATTGAATAAGCCTCTCAACGGAATTTTCAACTTCTTCTGAATCAGACCTGATGATCAGGTCAGGATTTTGTGGAATATCGAAAGGGTCATTCACCCCGGTTAGATTATGTACTTTATCGGGATGGCCATCTGGTAGCAATGCTTTTTTATAGAGTCCCTTGGTGTCGCGTTTTATGAGCTCTTCAAGACCACAATCTATAAATACAGTAGTTACATTGGGGTAAGTGGTTTTTACCTCATCCCTAACCGATTCGTATGGGTTTATGGCACAGATTATGGTAATGATATTGTAAGATGATAATTTACCTGCTACAAAAGCTAACCGCCGAATGTTGGTATTCCTGTCTTCCCTCGAGAAGCCAAGATCGGCGCAAAGCACTTTACGGTATTCATCGCCATCTATTATCTCAACAGGAATATTTTTCACTGCCAGCAATTCTTTAACCCTGCGCGCTATCGTTGTTTTACCACTTCCTGAAAGGCCACAAAACTGTATTATCATCTTTAATTCTGCGAATATTTTGAAAACAGTAAAAATACCACGATTTTCCTTAAAAAATTAATATACGCTGTGAGGGTTTAACTTTAAATTAGAGCAAATATTTAAGGTCAGGCATGGAGCGATTTACAGGCATCTTTGGTATCATTTTAATTCTGGGTATTGCATTCCTGTTTTCAAACAACCGGCGGAAAATCAACCTCCGACTGGTGTTCAGCGGGCTTGGCTTGCAATTGGGAATAGCGCTTGTGGTACTGAAAATACCGGCGGCTGCTCATTTTTTTCAGATCCTTGGCAAAGGAATGCAAAAGCTCGAAGGGTTTGCAAAAGAGGGCGCCAGCTTTGTTTATGGCGGTATCGGGGTTTACGACGCAGGTGGCAATATTGGTAATTACCGCATGGCCCCGGCATTTGTTTTTGCCTTCAATATTACTGCTACTATCATCCTGGTGTGTGTGCTGGTAGCTATATTTTATCATTTGCGCATCATGCAGTTTATAGTGTCTGTTATAGCCAGGGCTATGAACTTTGTGATGCGTGTAAGCGGGGCAGAGGCATTGAGCAATATAGCCAGCGCTTTTGTTGGCCAGGTGGAGGCACAGGTAATGATACGGGCTTACCTGCCTACCATGACCGAAAGTGAACTTCTTGCATCTATGAGCGGCAGCCTGGCATGTATTGCAGGCGGCATACTGATAGTGTATGTAAACATGGGCGCCCGGCCCGATTACCTCATTGCGGCCAGCCTGATGGCCGCCCCCGGCGCATTGGTTATTTCAAAAATCGTTTTCCCGGAAACCGAAGTATCTCAGACAATGGGGCATGTTCGCCTGGAGGTAAAAAGCCATTATACCAATATCATAGATGCCATTACCCACGGGGCTGCCGATGGATTTAAAATTGCCATGAATGTAATAGCCATGCTCATTGGCTTTATTGCACTTATAGCGTTGGTCAATTATCTGCTGGGGCATATGTACCATGGTCTTTCGCTTGATCTTATATTCAGCAAACTTTTTTACCCATTTGCCTGGGCCATGGGCATTCCTGCGCAGGATATTAATAATGCCGCCACTCTGCTAGGGCAGAAGCTCACCGTAAATGAGTTTGTAGCCTTCAAGAGCCTAACCACCCATGCTGTTCCGGTTGTTACGCCCAAAGGCCTTACTATTATCACCATAGCCATCTGCGGCTTTGCCAATTTCAGCAGTGTGGGTATGCAGATTGGCGGTATAGGTGCGTTGGTACCCGAAAGAAGGAAAGACCTTGCCAAGCTGGGATTGAAAGCGCTGCTTTGCGGTACGCTGGCTTCTTATTTATCGGCTGCGATAGCTGGGATATTGATATAGTTCAGATTTAAATAAATAGGTATAGGCACTTAGGTCGCAATATCAATCCTTTGATAACAAGCGTATTGGATCATTTTTGACCATTCTTTTTATAAGGGTATCAAAGATTACCCCCATTTTTTGTCTTCTGTTATATCTAAAGTGATATTCATCCAGGTATCCTTGAATACGTTCCTTACTGCAATGGTGGTGAATAC
>CAIVEH010000193.1 GCA_903904855.1 uncultured Bacteroidota bacterium | reverse complement strand
ACCGGAAGATGTATATGAAAACTATAAAAGCAGAGGTGAAATAGAACAGTTTTTCGACTGTTATAAAAATACAATTGATGCATACGTATCTCATATGCAAAATGAGGACGCCCTTCATGGCTGGATGTTCATAAACCATGTATCTATGCAAATAACCTATAAGCTTTTTGAGCAGATAAAAAGTAAAAACCTAACAAAATGGCATTCGATAAAAGACGTAATTCTGCATCTGTCTCAAATAAGACAAGTACAAATAAACGAATCTCAATCCTTCATCTCCGAAATAAATAAAAAAACTAAAAATATACTAGCCAAGCTAAAAATCTCTGTTACCTAACAGCCTTTTGGGTTTGGGATTAAAAAAGACATCCACTTCATGAGGATTTATTGTTGAAATGTGTTTTAGTTATGGCAGCTCCAAATGTACATAAAGCTGCCATTTATAATGATTTTATTGAACCAATTTCCGGTTATGTACTTTTCAATTTTTTTTCTGCGATAGTTTTATAATAATTTTACTCTTGTTAAAATTTTCTTAATAAGTAAAACAAGCGTTCCAAAATGTAAAATATACTTTACTTTTGGTAAAAATTATCTTACATGAAAAACAAACTATTGTTACCGAGAATTTGCAGACCAATTGGCTGGGTACTGTTTCCACTAGCTATAATCAATTTAGCATCAAGGTATGTTTATGATTATAAGTATCAATTACCCATCTTATACAAACGGATTATTCTGCCAGATGGCAGCAATACATTTGCATATGAATTTACCGAAAATTTCGCATGGATATTTACGCTTTTCACCTTGTTTATGATTGCGTTTTCCAGGCAAAAAGTGGAAGATGAATACGTTCAATCCATCAGGCTGAATTCACTTCTGCTAAGTATTTACCTTTATGCAGCAGCCTTTATACTGGTCATGTTTTTGGCAGAAAGTTCATTTTTCCCATTTGCCATAATAAATATTATACCCCAGGTGCTGATATTTATTTTAGTCTTCAACTTCCGCATGTTTATAATGCCCCGATTCTCAAAATCACAATCATCATGAAAAACACAATCAGAATTGAGCGGGCCATTCAGAATATTACGCAGGCTGAGCTGGCAGATAAAGTAAATGTGTCGCGGCAAACAATCAATGCCATTGAGGCAGCAAAGTATGTACCCTCAACAGTACTTGCACTGAAAATATCAAGGCTATTCGGGAAACCTGTTAATCATATTTTTGAACTGGAAGATACGGACTGATTTCAGGAGTTCCTTATCCTGAATTCATTTAATTTCCATAACTTAGCCTGATAATTAATAAACGCGTTAGCTAAAACAGTGAATAATGCTGAAGACTGTTTCCAAATTGTTTGTTGCTTCCCTGATGGCCAGTACTCTTTTTTCGTGCAAGAAAGATAAAAGCCTTAATCAATGTAACCTGGCAGCACTTACAGATTCTACCACTTCATTGCAGTCTTCTACCCGGTTCACTTACGACAACCAAAACCGCTTATCATCTATAGTAATTACCGGCCAGGGGGCGTGTACACGTACTTTCCAGTATGTTGGTAACAGCATTATTTTTACTGTTAAAGATACATCAGCCGGTCTACTGAATGAAATAGATACAGTAACACTGAACAGTAATAACCTGATGCAGGGGGTTACCAAATTCTTTCCATCTTCAGGCGAAAAATATAACATCAGGTACTTTTATGATATACCAGGTATTAAGCAGGCAACTTACAGTATTAAATCGGGCGATAATGAATCAGATACCACAGGTTATGCTATATCGAACGGCGATTTAATATATGACAGCCTGGTTGGGCATACTGCACACAAAAACGATTTCACATATACTTCATCTAAACCTATTGTATATGGCGACCCTACTTATTTCAGGCAGTTGCTGAACTATGGTGCCTACTATTATATCAATGTGCACATGCTTGATGTCCTGTATACTGCCGGAAAATCCTATAAAGCTTATTCCTACACATTTAGCAATAACAGGATCAGCCAGGAAAGATTGCGGATATGGACTTCAGGAACAACTGATACTGTAACCCACATCATTAACTATTCGTACTCGTGCAAATAGTAGTCTGTAAAGTCAGGCAGTTATCATGATAATTCTTTACTGCTGAATTTGTTCAAACGATATTGAACCCGGTATAGCTGCATTTATTCCCGACTCATCCACTATTTGTAATACACCAATACTATTTTGATTATTTTAGATGGTTTTTAGTACTTCCATGGGTTATTAATGGCTAAAATATTTACAGGTCTGTTTTTTTTTCTATTGCTATCTTTCGGGTATCAAAATTTAAATGCTCAGGGTTTTCCGTTACCAGAAGGATTTAAATTTGATGGTCATTCTGATGTCAGGCAATACACACAATACATTGTACCCACAGTAACCTGGCTACAGCAAACGCCATTGAATGAATCGAAGGAACAGAGAGCAACAGCCAACTACTTTGTAATGAACTGGCTGCAGATAAACCCCGATATGAATATCAGCTTACCGGAATACTCCTTCAAGTTTCATGATATTGATAAGCAGTTACTTTATCTGTTTTTGGAGAGCTGGATAAAATATACCCTTGAAACAAAAGATACCAATATTACCAATTGCAGTATAGCCGGTATAAAAAGCATGTTGGACTATTATAATTCAGGTAAGGCATCGGAACTTGGTAAAATAGAGTTTCTTGATAATTTATCTGAGATAAACAAAAGTGGAAAACTGAATGAATTATTTGATACCAGCCATCTTGCCCGGAATACCTATCTGTTTTTGAAGCAACCTTCTGCCAAAAAAGATTTTAAACACGATGAAAATTACTTCAGTTTCAATTTCTGGTCAATCAACCTGATCCGCCCGAGAGCAATCACCTACAGGTATATGCTGGAGGGGTATTTTGACAAATGGATTACCACCAAAGATGGTTCGGTTACGTACCCAAGGCTCCCATCGGGCAATTACACTTTTAAGGTTCAGGCGGGAATGAATAACGACTTCAGCCATGCAACTGAAGTTATATGGGCTTTCAATATAGGTAAACCAATGTGGAAAGAAAACTGGTTTCTGGCCCTGATACTGCTGGCAGGTACTATGCTTGGCTATTATGTAATAAAGCAGAGAGAGAAGAACCTTAAAAATATTGCCTTGCTGAAGCATGAACGCATCATGTTTGAATACGAACACCTGAAGAGCCAGGTAAATCCCCACTTTTTATTTAACAGCCTGAATACTCTTACCAATCTAATTGAACGCGATCAGGCCAAGGCACTGGAGTACACCGAGAACCTTTCATCACTGTACCATAGTATACTTACACACCATGAAAATGACCTTGTGTTGCTATCAGAAGAAATAGCGATACTTGAAAATTATTTTTCCATACAGAAAGGCCGCTTTGGCGATGCGCTGCAACTGAAAATGGATATTCCTGATAGTGTAATGAACCGAAAGAAAATAGTGCCACTTGCCATGCAGATACTTATAGAAAATGTGATCAAACATAATGTGATCTCTGCTGCAGAACCCCTGATTATTCAAATCTTCGCAGATGAAAATGAAATTACTATCAGGAATGTGCTTGCACCTAAAATTAGCAAGGAAAAAGGAGAAGGACTGGGATTGATAAACATTAAGAAACGCTATGAACTGCTCACCAGTAAACCAGTACGTTATGGAACAACGGGCAATGAGTTTGTAGTAAATTTACCCTTATTATGAATGTAGTGATTATAGAAGACGAATTGCCGGCAAAAGAAAGGCTGGAACAATTGCTGATGTCGGTTATGCCATCTGCCAGGGTTATTGCACATCATGACACAGTAACAGGCGCAAGTAAATGGTTTTCTGCAAATCCATTCCCGGACCTGGTTTTGCTGGATGTTCAACTGGCCGATGGTACAGCGTTCGATTTGCTGGATATGGTCAAAATCAATTGCCCCATTATATTTACCACTGCCTACAGCAAATTTGCGTTGAATGCCTTTAAAGCAAAAAGCATAGATTACCTGCTTAAACCCATTAAGCATGCCGAACTGGAACAAGCCCTGCTGAAACTAAAAGAATTCAAAGAGATACTTACCGAACCAATTACCCTGAACAGAAACACAACAGGACAGGTAACGGAATATAAAAAGCGGTTTATAATCAGGCTTGGAGAACACATCAAGACATTGGCAGTTGAAAACATATCTTACTTTCTGAGTGAAAATAAAAACACATTTGCCCGTACTTTTGATGGGCTGAACTACCCTATGGATCATAATCTTGATGCCCTTGAGTTAATGGTAGACCCTCAGCATTTTTTTCGTATCAATCGTCAGTTTCTGATAAGCCTTAAGTCTATAAAAGAAATGAAGGTTTACACCAAATCAAGAGTAATTGTAAAACTTGATCCTACAGTAAAAGTACCACCGATTGTCAGCTCTGAGCGTTCGGCTGATTTCAAGTTATGGCTTGCAGGAGAATTGGGATAACAAAAGGACGATGATTATATCGCCTGCTTCATTCCATGATCCGGTTTTCTTATCACCTTTTTATCCCGTTCTGTCTGATCATTAACCCGGTTTGTCCTGCTTAGGACTTCTAGATTAAAAATTGCATTTACATTTGGTAACGGTATTGTGTTTTGTAGTTTAGCAGACTATTATTGAAGAGAATAAGGTTTTAATATCGGAATTATTTAATAAAATTCAATTAATATTACAATTATAAACCTCTAAAAATCGATAAAATGACAAAAAAATCAATTATTCTTCCACTGGTTGGTTTATTCCTTTATGTAACCCTTTCCAGCTATTGGTATGGCCCGGCCTATGGTGGTAGCATAAATGGTACCGGAGCCACTGGAGGTACTACATGCGGAGGTGGCTGCCATGGATCGGTTGCCTCATCTAGTACAACAGTAACTATACAACTTTTGAGTGGTACAACTCCGGTGACCAGTTACATTCCCGGAAATGCATATACACTGAAAATTTCAGGTGTAAATACCAGTTCATCAACACTTCCCTATTATGGGTTTCAGGCATGCATAGTAAAGGCATCAGGCGCCGGCACCGGAAGCGCTTTGAATGCAGGTACATTTGGAACAGCTCCGGGAGGAACCCACGTTCAATCCGGAACAGTCAGTGTATTTGAGCACTATAATGCTGGTTTTGGAGATGGCTCAATAATTGCGACAACCGGAACCGGTGGTACCGGCACAACCTATGTACAGTCAATACCCTGGACTGCTCCATCTGCAGGTACAGGAAGTGTTGTATTGTATGGTGTTATCAATGCAATTAATCACAACTCATCGGCAGATGCAGGAGATTTCTGGAATAATGCAACCCCGGTAACAATATGTGAAGCGCCAGCCCCAATAACCGGCACCTTATCCGTTTGCGCAGGTTCAACTACTGCGTTAAGCGTCGCTACATCCGGAGGTACATGGAGCAGTGTAAGCCCATCCATCGGCACTGTATCCTCCTCCGGAGTAGTTACCGGAATTGGTGCAGGAACTACTTCAATCAGTTATACTACCTCTTGCGGGTCAGTTGGTGCAGTTGTTACGGTTAATCCTCTTCCTTCCTTAATTACTGGTATACCAACAGTTTGTGCCGGCAGCACTACCACTTTATTTGATGGGACTGCTGGAGGGACATGGACAAGCGGTTCTCCTGCAATTGCTTCCATTACCGGGGCAGGCACTACAGCAACTGTAACTGGTGTCTCTACATCTGGCGGCACAACTTTAATAAGCTATACGCTACCATCTACAGGATGTGCAGCCACTTTAATAGTTACAGATAATCCGGTACCTGGAGCAATCACAGGCACCTTCAGCCTTTGCCAGGGCGCCACTACTACTCTTGGCGATCCATTATCTGGTGGGACATGGACAAGCGGCACGTTATCTGTAGCTACTATCGGTTCATCAACAGGTCTGTTGACCGGAGTTGTAACCGGAAGTTCAAGCCCTGCTACATCAGTTATCACATATACATCCGCAGGCGGCTGCCAGGTTACACAGGTAATTACAGTTAATCCATTGCCGGGTGCTATAGCAGGTATAGCCTCAGTTTGCCCCGGTGCAACAACAACACTAACTGATGGCGGTGGTGGCACATGGACAAGTGGCTCGCCTTCGGTTGCCACAATAGGGTCTGCATCAGGTCTGGTTACCGGTATTGCCCCTGCAGGTGGCACTTCAATAATAACCTATTCATTGCCTGTTACCGGTTGTTCTGTAACCAAAATTGTTACAGTCAATCCATCTCCGTCGGCTATATCCGGCACGCTCACTATATGCCCCGGTGCAACGACCACCTTAACTGATGCCGGCGGCGGCACCTGGACAAGCGCCACTCCAACAGTAGCTACAATTGGATCCTCGAGCGGAACTGCAACAGGAATATTATCTGCAGGCGGCACGTCAGTTATAACTTATGCGTTACCGGTTACCGGATGTTCAACCACAGCGATTCTAACAGTTAATCCTTCACCCGGCCCTATTACAGGAGGCCTTTCTCTTTGTGAGGGTACTACCACGCTTTTAAGTGATGCGGGATCCGGCTTATGGAGCAGCAGCAATCTTACTACAGGCACCATAGATGCTTCAACTGGTTTGCTTGCAGGCCTTGTATCAGGATATACCACTATTACTTATACCCTACTAGGAACAGGATGTTTAACAACAGCAATTGCTACTGTTAACGTTACTCCCTTGATTGGCCCAATAACTGGTGGTACAACTGTCTGCCTGGGATCAAACTTATTATTAAGTGATGCTGCAACCGGTGGTACATGGAGTAGTGGAGGTATCAGTATTGCAATAATTGGCACATCTGGAACAGTTACAGGAACGGGCGCTGGTGTTGTAACAATAACTTACACAATAGTTAGCGGAGCAAGTTGCACTAATACCGCTACTACTACTATTACCGTTAACCCTCTGCCACCAGCTATTTCCGGGCCAACAACAGTTTGTACCGGATCAACCATATCATTAACTGAACCATCGAGTGGCACCTGGAACAGTAATATTCCCGGTATAGCCTCTGTTACCAGCCCGGGTACCACATCTACACTAACCGGAGTTTCAGCAGGATCTGCATTAATTACCTTTACAGCTAGCGGCACAGGCTGCACCACCTCCGAAAGTATAACTGTAAATACTACCCCCGGTCCTATTACCGGCACACCTACAGTTTGTATAGGATCAACCACAAATCTCAGTGCCACACCTGCTGGAGGTACCTGGAGCAATAGTACATCGCATGTTACAATTGGTGGCAGTACCGGTATTGTTACCGGATTAGCATCTGGCACAGCGGTTATTACATATACTCTCAGCAGTGGCTGTTTTACTACCAGAATAATTACTGTAAATAATGCTCCGGCAGCAATTTCCGGCCCTGCACAAGTTTGTGTGGGTTCAACAATTACCCTTACAGATGCCGGAGGTGGCACATGGCTGAGCAGTAATGCTAATGCTACAGTTTCTGGCGCAGGAGTGGTAACTGGTGTTACAGCAGGCACTTCTGTCATTACCTATACTTTGAGTAATGGCTGCTTTACAACAACAACTATTACTATCAATCCACTGCCTTCCGCCATTACAGGACCATCAACGGTATGTACAGGGCAAACTATTACTCTCAACGATGTTTCGGGAACAACAACCTGGTCATCAAGCAATACTTCAATTGCCGCTGTTGGTTCCGGTACAGGGATTGTGAGCGGTGTTGCCGCCGGCACTGCAACCATTACATTTACTCTTCCAGTCACTGGTTGCAGCGTTACTAAACCTGTTACTGTTAATAGTGTAGCTGCTATTACGGGTGTAACGTCATTATGTTCAGGCACAACCAGCCTGCTTGCTGATGCAAACCCCGGAGGTACATGGCTGAGCGTTAACACGGCTGTAGCTGCGATAGGCACTACAGGCCTTGTAACAGCAATTGGCACCGGATCTTCAACTATCTCTTATACGTTGCCATCGGGTTGTTTTGCACTTTCTACTGTAAATGTTATCTCTGCACCGTCGCCAATATCCGGACCATCTACTGTGTGTATAGGATCTACTATTACCTTAACTGATGCAGGTGGCGGCGCCTGGACAAGCAGCAACCCTTCTGTTGCAACAATTGGCGCATCTACAGGAATTGTTACCCCTGCCACAACCGGCACAACCACAGTTACCTATTCATTGGGAACAGGCTGTACCGTTAATACTGTAATTACAGTTAACCCTGCACCTCCTGTCATTACCGGATTATCATCTGTTTGTGCCGGATCAACCATCACGCTCTCTGAAACGGGCAGTGGCACATGGAGCAGCAGCAATGCCAATGCTACTGTTGGAACAAGCGGAGTTGTCAGTGGTGTAACGGCAGGTACTTCAACAATAACTTTTACTACCAGCACTGGTTGCTTAGCAACAAAATCAGTAACAATAAATGCTATGCCAACAGCAATATCCGGGCCAGGAACAGTTTGTACAGGTACTATAATTATATTAACCGACTCACTTCCAGGAGGAACATGGGGTAGCGCTTCAGGTCTGGTATCAGTAGTAAGCACTACAGGTTCGGTAACAGGTATTACATCCGGTACAGCAATAATAACTTATTCAATTCCAGGAACCGGCTGCAACGTAACTAAAACTGTTACTATAACCCCATCCCCTTCAGCTATAACCGGCATCTCGTCTGTATGCGTAGGCAATACCATTACTCTTTCTTCAGGCGGCACCGGTACATGGAGTTCAAGCAATTCAAATGCTACAGTAGGCGCTACTACAGGAATAGTTACGGGTGTTACTGCAGGTACTTCAACCATTACATATACATTGGGAACCGGCTGTTTTGGTACCCGTATAGTAACCATTAATCCTTTGCCTAATCCTATAACAGGTACTTTTACTGTTTGCGCAGGCTCTACTACCCTGCTGGGCGAAACAAGCACAGGCGGTACCTGGTCAAGCGGGTCGCCGACTATTGCCACAGTAAGTTCAGGTACAGTAACCGGAGTTAGCGCAGGCGCTGCAGTAATAAACTATACAATCTCAGGCACAGGCTGTGCGCAATCTGCAACAGTAACTGTAAATCCATTGCCAGGAACAATTTCCGGCACTATTGCAATTTGCCTTGGAGGTACATCAACCCTTACCGATGCAGGGGGCGGCACCTGGAGCAGCAGTGCACCTGCAATAGCAACAATTGGTTCATCCACAGGCCTAGTAAGCTCGGTTTCTGCCGGAGTTACAACTATCAGTTATACTTTACCAACAGGTTGTACCAGAACAATCCCGGTAACAATTAATCCACTACCAGCAGCTATATCCGGTACTGACAGTGTATGCACCGGATCAACAACAACCCTGACCGATGCAGGTGGAGGAACGTGGACAAGTGGCACACCTGCGGTTGCTACAGTTGGTTCATCGACCGGAATCGTTACTGGTATAGCTTCAGGCATATCTGCAATTACTTATACATTAAGTACCGGCTGCAACCGCAGTGTTACGGTTACTGTTCATGCTTCACCTGCTGTTATCACCGGAACAACCAATGTTTGTGCAGGTTCTACCACCACTTTAAGTGATGGAACTAGTGGCGGAACATGGAGCAGCAGCTTACCGGCAATTGCCACTATTGGCTCTACAGGTATTGTCTCAGGATTATCAGCTGGCACTGCTACAATTTCGTATATGGGTGCATTTGGGTGTACCGCCACAACTGTAGTTACAGTAAATCCATTACCCGCAGCCATTTCAGGGTCTTCAGTTGTTTGTGTTCTCGCAAATGACAGTTTATCTGATGCTGGTGGCGGCACATGGACCAGTGCTGATTTAACAATTGCTACGGTTGGGTCATCAACAGGAATCGTAACAGGAGTTTCAGCAGGAACTACCTCCATAACCTATACTTTGCCAACAGGCTGTATCACTTCAATGCCTGTTACAGTAAATCCGCTACCTTTTGCAGGTGGAATTACAGGACCGTCAGTTGTTTGCGCAGATTCTTCAATTACCTTAGCCGATACTATTTCTGGTGGCTCATGGAGTAGTGCTATTACAGCAATAGCAGGAGTAGGCAGCACAGGTATCGTTTCTGGTGTATCGGCCGGGGCGGATACTATAATTTATTCTGTTACGAATAGTTGCGGAACTGCAACCGCAATTAAACCAATTACTGTCAACCCGTTACCGGTGGCCGGAACTATCATTGGCCCTACCAACATCTGCTATGGAAGTCCGGTTACCTATACCGAAACTGTAACTGGTGGATCATGGAGCAGCAGCAATACATCAGTAGCTACGATTGGTTCTGCTACCGGAACTTTAACTTCGATAATACCTGGAATAACGAATCTGGTTTATACAGTTACTACCGGGTGCGGAACAGTCATTGCTTCCAAATCAGATACAATAGTTGCCCTGATGGTTACTGCAGTTATTGGTATTGACAGTGTATGCCAGGGCGATACAATTCATTTCACGGATATCACTCCGGGAGGTGTCTGGTCTGTAACAAATGGCAACGCAAGTGTAGATGGTACTGGCCAGGTAGTTGCGATCAACGCTGGAACTGATTCCGTTTTATATACAATCACCAATGTATGCGGATCAATAAGTGCAGGCAAATTAATTAATATCAGGTCTTCAGCAGTATGCCATGAAGGTGTAAATAACATTTCAGGTTCAGTACCCGGAATAACAGTTTACCCAAATCCATCATCTGGGTTATTTACCGTTGAACTTCCCGAAACTACAACCGGCACTATTATTTCAATTTCAGATATGCTGGGCAAAACAATAGAAACAAGATCACTAAATAATAACCAGCCCCAGAAAGTGATTTTCGATCTGAGTCATGTTGCTGCAGGCAGTTACATTATAAAAGTAAATGCCGGCATTACAACCTTCAGAGATAAAATTGTGATCTGGTAAATATTTTGATAAAAGGATTTCTTTACCGGGATACTAGCTATCAGGCAGGTATCCCGGTAACTTTTTAAGGATTCTATGGGAATTTGCAATAAAGCCTTATCTTGCTTTCCAATATCCGGTCCATTTGGTAATTTTACTTCCATTGGCTGGTTATAAGGTATACCCATTGAATAATTATTCAAACATTAATCAATTTTATGAAAATACGTCTTACTTCTATTCATCTACTTCTCGCCTTGCTGCTGGTAACAGTAGCTAAGGCTCAGTTTATCAACACTTTTGCCGGTAATGGTATACAGGGCTTTTTAGGAGATGGTGGTTCTTGCGGAGCTGCCGAGTTAAACAATTGTTCGGCGGTTGCTTTCGACGGAGCAGGGAATGTATATATTGCAGATATGGGCAACAATATGGTTCGTAAGGTTAATACCTCAGGAATAATATCTACCATAGCAGGAAACGGTTCGGCAGGCTTCGGAGGCGATGGCAGCCTTGCCGCATATGGTATATTAAATGCCCCTTCAGGTGTAGCAGTTGATGCAGCAGGGAATATCTATATTGCTGATAAGGGGAATAACAGGATTCGTAAGATTAGTACACTTGGCATTATTTCCACTTATGCCGGAACTGGAGTTGCCGGATACTCTGGTGATGGCGCAGCTGCAAAAAATGCAAAACTGAATGGCCCGATTGGTTTAGCTGTTGATAGGTTAGGCGACCTTTATATTGCTGATGCTGGCAATAATGCAATTCGTAAAATATATGCTTCCGGCAATATCACTACACTTGCGGGCGGTGGCGCTGCTGGCTATTCCGGAGATGCTGGTTTTGCCAATTATGCACGGTTAAGTAATCCAACAGCTATCGCTATTGATCCACGTGGACAGATTTTTATAGCCGACAATGCCAACTCAGTTATTCGGGTTATTGATACAAATTATGTGATGCATACTTTTGCAGGCAATGGTTATCCAGGTTATTCCGGTGATGGCGGTCCGGCGCTTGCTGCATCTGTTTTTTACCCAACAGGTGTGGCTGTATATGGTTTTGGTGATGTTTATATTGCCGACCAGGGCAACAGCCGTATCAGGCACATAAACAGTGCAGGCAATATCAGCACTTTTGCAGGGAATGGCACTAATGGTTATTTTGGAGATGGTGGCTATGCTGTAAATGCCAAATTAAGGTCACCTGTTGCTGTAGCTGCCGATGGCGATAACCGGGTGTATATTGCCGACCAGGGCAATAACGTTATAAGGAGGGTAAGCGATATGGTTGCTGTGAAACCTGTAGTTTTGGGAGCTACCAGTTTTAAGGTTTATCCAAATCCATCAAATGGTTCATTCTCGGTTGATGTGCCTGCCATTGGCAGTGCATCGACTATCACTATTATGGATATTACTGGTAGGGTAATAACAACCGCACAAATAGATGCCACCAACCAAGCTTCCACACTTCATTTTAATAACATCAAACCCGGAAGTTATATCCTTAGATTGGAAGGGCCAAATGGCGCTTATCATGAAAGGCTGGAAGTATGGTAACCAACTTTAATTCTTAACCAGGAATCAAAGTTTATCCTCAGGTCTAACTGAATTCCATTACCTTTTTGCAATGCAAACTTAATAGGTTGCAGAGTTACTGGTTTAAATAAACAATTACATTTTTCTTAGGCACCAGGTTGTCATACACCGGATGTTGTTCACATTTGTCGTCTTTATCGGCTCATACAATTCACCTTTCAATACTTTGCTGTATTGGAGCAGCATTTGCTCATTTACCAGGAAACGTACCGTGCCATCTGGAAGCAAAAAACGGCCATGACCACGAGCCTGTACAAGCTGTTCAATACCAATATCGGAGGCCAGCCGGGCAAAAAGATAACCGCCTGGTTTTATTACCCGCCATACCGACTTTACCATAGCATCAAATTGGCTGGCGCTGCTGGCAAAATGAAGTACTGCACTGCATATAGCCAGGTCGAAAAAGCCATCTTTGTAGGGCAATTCCTCAGCCCTGGCAACAACAAAATGATGCACACTGTTATCCGGCGCCAGGTCCTCGCTAAGAGTCTGTACCAGTTCAATTGCTTCGGGATCCCGGTCTACACCATATACATCATAGCCATTCTTCAGAAAATAAACCAGGTTTCTTCCGCCGCCGCAGCCCACATCTATCACCCTCCGGCAGTCATCATACCTACCCTTCAGCAATTGGTCGAACAAATAGATGTCAATATCCCCGAATTCGGTCTTTAAATTGTTTTTCATAATTGGGTTGGCAAGGTAGTGGAAATGTAAGATCAATAAAAATAAACAGGGCTCCAAAACCAATATATATTATTAATGAACCGATTTAAATGAATATCAAACGAGGAAATAGACCATATATCAAAATGAAATACCTGAAAATTAAAGGAACAAATAAACTAATCCCCTTCAGTATTCATAAGCTGAGAACTTAACATTTACTACTCCCCGGAACATGGTCCCGCTTCTTCAGCGGGAGGCGCCGGGGGTTTATACCCCTATCATATTTCCTTATTTACATCATTGCCATTTCATTCCCGTTTACCATAACTTTGCAACATTAAAATTTAAAAATAATCAAACTATGGCATTTACACTCCCCCCGTTAGGCTATGCCTTCGATGCACTGGAACCGCATATCGACGCGATGACCATGCAGATACATCATGACAAGCACCACCAGGCTTATGTAGATAACCTGAATAAAGCCCTTGCAGGCACTGAAGGCGAAAACAAATCGCTGGAAGAACTGATGGCAAATATTTCGAAATACCCAGCTGCTGTACGCAACAACGGCGGTGGTCATTACAACCATTCTTTGTTCTGGACCTGCCTTAGCGGCCAAACCACTCAGCCATCAGCTGAATTGGCAGCAGCTATTGATGCAGCTTTCGGAAACCTGGACGGACTAAAAGAAAAAATGAGTACAGCAGGCGCTACCCGTTTCGGCAGCGGCTGGGCATGGCTCACTTTAACTGATGGCAAGCTTACAGTAAGCTCCACACCAAATCAGGATAACCCACTGATGGATATAGCCGAAGTAAAAGGCGCCCCCATCCTGGGCATTGATGTTTGGGAACATGCCTACTATCTGCATTACCAGAACCGTCGCCCCGATTATCTCAAAGCAATCTGGAACGTGATAAACTGGGATGTAGTGAGTGCAAATTACGCCGCAGCGAAATAAGAATTTTTGAGGTTGATTTCAGAATCCTGCACTGAGAGGTGCGGGATTTTTTATGTAGAGCAATTTCTATTTCATTCCCATCCTCATTGCATTATCTTTGATATAAAGAATTCTGCATGAAAAAACTGCATCTTTTAATACTGCTGCTGATAACTGCAACAGCCGCAAGGAGCCAGAATTTATTTGTTTATAACGGAAACGAAGTAACCTACAAAAATAACCACTTTCATCTGGAACATTTAGGAAGGATGGATACCATTAAAGTTATTGATACAATTACCGAAAATGAAACTTACAAAATTATCAAGGTGAAAGAACCAGTAAGCATTAATGACCGAAAAATCTATACGTCAAATCAGGTTTCAAACGCAACTGTACCTTTAATAAATGGAAATTCAATAGACAAACTAATTATTGATAATATCAAAAACAACACTTTTATCAAGTGCCTGCCAGATGGGTCTTTGCATTTCACCATTAATTATATAGTGGTGGATGAAAAAGGTAAAATTGCCTACTACGATTGGAACTACATGAAATATTTGGAGCCTGATGGTATTTACCGAGCGGTTAATTTCGATATAGATTCATTACTTTCCAATGCACCAGCAATGAAGCCAGCCACATTAAATGGTAAAAAAGTACCTGTACTGATCAAATCTGAATTAGGCAATATAATCCTCAAAATCAGAAATCATGAAATAAGCAGGTAGAAAAATTCCAAACCTCATATTCCCAAACCTCAAATTCTAAATTCCAAACTACAAATCCACAACTCCCCGGTATCCCCCACCCTGTGCATAAAATACTTTCCAACTTTACCCGGCAATAAATAAATTTGCACTACCTGAAATTTTTGCGGGACAATTAATGAATGAACTGAACGATTTTGCCGGGCAGAACGCGGTAATGATTAATGAAATGTACCAGAGCTGGTTTCTGGACTATGCCAGCTATGTGATACTGGAACGGGCTGTGCCTGCCATCGAAGATGGCCTTAAGCCCGTGCAGCGGCGCATTCTCCATGCCATGAAGGAAATGGACGATGGCCGCTTCAACAAGGTGGCCAACATCATAGGTCAGAGCATGCAGTACCATCCGCACGGCGATGCATCCATAGGCGATGCTATTGTGAGCCTTGGCCAGAAAGACCTGCTCATTGAAACCCAGGGTAACTGGGGCGACGTGCGTACCGGCGACAGCGCTGCGGCGGCAAGGTATATCGAGGCCCGCTTATCTAAGTTCGCTCTGGAAGTAGCATTTAATGCCAAAACTACTGAGTGGCAACTGAGCTACGATGGCCGCAAGAATGAACCGGTAACACTGCCTATGAAGTTCCCGCTGCTGCTGGCACAGGGTACGGAGGGTATTGCAGTAGGCTTAAGCACTAAAATTCTACCCCATAATTTCTGCGAACTGATTGAAGCTGCCATCAAACACCTGAAAGGCCGTAAGTTTGAGCTCTACCCCGATTTTATGCACGGCGGCATGATAGATGTAAGCAATTACAACGATGGTGCAAGAGGCGGCAAAGTGAGGGTGAGAGCACGGATAGAGGAGATAGACAAAAAGACCATAGCCATCAAAGATGTGCCGTATGGCACCACCACTACTTCACTTACTGACAGCATACTCAAGGCCAATGAAAATGGCAAAATCAAAATAAAAAGCGTTACCGATAATACGGCTAAAGACGTAGAACTGACAGTGGTTTTGGCTCCGGGAGTTAGTACCGATCAGACAATTGATGCACTCTATGCATTTACAGATTGTGAGATATCTATATCACCCAATGCCTGCATCATCATAGCCGATAAGCCCCACTTTGTAGGTGCCAGCGATATGCTGAAGTACTCGGTAGAGCATACCAAGAAACTGCTGCTGCGCGAATTGGAAATAAAGCTGGGCGAGCTGAATGAAGACTGGCATTACTCTTCACTGGAAAAGATTTTCATTGAGAAACGTATCTACCGCGATATTGAAGAACAAACTACCTGGGAAGGTGTGCTCAAAGCAATAGACGATGGTCTGAAACCCTACAAAAGGCTGCTGCGCAGGGAGGTAACCACTGAAGATATTGTAAGGCTTACTGAAATACGCATCAAGAGAATTTCCAAATACGATGCATTTAAAGCCGATGAACACATCAGGGGCGTTGAGGCCGATATTGCAGAGGTCAGAAACCATATAGAAAACCTCAACGATTACGCCATCAGGTATTATGAAAACCTGCTGAAAAAATATGGTAAAGGCCGCGAGCGTAAAACAGAAATCAGGCCGTTTGAAAATATCAACGCCAATATAGTAGCTATTGCCAATACCAAGCTATACGTAAATAAAAAGGAAGGCTTCATAGGCACCAGCCTCAAGAAGGATGAGTTCGCATTCGACTGTTCAGACCTAGATAATATCATTGTGTTCCGTAAGGATGGCAAGATGCTGGTATCCAAAGTATCTGATAAAACATTTGTGGGCAAGGATATTACCCATGTGGCAGTGCATCAGAAAAACGATGAGCGCACCACCTACAATCTGCTGTATATGGATGGCAAGTCGGGCATCACTTACGGCAAGCGGTTTAATGTAACCGGCGTAACCCGCGATAAGGAATACGATATTACCAAGGGCAACCCCGGCAGTAAAATCCTGTACTTCTCCGTAAACCCCAACGGCGAGGCTGAGGTAATAACCATTACCCTGCAACCCGGCAGCAAAGCCCGCAGCAAGGTATTCGATTACTACTTCGAAGAACTGGAAATAAAAGGCCGTGGCGCACAGGGCAACCAGGTTACCAAGTACCCGGTAAAAAGTGTTCGGTTTAAAGAAAAAGGCCGCTCTACCCTTTCTGCGCCTCAAATATGGTATGACGATACCATTGGCAGACTGAACAAAGACGGAAATGGTATGCTGCTGGGCAGGTTCGATGAAAAAGACCGCGTCATAGTGTTCTATAAAGACGGAACTTACGAATTGACCGATTTTGAACTTACCAACCGTTATGATAACGATAATGTAATCCTGATTGAGAAATTCCATCGCGATAAGGTTGTTACCGCTATCTATTTCGAGGCTAAATCAAAGCATTTCAATGTAAAACGCTTCCTTATAGAGAGTATGACTCTGAAAAGTAAATACTCATTCATCAAGGAAGGCGAAGGTAACTACCTTGAACTGGTAACTACAATGCAGGAGCCTGTGGTAATTGTGCGTACCGGCAAGAAGAAAACCGAAATGAAGGAAGAAATAATCTCCCTTCACGAAACTGTAGATGTAACTGGCTGGAAAACAATAGGTAGCTACTTTGCCGGCGAAGATCTGAAAGAAATTTCGCTGGTTCCAAAACCGGTGGAAGGAGAAGATGAAAGCGAATTGAAACTATTTTAGCACATAAGTATGCCACGCTAAGAAAGGTAGCACACTTTGGTACAAGAAACGAATAGCGAGAATAATCAGGCAACTGCTTTTCGGCATAAGATAATTTTATAAATTTCAGTACCTTCACCCTGTATTTGAATACCGAATTCAGGCATTTTACCCTATTGAATCAGGACTATCGACTAAAGACTTACGACTTACGACTAAAATAAAATGAACAAAATAGAACTAGAGATCGTTGCTTTATCACACAGTATTACACAAACACATTCGTATGCAGTGGTACTGGGAGAAGTAGACGGTCTGCGCAGGCTGCCCATTGTGATTGGTGGATTTGAAGCACAGGCTATTGCTGTTGCCCTTGAGCGGATGCAGCCCAGCCGCCCCCTCACACATGATCTGTTTGCCAATTTTATGACCACATTCGGTATCGAACTCACCGAGGTACTGATTTACAAACTGGAAGAAGGCATATTTTTCTCCAAGCTCATCTGCCATCACGATGGCGAAACTATAGAAATAGATTCCCGAACTTCCGATGCTTTGGCAATGGCTGTAAGGTTTACCTGCAAGATTTATACTTACGAAAACATACTCGAAACAGCTGGCCTTTACCTGGAACAGCCTGAAGCCACCACTGTTGAGCCCACAGCGGGCCCCAAGCCGGGAAAAGTACCTGTTGGCGGCAAGGGCAATATAGACAAAGACATCAAAAACATGAGCCTTGATGAGCTTAATGCACTACTGCAAAAGGTACTTGAACAAGAGGATTATGTGCGCGCCATCAACATCCGTGATGAAATAAACAGCCGGAAGACGGGGAAATAGCAATTGTTTACAGATATACTACATCAAATTACGAGAGGTCTTTCAGTATTATAGTTTGCAATTATTTCATTTAGAACTGAAATCCCAACCCTTTTCTTCCAGTTTTTTCGTGCATTCTGCACAGAATCCGGTTTCGCTATCTGTTGGGTTTCCGCCTTCGGCATCCTGCATATAGCAGTTTTTATTGGGGCAATGAGGCAACCCCTGCGTATGTCCCAACTCATGCACCGATACTTTGAACAATTGATCAAGGAGATTTGCTTTATTTAGCCTGAAAGTTGAGGTTACACAGGCATTTCCAGGTTGATAACCAAGCCCCATTACACCCCAGTCTATTATCTTATCTTTAGTGGTACTGATATCTTTTGAGGTCAAGCCGATTACCACGCTGTATTCGGGTGTTTGCCTCGAGAGCCATGCAATAATAGAGTCTGCCCTGTATCTGCTTCTTGGCTTATAATAGGCCTGCTTGGGCATTTCAATTGGTGGTAATAAAGTTGTTTTGGAATAAAATTTCTTTATTTCCTTAAAAACATACTCCACTTCGTTTTGTGACATACCTCTAAAAGGTTGAATCCTGATAAGAGGCATAACTTTCACTTCAGGTATTCTTGCTTCAGGAATAGCAAGCTGATGTAATTCATTTGTCTGCAAATGATAGTCAAGCCATATATAGCCTATATACATAACAATACTTGTTAGGTAAATCGCCCTGTCAATTCTGAACTTGCCTCTTAAATTTAATTTCAATAATCCTGGAACATTAATAACTCAAAACTAATTAATAAATCATCATAAAATAAACCCCAATTGCCAACAATCCGATAAAATATTGGCACCTATAAAACGGATAATGCTGAAACTCCCCCCTATTATTTAACTTGCACCTAAATTCAATACAGCTAAGGGTGTTTCCTTATTTGGCAATAACTTAATACTAACTACTTACTACTTCAGACTACAATAATAATGGACTACAAACGATACTTAATAACCGCCGCCCTACCTTATGCCAATGGCCCTGTACACATTGGGCACCTGGCGGGCTGCTACCTTCCTGCCGATATTTATGCCCGCTACCAGAGGGCGCAAAAAAGAGATGTGAAATTTGTTTGCGGCAGCGATGAGCATGGAGTGCCTATCACCATCCGTGCCATGAAGGAAGGCATCACTCCCCAGGATGTGGTAGATAAATACAATACTATAATTAAAGACAGCTTTGCTGCAATGGGCATATCGTTTGATATTTATTCCCGCACTTCAAATGCTATTCATCACGATACTTCGCAAGCTTTCTTTACCAAGCTGTTTAACGATGGTGTTTTTGAGGAGCGCGAAAGTGAGCAGTATTATGATGCTTCAAAAGATATCTTTCTTGCTGACAGATACATACTAGGCACATGCCCGGTTTGTGGCAATGAAAATGCCTATGGCGACCAATGCGAGCGTTGTGGCAGCACACTATCTCCTGAGCAATTACTGAATCCGCGCAGCGCTCTGAGCAGCGCAGTGCCAATAAAAAAGAAAACCAAACACTGGTATTTCCCGCTCGACAAGTATGAACCATGGCTGAAAGAATGGATTGTTGACGGCAAGAAAGACTCGTGGAAACCCAATGTATACGGTCAATGTAAAAGCTGGCTCGACAGCGGCCTCCAACCCCGCGCAATGACCCGCGACAGCAACTGGGGTGTGCCTGTGCCATTGGCAGATGCCAAAGGAAAGGTGCTCTATGTATGGTTTGACGCGCCGATTGGCTACATCAGCGCCACAAAGGAACTCACCAATCAGTGGAGCGACTACTGGTGCAAAGAAGATACCAAGCTTGTGCACTTTATTGGCAAGGACAATATTGTATTCCACTGCATTATCTTCCCGGCGATGCTCAAAGCACATGGTGGTTTTGTGCTGCCCGACAATGTGCCTGCTAATGAATTCCTGAACATTGAAGGAGAAAAAGTATCTACCTCCCGTAACTGGGCAGTATGGGTAAATGAATATATTACCGACTTCCCCGATCAGCAGGATACCCTGCGTTATGTGCTCTGCTCAAATGCCCCGGAAACCAAAGACAACGATTTCACCTGGAAAGACTTCCAGGACCGCACCAATAATGAACTGGTATCGATCTTTGGCAATTTCATCAACCGCACCTTTGTTTTGATGCATAAACTGTGCAATGGCAAAGTACCTCCGGTAAAGGATGAGTTGATAAATGATGCTGACAGGCAACTGGCAGAAGAAATAAAAAATGCAAAAACGAAAGTCGAAAATTGCCTTGAGAATTATAAGTTCAGGGACGGACTTTTCGAGGTAATTGACCTCGCCCGAAAAGGCAATAAATACCTGCAGGATAATGCACCATGGAGTCTCTCAAAAACCCCTGAAATACAACTCCTGAATCAGGGACGGATAGATATCTGCCTGCACCTATGCCTGCAGCTGACTGCCAACCTTTCAATTCTTATTAATCCCTTCCTGCCATTTACGGCCGGGAAGATGATCAAAATGATGAAGGTGGTAGATCGGATTCTGGACTGGGAAAATGCAGGCAAAATAAATCTGCTGAAAATAGGCTACTCCCTCCGTGCCCCTGAATTGCTCTTCCGTAAAATAGAGGACACCGAAGTTGCCGAACAAGTTGAAAAATTAAGAAACAATTTAAAACAGGCTACCAGCCAGAAAATGGAACAAAATACGCCCCCAGTAGCCGCCGAAGCCGCGCCTCAGCCAAAACCAGAAGAAGCGCTAGCAGCACCAGCCCAGAAACCAGAAATTACCATTGATGATTTTTCGAAAATGGACCTGCGGGTAGGCACCATCCTTAAAGCCGAAAAGGTAGAAAAGGCCGACAAATTGCTGAAGTTGGAACTGGATATGGGTAATGAGATCAGAACAGTAGTATCAGGTATCGCATTGCACTTTAAACCCGAAGAAATTATTGGGAAGCAGGTAACAGTGGTTGCCAACCTTGCCCCTCGGAAAATGCGTGGAATAGAAAGCAGAGGTATGATATTGATGGCACAGAATGGCGATGGCCGCCTTATTTTCGTTTCTCCGCTCGAAGTGGCTGATAATGGAAGTGAGGTGAGGTAAAATTCAAAGGTATAAGGGACATAAATCTCTTCCTCTTCAGATAGTACTTTCCTATATTCAAGATTTTCTAATTGCCTAAAACCACAACAAATGTTGTGGTTTTAGCGCTATCCCTTATGGGCTTGAACCAGATACGCGGCTTTACTGCAGCCTTAGTGATGTTGATTAAATAAAGTACACCATCTTACTTGTTCTT
>CAIVEH010000192.1 GCA_903904855.1 uncultured Bacteroidota bacterium | reverse complement strand
CCCCTATATATATTCAGTTCAGGCTTAATGCAAAAATATGAGACCATTTACCCGAATCGTGCTGCCACTGATACTGCTCTTTTGTGCAGGATTACAGGCAAGCGCTCAGTTAGTTGCAGGATTTACAGCATCTCCAGTAGCCGGCTGCGCACCGCTTGTTGTGTGCTTTACCAATACAACCACACCAGCAGCAGGTTCGACATATGACTGGGATTTTGGTAACAGCACACCGATAATACACCTTACCGACCCCTGCTCCAGTTACCTTACCTCAGGCACTTATACAGTAACACTTACGGCACATAATGGCAGCTTAACAAGCATACACAAACAGGTAATTACTGTTTATCCTTCTCCCATTGTGGATTTTACAGCAAGCGAGCTGATGGCCTGCCCCGGGGCACCTATTACTTTTACCAGCACAACTGTAGGTGGTGTTCCCGGACCAGTATCCTATACATGGGCTTTTGGAGATGGATTCAGCGGAACAGGCGCACCTATTACACATTCTTACTCTACTCCCGGAACAAAGAACATTACACTTACAGCAACCAATGCTGACGGCTGTGTAGCATCCCTCACCAAACCACTATACATCGATATTTATACACCGCCGGTTGCCGGTTTTACCGCTTCAACTACTGCCATTTGCAACCCTCCCGGCTCAACAACCTTTACCAGTACATCAACAGGCGCAGGGCCTTTTACTTATTTATGGCGTTTCGGCGATGGCTCACCAAACTCAACGGCATCCAGCCCGACTCATACCTATACCAGCCCTGGATCCTACCCAATAACACTGATAGTAACGGATGCCAACGGGTGCAAGGACAGCATTACTATCCCTGCATTCATAACAGTCAGCTCTATTAGTGCATCATTTACATTTCCGGCTACTGCATGCGTCAATACAGTGGTGAACTTTACCAATACCAGCAGCGCACATATAGGCAGTAACTGGACTTATGGAGATGGTCACAGCAACGGATCTGACATGGGTTACAATTCCTATAGCACCGCCGGCACATATAATGTTACACTTATCATTTTTAATGGCAGCTGTTATGATACAGTAACGCATAGTATTACCATATTACCTACAGCAGTAGCCAGCTTTACCATTACACCATCAGAACCCTGCCCTGCTCCGGCAACTTCTACATTTACGGCTACGGTTCCATCGGGCGCTACAGTTTCATGGCTATACGGAGACGGATATTCCGGAACCGGCATTACATCCACCCACACTTATGCAACCAATGGCTGTTTTCCGGTAAAGATGATTGTAACCACATCAGCAGGTTGTATTGATACCTTTAATCAGACCTATTGTGTCTACGACCTGCAGTTCGGGATTTCTCATGGCATTGATACTGCTGGATGCGCACCGCTTACTGTACATTTCAATACATGGGCAATGACATCGATTCCCGGCCCATCGTGGACTCCTTATCCATTTCCTATAGCATCTTATACCTGGAGTTTCGGAGATGGTTCGCCCGGCTCCTCAGCGCCTACCCCAACCCACGTATATACGGCGCCGGGTACTTATAATGTAGTTGTAACCATTGTAACGGCTAATGGTTGCACAGCAACTGCCACTATAGTTATAGTTGTAGGAACGCCACCAGTGATAACCGTAGACGCTGCCCCCCGGCACGTATGCTATCACAATAATATTGTCACATTCAGTGCAACAGTAATCAGTGGTCCCGTTGACGCGTATCAATGGGTTTTCGGGGATGGGACAGGGATGACTACGACTACTCCGGGCACCTCACATCACTATATACTTCCTGGGCTGTTCACTGTTACAGTTGTTCCATTTTACCATGGTTGTCCGGGACCAACGGTGACATTACCAAACTACATTCTCATTGATTCCCCAATGGCCGCAATAGCCTATAAGGTGCTATGCTCCCCTGTTAATACAGTACAATTCGGCGATAGTTCGCTGGGTGATGATACCCATTTATGGATTTTCGGCGATGGGTCTGCAACTTCAACACTGGATAATCCTCTTCATCTTTATCCGGCTGCGGTTGTGTATACACCCACACTAACCACCTATAATATAACGAGTGGTTGCAGGGATACCGCAACTTCCAGTATAGACCTGCACAGACCAGTTCCGGTATTTACAACACCTGATACAGCAATCTGCCGGGATAGTTTTATCCTGTTTACTTCAACGGTTACAGGGGGGACTGCTTCTGCCTACTACTGGCACAGCAACGGACGGTCGGCCGACAGTACCTTGCCTACTTATCTCGATACTTTCCATTATACAGGCATCTATACTATAAAGCTGATTATTAAAGACCAGAACAACTGCTATGATAGCGCCATAAGACCAAATTATATATTGGTAGCCAAGCCCGTAGCCAATTTTACAGCATCGCCGCCTAACGGGTGCTGGCCGCTAACTACTATTTTTACCAATACCAGCACTGATGTTCCCGGCACCTTTTATACCAATTTCAAATGGGTTTTCGGTGATGGTGATTCTGTGTATACACCGGTGTCTCCAATAACTCATACATATACGCTTACCGGGTCATTTTCACCAACTATGACCGTAACAGACAATATCGGGTGTAAAGATACAATAGCGCTTCCGCTGATTACTGTGTGGCGACCCAATGCTGGCTTTACAGTAACTACAATTCACCCATGCCTTAACCAGGTTGAGCACTTCAATAATACTTCGGGCCCGATTGTATCTTCTTACTGGTGGTTTGGCGATGGCGATACTTCAACACTAACCAACCCTACCCATGTATATACTGCTACAGGATTTTATACCATAAAACTGGCAGTTACAGATGCACATGGCTGCACAGACACACTTACCAATGTCAACTTAATTAATGTTACCCAACCGCATGCCTCATTCACCATGAGTGACTCTGTTTCGCTATGCCCGCCACTGACAGTTAACTTTACAAATACAAGTACTGGAGCTGTAACATATAACTGGAAACTTGGCGATGGCAGCACATCGATAGCAACTAACCCTGTAAACCTTTACATTGTAACAGGATTAGACACGGTTAGGCTTATTGCAACCAATACATGGGGCTGTAAGGATACCGCCTGGGGCCATGTACAGATATTCGGTTATTCGGGTGAATTCAGCTACGCGCCTGATTCCGGCTGCACGCCGCTAACTGTGCATTTCCTGGCCAACACAATAAATGTACCCAGCATAGTATGGGATTTTGCAGACGGACATACAGCAATCGCTACCATGTCTGATTCCATATCCCATACCTACACCATACCTGGCGCATATGTACCAAAACTCATTCTCAGCAATAATACAGGTTGTTCTAATTCCGCACTGGGCACTGATACAATAAAGGTAGATGGTATTACAACCGGCTTTACTACTATTCCAAACCCGGTATGCCTTGGCGAAACCATTAATTTAAAAGATACTTCCAGCAGTTTCTGGTCGACCATAAATTCGTGGAACTGGAGCTATAAAGACTCTATCAGCATATTGCCATCACCATCAGTTACCTATACGGCAGTGGGTACCTATCCGGTAACATTGATTGTAACAGATGGCTGGGGCTGTACCGCAACTCTTAATAAGGATGTATCTGTTTATCTGCCCCCTGTTATTACGGTAAGCCCTGATACCATTATTTGCGTGGGCGATGCTGCAACATTGTATGGCTATGGCGGAGTATCCTATACATGGGCAGGACCCGGTGCTATTAGCTGCACAGCCTGTAACCCGACAAAAGTCTCCCCGATTGTTGTTTCGCAATATACTGTTACGGGTACCGATATTCATGGCTGTAAAGGCACAGATACCACGTCTGTGATGCTGAAAACACTTACAGTGGCTCATGCATGGGGAGATACTGCAATCTGCTTCGGAAAATTCGCACAGTTGTATGATTCCGGCGGAACAAAATATACATGGCTGCCAAACCTGGGACTCAGCAATTATCATTCAGCCGACCCACTGGCATCTCCTCCAAATTCTGTTACCTATATGGCCATAGCTCAGCTCGGAAGTTGTATCCCAGATACCAACTATGTAACTGTAATTATTTATCCGCTGCCGACAGTAGATGCCGGTCCTGACCAGAAGTTACTGGCAGGCTCCATAGCCCAGCTTACAGCCAAAGGCAATCTGATACACGAGTATATGTGGTCGCCTGCAGCAACACTCAATTGCGACACCTGCTATAATCCTCAGGCCAGCATGTCGGTAACTACCACCTATTCAATCATCGTAACTTCGATACACGGATGCGTGAATACCGACTCCGTTACCATACACCTGTATTGCGATAACAGCCAGTTGTTTGTTCCGAATTCATTTACTCCAAACAATGACGGACAGAATGATGTGTTCTATCCGCGCGGAAAGGGAGTGAGCATAATTAAATCATTCAGAATTTATAACCGCTGGGGTGAACTGCTTTTTGAGCGGTCGAACATAAACCTGAATGATGAATATAACGCATGGGACGGATCCTTTAATGGTGGTTCACCCAGGCCGGATGTATATGTGTGGGTTATAGACGCTTTGTGCGAAACCGGGGAACCCTTATTTTTGAAAGGTGATGTAACTATCATCAGGTAAATGATCAGTGTATGAAATTGAAAAGTCGTAAGTCTGAATTCGTAAGTCTAAAGTCATTAAAGGCTTTAGCTTTAATATTCTGTATAGCATATTTGCCAGGAAAGGTATCCGGGCAGGCGGATATCCATTTTTCGCAGTTTTATGAAACTTCCATTCTGCGCAACCCTGCCCTTACCGGTGTGTTTGCCGATGATTATAAATTAGGAGTGTATTACCGAAACCAATGGGCCAGTATCAGCAATCCATATAATACTATATTGGGTACTGCCGAGACCCACTTCCAGATCAATCAGACATCTGAGGACTTTGTAAGTGTGGGGCTACTGGCGGTTAGTGATAAAGCAGGGAGCGTAGATCAGAAAATAACCGGATTTTATCCAGCGCTCAACTACAATAAGTCGATGAACTCCGATCATAATTCCTTTTTATCAGTTGGTTTTACAGGTGGCTATCTGCAGTACAGCTTCAATCCTTCAAAGGCTACATTTAATAACCAGTATATTAGCGGCAAATTTGACCCGGTAAATCCTTCTCTGGAAAATCTTCCCAATGCACAGATAACCATGTTCGACCTGGGGGCAGGCATAAACTACAACACCAGTACAGGTGAAGGGAATGCTACAACTCTTGTAATAGGCGCATCAGTTTACCACGTTACTCAGCCCAAATTCTCCTATTACCAGAAACCGGGGATTACTGAAAATATGCGCCTGAATGGCAATGCAGCGCTTTCATCGGCAATAAATGACATTATTACCATGCAGGTTCAGGCCAATTATGCCAGCCAGGGAACTTATTCTGAATTGCTGGTTGGCGGACTAATAAACTGGACCCAGGCCTCCATGGGCGCTAAAGATATTTTTGTACTTTCCGGAGGCGTATTTTACCGTTACCAGGATGCGATCATCCCGGTTATTAAGCTTAATTATATGAGCATAGCTGTAGGTGTCAGTTATGATGTAAATGTATCCACCCTCAAAGAAGCAAGCAATATGCAGGGCGGAGCTGAGATTACCCTCTTCTATACCGGCAATTACAACGATAAAGGCGTAGCCAAGAAGACTGTATGCCCGAAGTTTTAGTTGGCATATTTATTAAGTAGAATTTACAGATGGCCGTTTGCTGTTGACAATTTGCAGTTGGTGCCTGGCGGTAAGAAGCTGATGTTTACCTGCATTTTAATTATGGTTACCGAAAACCATTTCATACAGGCTGCCCGGTGGGGTTAGCTTTGTGAAAAAAAATTATGAAAAAGAACTGGAAAAGAAAAATACCGCTATTCATCTTATTGGCAACAGCGGGTGTAGCCGCCTTCAGCGGGCTTGTAATGCTTTTATGGAACGGAATACTGCCATCATTGTTTCATATAAGCATGATTACCTTCTGGCAGGCAGCAGGGCTGTTGCTGCTGGCAAGATTATTGTTTGGTGGCAGAGGCCACAGGCACCGGATGATGGGTGGATGCCATAGTGGTAACCGTCATTGGAAATATCAGGAGTGTTGCGAGGCGAAGGTTGTTACTGCCGAGTGATATTCATTGTATAGATTTGTCAACTTTTTGAAAGTTGACAAATCTTACCTGTAAACCCGATAAAATTGAAAATGAATTTAATGTCATTGATGTAACACTGAATTCCATTTCAAAATATGAGGATGGTATTTACAGGTTTGTCTGGATTGTTCCTATATTTGGTATACAGTTGAATACCACTGATATTATCACTTATTACAGCAATGCTTATGAATAGAATTTCCTGTTTTAGCTCCCTCGTGTTTGTATTTTTTTTGTTGCTTGGTTTAAGCCTGAATAATCATTCTGCCGCCCAGATAATAGCCACTATTGCAGGGAATGGAACTTCGGGTTATACAGGTGACGGGGGGCCAGCTATCAGCGCCATGTTGAGTACTCCAAACAGTATTACTTTTGATGCTTCAGGAAGTATTTATTTTGCTGATTCCAGAAACAATTGTATCAGGAAAATTAATCCTTCAGGACTAATAAGTACAATTGCCGGTACAGGAACGTTAGGTTTCAGTGGTGATGGTGGCCCTGCAACATCAGCTAAATTAAACTTCCCATGGGGTGTTGCAGTTGATGGCACAGGCAATATCTACATTGCAGATAGTTATAATAATAGAATCCGCAAAGTATCTTCCACAGGAATTATTTCAACCGTTGCCGGTAATGGAATAGCCGGATATAGTGGCGATGGTGGCCCGGCAACAGCTGCAGAATTTAACAGACCGAACATCATTGCGGTTGATAACTCAGGCAATATAATTATACCTGATGAATTGAATAACGCTGTACGTAAAGTAAGCCCCGCGGGAATTATTAGTACTATTGCCGGAACCGGAGTACCTGGATACACTGGCGATGGCGGACCTGCAACTTTGGCTCAATTAGATTATCCCACTGGTGTAGCGGTAGATTGCCGGGGAAATATATATTTCGCGGATGACTTAAACAATGTAATCCGGAAAATCAACACAGCTGGTATTATCAGTACCATTGCAGGTACGGGCTTAGCTGGTTTTAGCGGAGATGGGGCAGCGGCAACTACAGCCAGAATGAATGGCCCAACATCGGTAGCAATAGATTATATCGGCAATATATATATTACTGATGAAAACAATTTTCGTATCAGGAAAGTTACACCATCAGGAATTATTAGCACAATATCCGGTAATGGAATTGCTGGTTTTAATGGTGATGGACCAGCGATTACTGCCGAGTTAAATTTTCCTTACGGTATAGCAGTTTTAAATGATAGTGGCTGTTTGTTTATCGGAGATCAGGAAAATAACAGGGTTAGAATTATCAGGAATGCATTTACACCTGGCACTTCAATATCGCCCATAACCGGATTATCGTCTCTTTGCGTAGGTGCAACAATAACGCTAAGTGATCTCACTACTGGTGGCTCCTGGCTAAGCAGCGCTTCCCCCATCGCTTCGGTTGACACCAGTTCCGGGGTAGTAACTGGTATTAGTTCCGGTACAGTTGTAATTTCCTACACCGTAGCAGGGGGCTGTAGTTCTATTAAAGATATCACTGTAAATCCTTTGCCACATGCAGGGACTATATCAGGGTTAGATAGTCTTTGCCCTGGTAAATCTGTACCCTTATTCGATACTTCTTCAGGAGGTACATGGGTTAGCAAACATACATCTGTTGCAATAATCAACGGAGAGGGAGTAGTAACCGGCATTACCCCCGGAAGTGATTCAGTATGGTATATTGTGACTAATACCTGTGGGGCTGATACGGCAATATTTCGTATAGGAGTGCGCTCAGAGATCTTATGCGCGGAAGGAATAAATCAAATAATTAATCCCCAGCCATCTGCTATTGCACTATTTCCCAATCCCAGCCATGGATCATTTACCTTGAATTTATCTGCCCCTGAAGATGTCCCAGCTCTGATAACCATAACAAATGTATTAGGGCAAAAAGTAAAAGAATGGACAGTTTCTACCAATAAAGAAACAATATTTCACCTTTCTGAGCCACCTGGGATATACTTTGTGACGGCCAGAATCAACAATGAGTGTCTGTATCTCAAAGTGGTATTGGAATAGGATTGGAGAGGAAAAAAGAAGGTCAATTACGAGCTGGTTTTTAGGGCAGAACAGTCTATTGGTAAATTTTTATTTAATAGCACCCAAGGTTTAATGCAATAATATCGTCTATATACAGGAAGATAATTGTTTTCAATAGTAGTTACCCAATTACCGTTTTGCAGCAATGAAGCGCTATTTATTTCTTACAATGCTGTTACTATCTGTTATTCAGGCTTCTGCGCAGGAGGCTCAGGTTGTTATACACATTCTGGAGGCAGGTAGCAATGTCCCGGTAAGTAATGTAGAAATAATGGATTACCAGGGTAAACGGATGGCTAGAAGCGATAGCGCGGGTTATTGTATGCTTCCGTTTGGCCGTATTGGCATTCCGGGCTATCTTCTTGCCCTACGCAGCGGTTATGCAATAGACACGTTGCGCGATCTTGTTCCGGTGCTTTATATGCATCCATTATCTGTAAGCATCAATAATACCGTTATATATGGCAATAAAGTGAGTAAGCTGCTTCAGGAACCAACACAATACGTTACTGACTACATTTTTTACGGAAACAACCTGATTGTGGCCACCTTTAGCGGTGATAATGGCAGAAAAGCAAAGTTATTCCTGATAGATAAAGATGGCAGCATACACGCCTCCTGCAAAATACCCAAAGAGCCTGAATCCTTATTCAGAAGCTGCGCCGGGATATACTATTGCGTTTGCCACGATGTATTTTATCCGATTAATGTATCGGATACATCTCTCTCACTTAAAACACCCTATAATATTAAACTTCTGCCAGGGCTGCAACAGTGCGAACTATCTGTGAACGAAAACCGTTTTTACCGGATTGGTGATAAATTAAACTTCATAATGGTGTATGGGCTGATCCTGAAGGGAGACACAACATTCATGCCTATAAAGCAATTTGAAGAAAAGGATGTAGCTGAAGCAAGTTTTGGAGAGTATTTTGAAATACTGGCCGCTATTACCAGAGGCGATTTCAAGACTGCTGCCAGAAAACAGTCGTTCAGAAGGATGTGGAACAATGGCTCCTACTCACATATCAGCATTCCACTCCTTACCAGTGGCGACACCGTACTGCTATTTGATTATTTCAACCGAAAGATCCTCTTCTTTGATCAGGCAGGGAAATCAATAGGTCAGGCACCAATAAAGTTTGAATGGAAACAATCGCAGCAGTTTGAGCTGCTGAAAGATGAAGCCCGGAACAAAATCTATATCCATCGCTATGACAATAAAAGCCATCAGACACTCGAAGAACTGGGTATAAGCAAGGGCATGGTTGTTTCGGGGAAAATACTGATCAGTAAGCCACTTGCTGAAAATATACGGATAGATAACGGTGAAATTTACTTACTGTGGCAGGATAGCAGATCCGGGGCCACCCGGCAGTTGTTTGTTCAGCATGAAGATGTAGCGTCAGCAATGTCATTGAAACAAGTAGAAAAATAACATTCAGATATCAAAGTCCGCAACGCCTAATAAATTCAATCGTTTGAAGGTTTGTATTTTAGTTGATTTACCAACCCTGAGTTTTACATAAAACTATTAGTGTTCAAGCCTTTCAGGCTAATTCCACGAAGCTGGTTCTTGATAACTGATTCGTATGAATTGAGAATAGAGGTCCCACACCTGAAAAAGGTGCAGTACCTCCTAAAAGTAAAACGTCCTGCACATGGCAGGACGCTTTGAATATTATTGATAATGAGGAGTTATCACTCGTCATCGTCACGGTTCCTTTCTTTTTTCTTTGGCTTTGGAGCTGCATCATCTTCATCTTCCATCTTATCAGCTTTCCTACGGTGAATTTCATCGCCTGGCTCATGATGGCTGTGCATTTTATGACCACAATTGAAGTTTTTGCTGATTCCGAAATTAGCCTGCTGACCGAAAGTAAAGAAGAATTTATTATCAGCATTATTGTTCATTGAAGGAATGACATTGTTACTGTATTTATCAGTAGAATATCCAATGCCACCAACCTGGAAGTTAAGACAAACACCCCGGCCAACATTGATACCTATTGCTGGCCATACGTCCAGACCAATACCGGTATGCTTATCAACTGCAGGATTGCCTTCGTTGGTAGTATATCCACCAGCATAATTGAAATCAGCCTGTCCAAACCAGAAGAAAGTTTCGCTTTTGCCGATATAATGTGAATAACGTGCGAAAGGTCCTACTGCATAATGATTAATTGTAGTTTTATTGCCTGTTACATCTTTGGTTGCATCCTGCCCCCAAACGATTCTCAGACCCACAGTCCAGTTATGATTAAATTGATAACCAACTGTAGGAGTTGCATCCCAATTTGTGGTTTTGGAAAGGTTCGCGGCACGGTCAGTCCTGAACGAAGCATCCCCATAAAGCAAAATACTATGTGGCTCCTGAGCGTTGGCGGCTGTGATTGTTCCTGCTGCTAACAAGGCAAGGATCAGTTTTTTCATACTTAGTGTGTTTTATTTAGACAGCAAATATAATCGTCATTTTGAAAAAACCATAACTTTATGGGATAATTATTTTTATTATTTTTTACTCCCCCCCTGTTATCGCTTCTTTTTGATTAATAATCGTTTATCAGAATGCACTTTTACTCTTTAAACCATGAGCTGTACATGAGGTAGTTATTGGCAATACGGTCTACCTCACCTTTCAGTAATTCAGGACTTATATCCTTTACTTTTTTTGCTGGCACACCGGCAAAAATACTGCCTGAGGGCACCACCGTTCCTTCTAGAACCACTGCACCGGCAGCAATAAGACAATTCTCTCCTATTACCACATTATCCATAATAATTGCGCCCATCCCTATAAGTACATTGTTGCCTACCGTACAACCATGTACAATGGCATTGTGACCGATAGATACATTGTCGCCAATAACGGCTTTGGTTTTCTGGTAAGTGCAATGGATACATGCCCCATCCTGCACATTTACCTTACTACCCATTCGTATGCTATTGACATCTCCGCGCACCACGGCATTGAACCATATACTACAATCGGGGCCCATTATCACATCGCCTACAACTGTAGCATTGGGCGCTAAAAAACAACTATCGGGTATCTGGGGGGCAACTCCTTTTACGGGTAGAATTACTGGCATCTTCTTATAATTTACAGTTTGCAATTCCAAAATTAACTGATTAAGTGGGATAAAGATGTGGATAGCCGGAATTGTATTTCTTGGCGTATGCTGTTTAATCTTTAATTTTGCCCGATAATTTAAATCATGCAGGTATATCTCGAACTGTTACAGCATATCATTGATAATGGGGTATCCAAAAGCGACCGCACCGGTACAGGCACCATCAGTTGTTTTGGGTATCAGATGCGTTTCGATCTCAATAAAGGGTTTCCACTGGTAACAACAAAAAAATTGCATGTCAAATCTATAATCTATGAGTTGTTATGGTTTCTGAAAGGGGATACCAATATTGCCTATCTTAAAGAACATGGCGTTAGGATATGGGATGAATGGGCTGATGCCAATGGCAACCTGGGCCCTGTATATGGCCACCAGTGGCGGAACTGGACAGGACCGGATGGAAAAACCTACGACCAGGTTGCCGATGTGCTGCACCAGCTTAAAACCAACCCCGACAGCCGCCGCATGATCATCAATGCTTGGAATGTGGCCGACCTGCCTCAGATGAAACTTAGTCCCTGTCACGCCCTGGTACAATTTTATGTGGCCAATGGCAGGCTAAGCTGTCAGCTTTATCAGCGCAGCGCCGATGTATTTCTGGGTGTGCCATTCAATATCGCATCCTATTCCTTACTGACCATGATGATAGCCCAGGTATGCGGCCTTGGTCTTGGCGAATTCATACATACTTTCGGAGATGTGCATTTGTATAACAATCATACCGAACAGGCGAAACTGCAACTTACACGGGCGCCATATCCTCTGCCTAAATTGATACTCAACCCAGAAGTAAAAGATCTTTTCTCATTCAGGTATGAAGACTTTACGCTGGAAGGCTATCAGCATCACCCAACTATAGCTGCACCAGTTGCAGTTTAATACTACAGAACAATCCTGAAATAAAATGAATGGCAAGTGGGGTAAAACAATTACCGTTCCACCACTACTTTCGTGATATACTTAGAATCACTCCCCTCTATAATCAGTAAGTATACCCCCGATGCCACATCTATCTGCGTCGGTATCGAAACCGTCTGATCCTTAACCGTAACCGCAATCCATTCCTTTATCTTCATCCCTGCCATATTGCAGATGGTAATATGCACCGTTTCTTCCGTAGCCCAGTTAAGATCAATGACAAATCCACCATCTCCCGGATTAGGCAATACCCGCACCTGGTTACCCCGCTCATTTTCTGTTTCTCCGCTCTTCACATCCAATGTCCCGCTTCTGCCTACTGTTGGCATTACAGTCAGGTGCCTGGTAACATAGCAACTCCCTCCTGTATTATAAGTTATAGTT